>JBCBRU010000358.1:0-8963 GCA_039819565.1 Myxococcota bacterium | reverse complement strand
GGCCAGGTGCTCGGGGAGCTGGGCGATGACTTCGAACTTGGTCAGGGTCACGAAGACGGGCT
Organism: Myxococcota bacterium; assembly: GCA_039819565.1. GTDB lineage: Bacteria > Myxococcota > Kuafuiibacteriia > Kuafuiibacteriales > Kuafuiibacteriaceae > JAHQVK01. The sequence continues at coordinate 8,901 of JBCBRU010000358.1, read as the reverse complement.
CCGCGTTGTGCGCCCAGGTCACGCTCCCCTTCTTTCCTCCCCAGGCCATCCTCAGGGGGCGAGCGACGCGCTCTCGACCATGAGCTATGGTCGAGTCGTGGCCACGTGGTGCGTTGGGCTGGGGCTTGGATGTGCGATGCGCCCCGGGTCCCTCCTCACCGGGATCGCGGCAGCTCTGCCGGTGAACGGGGTGTAGGTGCGGCTGACCCTCCTCGACCCACGTGAGGCGCCGAAGTCCTGATTTTCCGCGAGGCGCGTAGTAGCCTCCCCGCGTGTCGCAGCCGCCTCAAACCGCTCCGGACGCGCCTCCGATCGACCTGCGCCCGGAGCGGTTCGGTCGCTACGTGCTCCTCGACCGCATCGACGTGGGGGGTATGGCCGAGGTGTTCCGGGGTAGGATGACGGGCGTCGAGGGCTTCGAGCGGATGGTCGCCCTCAAGCGCATCCTCCCCAACATCGCCGCCGACCCGGACTTCGTGGAGATGTTCGTCGACGAGGCGAAGCTGGCGGTGCAGCTCCAGCACGCCAACATCGCTCAGATCTATGAGCTCGGAAAAGTCGACGAGAGCCACTTCATCGCCATGGAGTACGTCTCCGGAGTGAGCCTCCGGATGATGTGGGACCGAGCTCGCGCGCGGGGTCGGCTCCTGCCCATCGCGATGAGCTGTCACATCCTTCAGAAGGTCTGCGAAGGCCTGGATGCCGCCCATCGCAAGCGGGACGGCCGCACCGGCGAGCCCCTCGGGCTCGTCCATCGAGATGTCTCGCCCCAGAATATTCTGGTGAGCTTCGAGGGTGAGGTCAAAGTCATCGACTTTGGCATCGCCAAGGCGGCCAACAAGGTGTCCAAGACCCAAGCCGGGGTGCTCAAGGGCAAGTTTGGGTACATGTCCCCCGAGCAGGTGCGCGGCATCGAGCTCGACCATCGCTCCGACGTGTTCGCCTGCGGAGTGGTGCTGTACGAGCTCCTGGTGGGAGACCGCCTGTTTCTCGGCGAGTCCGACTTCAGCACCTTGGAAAAGGTCCGCAACGTCGACGTGCCCGCTCCCAGTCGATTGAACAAGAACCTGTCGCCGGAACTCGAGCGCATCGTGATGAAGGCGCTCGCGAAGAATCGGAACCAGCGCTACCGCTGGGCCGGAGAGATGGCTGAGGCGCTGCAGCGCTATCTCTTCTCGACCAACCAGGCTTTCGCGCGCACGGACCTCCAGCGATACATGCAGCAGCACTACTCGGCCGACATGACGACCGAGAAGGAGCGACTCGAAATCTACTCCGGGGTCGACGTCCACACCGACTCCGGGGTGATCCCTCAGGATCCCCGAGTCGCGGACGAACCCGAAACCGGCACCTTCGCCCAGCTCACGTCGGACCTCGCCGCGCCGGTCCAGTCCGTCGGGTCGATGCCGGCGATGCGGCGGCCCTCGTCGATCAAGGCTCCGGTGCCCGAATCGGACCCGGAGGTGACGTCCCCGGCCCATCCAGCCCCCGATTTTGGCCGCCCTCTTCCGACGTGGGCGGCCGTGCTCATCGGGGGCCTCGCCGCCGCTTTGGTGGGCGTCGTCGCCACCGCGCTCTTCATGAGCGACGTTTTTCGCCGGAGCGGGGACCTGACCGTGACCTACGAGCCCTCCGACGCGACCCTTCATCTCGACGATCGGCTGGTCGCCAATCGCTCGCCGGTGGAGCTCGAGGCTCTCGACACGGGGACCCACGTCCTCCGGTTGAGTCGCGATGGGTTCGAGGAGTCGGTGCGGCCGGTGCGGGTTGTCGCCGGGGAGACGCGCACCGTCTCCTTGCGCCTCAGCCCTCGCGAAGGGGAGGGCGTCCTCGAAGTGCGAAGCGACCCTCCCGGTCTCGAAATCTGGATCGACGGCACCACCGCCGAAGCCGAGACCCCGCACCGGTTCGATACGCTCCCTCTCGGACCGCGCGAGCTCTCTCTCCGTCGCGCCGACGGAGCCCTGGTGCATCGGACGACGGTCGCGTTGGCCGCCGGCGAGCCCCAGACGGTCGACGTCGACGTGGCTGCCCTCCCCGCTCTCCTCGAGGTCGCCTCCCGCCCCGCGGGGGGCGATCTGCGCGTAAAGGGTGTCTTGCGGGGCCGGACCCCAACCACGCTGGAGCTCGACCCCGGGACCGTCACCATCGATATCCGCAAAAAGGGCTGTAAGCGCTGGAGGGAAAAGCGCAAGCTCGAGAAGGGCGTCATCCAGGTGGTGGAGGTCACCCTGGATTGTTCCTGAGCGGGCCTGGTGATGGTCGAAGGAACCTTGAGCCGGTCGCCATCATCGACCCTCAGGACCAAGCTCTAAGATTTATCCCCGCGCATCGGTGCTCGAGCCCCGGAGACTCAGGACTCGTCCACGACGACGTGGCACGCGACGTGCTCTCCGATGAGTTCAAAGCTCCCGTGGCCTAGAGGCTTAGGGCGCCCGGTTGTCAGCCGGAAGATCGCGGGTTCGAATCCCGCCGGGAGCGATCTCCGACCCCCAAGGTCGGGGAAGGCCGAGGTGACCGAGAGGAGAGGTACTGGATTGCAAATCCAGCTACGCGGGTTCGAATCCCGCCCTCGACGTCATTCGAAGCGAATGTCGTCCAGATAGAATGTGCCCGGTTCTCCCGGCGGAGGGGCCTGGAGAGCGAAATAGAAGGGGCTCTTGATGCGGTCGAGGTTCTTTCCTCGGAGGTCGAAGACGTACTCCTTCCACTCGGTCGTCAAGAAGAGGGTGCGCTCCGCCCGGTCCGTGTCGTAAAACGGCTTGTCGTCCAGGAGCAGCCCAAACCCCACCTTGAGCTCGAGCCCGTCGACATCGCTACGGGCCCACCATGAGAGGCGAGAGGCGCCCCGCATGGCCAAGCCTCCGGGGAGGTCGCCCCAGTCGTCTTGGGGGTCGAGCCAAGCCAGCCCCGCCCATCCGTAGGGTTTGGTGAATCGGACCCGAAGGCAGGTCGCCCCGGTGCGGGGGTTGTGCGGCCAATCGGGGTTGAGCTCCAACGCATCGTCGTCTCCCATGAACCCGGTCGCGACGTAGGGCGTGTTGAGCGGGGGGTCGCCGTAGATCACGGCGGGAAGCTCCGCGTTCCGAACTCTCTGCAAAACCCGCGGGCGTGACGCATCGCTCGGCGTCGAGGGCGAGCCGACCCCTCCGTTGCGGGAAGGGCTCGACCTCGAGTTCGACCACAGCGCGAGGCTCGCCGCGATCGCGAGGCCCCCGATCCAGCCGCTTCGGGTGAGAACGGAGCCGGACCGCGCCGGCGGTGGGGTTGGGGCTCCGCTCGCCGGTAGAGTGGAGAGCTCGTGTTCCACGTCCGCGATCGACGGTCGCTCCATAGGTTCTGCCCGTAGGCAGGCTTGCAGGACCCGGAGGAGTAGACCTCGGTGAGGGATCGTGGCGGGGAGGCTCAAGTCCGCGGCGCCAGACATCTTGCGCCGCATCATATGCAAGCCAGTCTCCGGAAAAGCCTGGCTCTGGGTCAGCATCTCGTAGATGAGCTCCGCGAGCGCGTACACGTCCGTGGCTGGCGTCGGAAGCTCGGCTGCGAACTGTTCCGGAGCCATGTAGCTGGGGGTGCCCATCATGACGCCGGTGGCGGTGCGGTCGGCGTGAGGGTTGGGCGCCTTGGCAATCCCAAAGTCCAGCAGCTTGACCGTGGGTGCCGCATCCCCCCCGCCCTCTAGGGGCCCGACGACCATGACGTTGTCGGGCTTGAGATCGCGGTGGACCACCCCTCGGGCATGCACCGCGGCCAAGGCTTGGCACAGCTGAAGAGCCGCCGACACGGTCTCGTCGAGGCTGAGCGCGCGCTGCTCGAGAACCTCGGCGAGGGTGGAGCCGTCGAGCAGCTCCATCACGAAGGCGACCCGCCGGGGCGCCTCCGTCTCGATGAAATCGAAGACGTCGACGATGTTCGGGTGGCGCAGAGCGCTCACCACCTTCGCCTCGCGAAGAAAGCGAGAGACATAGTCGGCGTCGTCGACGAGGCGGGGCTCGAGGACTTTGATGGCGGCGGTCCGCTCGAGGAGGGTGTGTTGGGCCCGGTAGACGCAGCCCATGCCGCCGCGGCCGATGACCTCGGTCAGTCGATAGAGGCCGATCGAAGCGCCGAGCTCAAAGGGGAGAGGGCGCGTCTCGGGGGCGGAGGACGCGAGGCTCGAGAGATCGAGGGCGCGTTCGAGCGGGGGGAAGACCGTTGCGTCGGCGACCAGCAGCTTTCGGAGCTCGCGGGTGAGGTCCGGATCCTTTGCCTCCAAGGCCTCGAGCTTCGCGGCCCGCAGAGAGGGACTCGAGTCCTGCAGCTCATCGAAGGCGGCCATGAGGCGCTTGTACGCACCGGCGCTGCTCATGTCCTCGCCCATATCCGCTACCTACCAGGTCTGGACGAAGTCCGTGATGTCGATGATGTTCGAGCGGGGGCCCATGGAACTGTCCGCGACGACCTACGCCGAGCTTCGAGCTCTCGCCGGCCGCTACCTGGCCGGCCGGTCCGGACATACGCTTCAGCCCACCGCGCTGGTGAACGAAGCCTATCTCAAGTTGAACCGGCGGGACGCCGACGCTTTCCAGAGCCGAGAGCACTTCTTGGCGGTGGCGGCCCGAACCATGCGCCACATCTTGGTCGACTACGCCCGGGCCAAGGCCGCGGATAAGCGGGATGGGGGGGTGCGGACCACTCTCAGCCACGTTGCGGTCGAAGGCCCCGAGGCGGATCTGGACCTGGTGGCTCTCGACGACGCCCTCACCGCCCTGGCGGAGCTGAACGCTCGCCACGCCCGCGTGGTGGAGCTCAGATTTTTCGCCGGCATGACCGCGGAGGAAATCGCCCGGGTCCTCGAGGTCTCGGTGGCCACGGTCGAGCGCGACTGGAAGAAGGCGCGCGCTTGGCTGGTGGTGCGCCTCGGGGAGAACGAGGGGGCGCGGGCGCAAAAGTGAATCGGGGGTGCGGGGGTTTGGGGGCCGAATCCGTGGATGAAGTGAAGGGGGCTCCGCGCGCCTCCGGGGGGACCTCAATGTACGACTCTAGAACGCAGCGGCGATGGACCGCGCTCTTTTTACTGACCCTCTCCACCCAGCTGGCCTGTGCCCACGACTCGACAGATCTGGGCGCGGCGCCAAGCGACGCTGGCACCCCGGTGGCGGCCGCCCCGGACGCGGGCATGGTGGCTGCGGACAGCGGCTCGGTGTCCGCGGATCCCATCCAAGCTCTGGTCGATCAGATCCGGACCACTCCCGACCCCGCCTACGACTATGCGTTCGAAGGCGCCAAATTCGTGCCGCCTCCGGGGAAGACGCTCCTCATCCTCGGCCAGACGCTCGGCGGTATCGATGAGCACGTCGCGTCCTTTCCGGATCAACCCACCCCCAGCGGCTGGGCTGCGTACTGGGGCATCCCGAGCATGGTGGGCGTCACCTCGACGTTCCTGACCGACAACGGCGGGCGTCAAAACCACGCCGAGCTCGTCGACCGATTCCCCAATACCGTGCTTCAGAGCGGCCTCTGGATGGTGGGTACTTGGGACGTGGCCCGGCGGACGTCCGCGGGCGAGTTCGACCAGGTGATTCGGGACTTCAGCGCCTGGGCCAAAACCACGGGACGCCCGATCTATCTGAGGATCGGGTATGAGTTCGATGGCCCCCACAACGAGCTTCAGCCTGCCGAATACGTGCAGGCCTATCGCCACGTGGTCGACATCATGAGGGCGGAGGGGGCAGACAATATCGCCTTCGTTTGGCACTCATACGCCTCCGCGCCCTACCAAGGAAACCCCCTCTCGGCGTGGTATCCGGGCGACGACTACGTGGACTGGGTAGCCGTCTCTTTGTTCGGACACCTGTACGCGCCCAGCCCGTCGACCTGGCTCGACGCGGTGTTTCAGTTCGCTCGGGAAAAGAAGAAGCCGGTCATGGTGGCGGAGTCGAGCCCCATCAACGGCATCGCGCCGTCGGGCACGAGCGTCTGGAACAGCTGGTTCGTCAATCTGTTCTCCCTCGCTTATGAGCGCAACATCAAGGCCATCAGCTTCATCAACGAGGACTGGGAGCGCTTCAACTTCCCGGGCACGAACTGGGGTGACTCGCGGCTTCAGAACAATCCGCAAGTCACGGACGCTTGGTTTCTCGAGACCAACAAGGAACGGTACCTGAAGCAGTCTCCGGACCTGTTCGGCGAGCTCGGATACACGCCCAACCCCTGAGGCTGATAGAGAGCGGGAGATCCGATGAGCATCCTCAATCTCAGATATTTCACGCGTCGGATATGATTTCAGAAGTTTGTGTCGTCGGTTAGGGTGGAACTCATGAAAAGGACGCTACCTCTCTTCGCTTTCATCTTGGCCGCCTGTGGATCGGAGACCGAGGACGGTCAACGCGGTATCCCCATCGAGATCGAGTATCCCGCGTCCACCACCTTGCGGGCTTCGGTCGCTGAAGATCACCCCGGATGCGTGCAGTTCGTGAGCCCCACGCACGTGCATCTGAGCTGGGACAACCTCCGTCGGCGTCTCATGACCGCGGACGGGGACGACATGTGGCGTTTCTCGTCCGCCGTCTCGCGTCCTGGTCGTTACGTCCTGCGCATCGAGGATCCCAACACCTGCGGTCGAGGCGGCGGCGACGGAGCCGACGGCACCGTGTTCACGAACAAGATCCGAGTCAACGGCACGCTGTTGACCGTCCCTACCCTCACCGACAGCCAGGAGGGGCCGCGCCACAGCTTCACGTTCGGGGTAAGGGACGACGGCACCGTCTTCAACTGAGTGACCATACTTCTTTGGCGCATCTTTCCCGAGGTAAGATCGGCCGCGCTGGGTTCGAGCAGCAGGGACCTCTCCCGAGAGGCGCCCTCCGAGCGCAGGTCCGCCAGGAGGCAGCTGCAAAAGCCGAACGCACGTACCGGGATGCGGGCACTCGCGCCATCGAGAGCTTCTATCGTGCTCAAGCAACCCGCGGCGGCGTTTCGCTGATATCAAGCGTCTCCGGCGCTTCGACCTCGACAGCGTCCTTCGAGGCGTCCTCAAGCACGACGTCTTTCTCGGAACTCACGGCCCGAGTTCATGATCTGCGACGGCAAGGTGTTCTTCGGGCCGAGGCTCGGGCCAGCTCAGCCGCATAGATGACCGAACTCAGAGCTCACCCTCGACGAGTTCACCGATCCGCTCGTCAATAGCGATCGGCTGATGCTCGTACGTGGCGGGAGCGCACCCTCCACAGACGCTCAACATCTGCGTCGAAAGTTGAGGTCGAGCCGAGGACCTCAGAACGATGGATACACCGACGCCCGTCCGACTACACCGAGCCGTCTGCGCCCTGCGACCCCTAAACAGCTCCTACCTCCATGGTTTCGGGGCTTGCGGGAGAGGCATCGCCCTCTTCTCGCTGATCCTGGCCGCGTGCGCGGACTCGACCGCCGGAGACCCTTCCGAGCCGAGTGCCGACCTCGGTGACGGCGGAAGCGACGCGATCCAGCCTGCGGCGTGCGTGGAGGAGACCCATGCGGGCTTCGGCGTCGAAGGAACCACACCCCTCGACGTTCAGGTCGTCGCTGAGGGACTCAGTATTCCGTGGGGGCTCGACTGGCTTCCGGACGGCACGCTTCTCTTCACCGAGCGGGGCGGTCAGGTACGGCGCGTCGATGCTAACGGGCGGCTACAGAGCGAGCCCGTGGCGACGGTAGGTATCACGCCCTCGGGTGAGGGTGGGCTCCTGGGGCTCGCGGTACATCCCAATGTTGCCTCGAACGGGTGGCTCTACATCTACGCCACGGTCGGTCAGGGCGCCACGCTTCGCAACGAGGTACAGCGGTGGGTGCTCGATGGCGCGCGAACCCAGGCCCGCTTCGATGGGATCATCGTGGCCGACATCCCCGCGCTGCTGTACCATAACGGCGGGCGGATTCGGTTCGGTCCGGATGGAAACCTATATATCGGCACCGGCGACGCCGGCGTGCCGAGCCTGTCGCAGGACGTCTCGAGTCTCGCGGGGAAGCTCCTCCGGGTGACGGACGAGGGGAGCGTCCCCGACGATAACCCGTTTCCAGGTCAGGCGGCCTATCTCGTGGGGATTCGCAACACCCAGGGCTTCGACTGGGCCCAGGACGGTACGCTCCTCGTCACCGACCATGGTCCGAGCGGGCTTCCCGTCGAGGACGGGCGCTCCGACTTCGATGAGGTCAACGTGGCCTCACCCGGTGACAACCTGGGCTGGCCTATGACGTATCGATGCGAGACTCAGGCGGGTCTAACCGCGCCCCGTAAGACCTGGGTCCGCGCCATGCCCCCGGGAGGGGCGGCCGTCTACACCGGCGGCAGCTTGCCATGGCAGGGCGACTTGCTGATCGGTGTCTTGGGCTTCGAGGCCGACGTTGGGCATCTTCACCGAGTCTCTTTCGACGATGTTGGAAACATCGTCAGGTCGGAGACCTATCTCCGTGGCGACGAAGGCTACGGCCGCCTTAGGGAGGTCGCGATGGGACCGGATGGCCACCTCTACGTGACGACCAGCAACTGCGACGGTCGAGGCACGTGCGGAGAGGGCGATCGTATCCTCCGTATCTTGGGACGTTGACGCCGCGCTGCGGCCCCCCGGCCGAGAACCCACACCGGTTTCACCCCTAGTCCCCTGTCAGGTTGATTAGTTGCATAAGTGGTGAGGCAGTTTTCGCCCCTGGCGTTCACTTGAGAAGGGCGCATATGGGCCATATGCAACCTACGAGAGGCTAAGCCGGCGGGGGCGCCAGGGGCGAAAAGCGCCCGCCAATTATGTAAGGAACCATCCTGACAGGGGACTAGGGGTGAAACCGGTGTGGGTTCTCGGCCGGGGGGCCGCAGAGCGGCGTCAACGTCCCAAGATACGGAGGATACGATCGCCCTCTCCGCACGTGCCTCGACCGTCGCAGTTGCTG
>JBCBRU010000357.1:0-8986 GCA_039819565.1 Myxococcota bacterium | reverse complement strand
TTGGTTGTCATGGCGGTGGTATTGCTTTTGGCGCTCGCCTACGACTTTCGCTTTCCTCCAGGACCGGATCCCAGCCCCGCCGAACTTCGTACTTAAAAACCATCAAGCGCCATCCCGCGCATACCTTCCCGGATACAGGTGCTCGGACCGGCCTTGTTATTCGCACCAAACCCTCAATCGTTACACAGTCTCCGTCATGGACATCCGCAATCCGCGTAGGCTCAGTTTCGTCCAACAGTCGGCGTTGCCTCTCCTCGGGAGAAAAGCGAAAGTCGTAGGCGAGCGCCAAAAGCAATACCACCGCCATGACAACCAAACCTAAGACCACTACCATGGAGACCACCGTATCACGCCTCCACTCCGTGCAGAACGACGGTATCAGTTCGCGCTGGCCCGTGTTGTCACGTTGGTGGGGTCTGAAGCGAGCCGGGGAGGAGGATTTCGTTCATGGAGGCGGCCCGGGCAGCGTCGAGGATGTAGCGGGTAGGCTCGACGCCCTGGAGTTTCGCCCTCTCGAAGAGTGAGTAATAGATCGCTGCGACCTCGGTACCGGCCCTTGACTTCGAGCCGTAGTGTTCTTCCTCCCGACGACCGGCCCTCGGATTCCGCGCTCGGTCTCGTTGTTATCGAAGGGTATCCGTGGGTCGTCGAGGAAGCGCGTGAAGCACTCCCAGAAACGAAGCACATAGCGTGAGGCTTCCCCCAACGAAGTCACCTTGGGAACGGCCAGCCCGAGGAGCCGCTCACGAAGCTCGGTGCAAACGAGCCGCGACTTGGTCGAACGCAATGCCGCCTTCTCCTCGAGGGTGCGCGCTTCAGCGTCGATGTCATAGAGACGACCGATAAGGGCCATCATCTGTTCCGCTTCGACGTGGTCTTCAGCGGCCTCTCGAAACGGACGGAAGGCATGCGCCCAACAGGCGGCCAGAGTGAGGTGCGGCCCGTCGCGCGCGGCCTTGCCGTGGGTCGAGAGCATGTCGCAGACCACGGTTCGAAGGCGAGACCCGAGGAGCTGCTTCATGGTCTCCGCCGACTTGTCTCGGCAGATCTGGTAGGTGACCATCCCCTCTGCCGTGAAACACCACATTTGCCACGGCTTCTTTGCCTTGGCGTCGAGGTTCGGCCACGCTGTTTGGTCCAGACCGATGACTTGCTCAGCTAGAAGTCGCTGGTGAAGAGCCTCGAAGGCAGCCTGCCCGGCCATGGGCTCCAGTATTCCGCCGCAGGCCGGGCAGGTTCGATCGGGTTCATCAAGCTCGAAGAGCTTGGTCTCTCGCGGGAGCTCCGACAGCTTCGCGGGCTTCTCCTTCCTCGTGGAGCCCCTCTTGGCCTTCACCTTTCGAGGTGAGCCTCCTGAGGCTACGCCGTTCTTCGCATTCAGAAGGTCGAGTGTTTCTTGAAGGTCCCCGCCGCGACCGGACAGCTCGTCGATGGTCGCGCTCTTCTCTGCGAGAACGCGGGTCAGAAGTTCGAGCTGCTTCTGCTGAAGGAGCGCGATCTTGCGCAGCTGCTCGATATCCTCTTCGGTCTCGAGGCTCCGCATATCCGGAAGCAGAACACGACAGGATGAGTTGCATCAAGCACTAGACTGAATGATCGGCGGAGATAGTACCTGTCGACCTACGACGGCGCAGCCTTCGAGGAAGGGCGAGAGCTCCGAAGCCGTCATCGATATCTTCTCCCCACTCCGATTCCGCTCCCACAGGGCTGCGAATCGCCCTTGCTCCATGCGTGTCATCAGAATCACGAGACCGGTACCATCCCAGAAGAGGACCTTACAGCCCGAGCGACGGCGGTTGACGAAGAGGAATAGGTCTCCCTCCAAGGGGTCATGCCGCAACCCAGACTTCACGAGACCGTAGAGGCCATTGTAGCCCTTACGAAGGTCCGCGGGCTCCGGGTACGTCCAGACACGGACGGCTCGGGTCGCGCCGATCATCCGAGATGACGGAGGAGCTCGGGCCGCGGTCGCTGGATTCAGACCCTCCACGACGAAGCCCTGAGGCGTGACGAGCCTAAGCGAGCTGGGAGTCAACTCGACGATCTCCACAGGAACCATTGAGGCCGGGACCGCGACTCTGTCTCGGAGCCACCGCTGCACCGTGCCCAGGCTCAATCCGAACGCCTCGGCCATCTCGCGCTGAGTGAGCTGAGCCGCGAGAGCCGCACAGGCGAGCCGAAGCTCGCCTCGTAGGTCCTCGGGAATCCGGCGCCCTGGACGCGATGGCCCCAGAGCAGCTACGCGCAAGCGAAGCGAGGTGATATCCTCTCGGCTGACCATCACCGGCCGGCTCTACCGCTCCCTGCATCCCCGGTCAGGACGTGCCAGCCCGAACTGATACTCTGGACTGCTCCGTTGTGGGCAGGAAGCTCAAGATGCTGTTTCCCGACGCCAAGAGGAAGAAGGTCACGGATTCGCTCGGGAAGCGTTGTCCGTACTACGAGGGGCTCGTCAAGAGAGCCGGGTAGCTGGGTGTTGAAGTCTGGGGCAAGACGGATTTCAGATTCCTGGAACTATCGCGCCCGATACGGACGCACCTTCGGGTGAAACTCTCGGAGGGGGGTTCGAAAGCTGCAAGTTGACGGAATCCTTGGCGGTGGATGCTCGGGGGTTTGGTCAGAAGGGCGGCGTCTTCGGTCAGGGGACCGACAAGTAAGATTGCCTCGAGGGCGAGGCGGAGGCGGACGACGCCGAGCACAATGGCACCGTACCGGGAGGAGCGGATGGACAGACGGCTCGTGGACGATCATGGTGCCGCGCTCATGGCGGTCTCGTACGAGCACGAGTCCCTCTTGGAGCTGTTTCGGCGCCGGGAGACCCTGGCGGTCGAGCTTCTGACCGGCTCGCTGGGCGTCGAAGTTCCGAGCTGGAGTGAGGTTCGGGTAACGGAGGGCGACCTCGGTCAGATTGATCCGGTCGAGACCCGAGCGGACCTGGTGCTGCTTCTCGATGAAAACGGGAAAGCGGTGTTCGGGATCGTGGTGGAGGTCCAGCTCGCGAAGAACGCGGAGAAGCTCTTTCGGTGGCCGCTCTACGCGGCCACCCTGCGGGTCCGGCACGCTTGCCCGGTGGCAGTGCTGGTGGTGACCCCCGACCGCACGGTCGCCGAATGGGCGAAGAAGCCGATCGCGTTGGGCTCAGGCAACACGTACTCGGTGGCGGTGCTCGGACCCGACGCCGTGCCTCGAATCGAGACTCCGGACGTGCCAGTGGAGCTGGCGCTGCTCTCGGCGAAGGCGCACGGAGAGACCGACGAGGGGCTCATCGTGGTCGAGAACGCCCTTCGGTGCGTGATGCAACTCGACGCCGATGAACGTAGTGACTACCATGATCTCCTGTGGGCTTGGCTGAGCCCCGCTATCAGAGAGAAGGTGAGCGAGATGTTGGAACAGCACTTCCCGTACCCGCAGAGCGACTTCGCCAAGGAGCACTACGGCAAAGGGCTCCGTGAGGGCGAAGCTCAGCTCCTGCTCCGCCTGCTGACCCACCGTTTCGGAGAGCTGCCTGCCGAGGTTGAGACCCGCGTTCGTGCCGCGGATGACGGTTCGCTTCAGCGGTGGGGTGTGCGCCTTCTCGATGCCACCTCCCTCGATGCCGTTTTCGCCGACGACTGACCCTCACTTCTCGAAGGGGTGCGTCCGCCGATGGACCTCGCGGAGCTTGTCCGCCGAGACCTCGGTGTAGAGGACCGTGGTCCGAACGTGCTCGTGCTCCGAGGAAGGCTTGAACGTACCGAAGCACGGTTGAGGCTCCCCCGACAAAGCCGGGGGACTCCGGATGAGCGAGGGGACGTCCAGGGGCCCACTCGGGAGCTTCGCTCCCTCGACATGACCACCGCGAGCCGCCTACGGCCCGCTCATCTCTACACGGTCGCGCGGGAGCTCGCCGCCCGGGGAGACGACGCCGCCGCGGGCCGCCTCCTCCGTCGCGCTCTCGGCTCCGCGCGCAGCGCGGAGGACCAAGCGACCCTTCATCTCGCCCTCGGAGAGCTCCGCCTCGCCCAGGGGCAGCCGGCCGCCGCCTGGCAGCATCTGCACAGCGTCCTCGATCTGGCTCCACCAGGGCCGGTGCGCGCCCGCGCCGAAGCCGCCCTGCGGGTCCTCGGTTAGCCGCCGGCACCGAACCGCGAAGCTTCCTTTCGGCGCGCGGCCTACGTCACGACGACGACGCATGGGGTGTACGGGTCCCGTCGCCCTCGCCGTCGGCGAAGGACGGCATGCTGGAGCGGCTTGAGTACGAGGCGGCGGTGGTAGAGCACGCGTGGCTCCTCGATACGCTGGGCCAGACGCCGGAGGATTCTCCAGACGCGGACGCCACCTGGAGCCTCTCCACAGCCCTTCGGTCGAGGAGTGACAAGCACCTGAGTCCGCTGCGCTCCCTTGGGTGCCTTCGAACCTCTGGCTACAATAGATAGAGCACCCCCGCCGTTGTCGTGCTGTCCCGCGCACCCACCTCGGCCGCTGCTGCACCCAGGGCCAGGCAGAACCCACCCACCCAAAATTCCCTTTATGAGGGGTGACGGCCTGCCGCAGTCGGGAGCTAAAGCATAGAACCCCGAGCGCTCCCCGTCCCGGATGAGTACTACCAGGCTAGGCTCGCTCTCCCTATCGGGCAGTGATAGCGGCCTCTAAGGGCACAACGACCGACGCGCCCTTGACCCCGACCGGGCGGGGAACCTGCGAAGGGATATCAGATATCCAGGTCCACAGAATAAAGGTCCACAGGGCCCCTAAGGTTCTCGAGTGAACGCTCCAAATACATCGCATCTCCTGACATGAGCTCACGCCAGTCGGGCGGTGCTATCGCTCCAGTAAACGCTGTAAGGTAGCTATACACGGCACTCGCAGGGAGACGGTCTCGTTTGCGCCGCCGGCGGTAGAGCGAGAGATCCTCAAATGGCAAAGGCTCGCCTTCCTCGTGCCAACTCCACCCGTCTCCTTCGTCGTTACAGATAACCGTACGAGTCTCCTTTCCACTATCAAGAACTCTCCAGAGACAGCCGCCGGCTGACCAGCGAGCATGGACCGCTCTGCACTCCGCTCGTCGAGAGACCACATTAACTTTATCGACTGCAGCCAGCTCGCGAGCGTTCTTCAGAACGATTGTCCATTCCTGCGTCCACGAAAGCACAACATAGCGACTCGCGAACGACGTCAACGGAAGCAACCAGCCAAGGACCCCCTCGAAGCCCTGTCGCTCCTCCCGCTTCACTTCGCCAAAGCGACCCAAGAACGCTCCCAGCGAGTCAACTACCTCAGGTAAGCTCGCATCGAAAGCAGCAACACTCTCGAGACTATTTGAGATCCTCGTCATCGTATGGTCTTCCTAGACATGCGCTTCCCCGCCTTATCGATAATGATAAAAGTATTGTCGGAGTTTGGGTCATTGGCCGGTACCGCCGATTGATGCTCATGCGAGGGCTATGAGGATCTCGTCGGAGATATCGAGAGGTCGCGGCCATTGCGCAACAAGAGTTTCTTATCCGCTCGCCAGTTTAGCGCCTAGATTGGCGAGCGTCCTGCGGATATCGGTATCGATTCTGCTTCGGACATGCATAGCCATTGGCCCGTTATGTGTCCCAGGGATTGAGCGTGGTGATTTCGGCCTGCACGTAATCGCGTGTATTCCGACTCACGAGGGTCAGGGTGTGGTGCTTGGCGGTGGCGGCGATGATGAGGTCTGGCTGCGAGAAGGTGTGACCGCGCTTGCGCCCGCTGTCGACGAGCATGCGCCAGACGACCATGACGGCCTCGTCGATGGGGAGGACCCGGCCCTCGAACATGGGGCGCATGCGCGTATCCAGCCATTGCTCGAGCTCGAGACGCTTCCCCTGCTCGGGCGCGAGGGCGATGCCGTAGCGGATCTCCGCGAGGGTGACGGTACTGATGAAGAGCGCCTCGAGGGGCTTATCCTGGACGAAGCTCACGACGCCCGGATGAGGCCGAGGCTTTCGCAGCTCGGAGAGAACGTTCGTGTCGAGAAGCCAGCCGGTCACAGCTCGGGGGCTTCGGAAACAGGCATGGGGACACCGGGCTGTTCGAGCTCTACGTCCGGATGCGGGCAGGTCTGCATCGCTTCGAGAAGCGCCGCGCCGGTCTGATGACTGGTCATCCGCCGATACTCTGCGGCGTCGATGACGACGACTTCTTCCCGGCCATGGACCGTGACGTACTGAGGCCCCTGGCGGCGGGCCGTGCGGACCAGTTCGCTGAACTGGGCCTTCGCTCGCTGTAGCGGCCACGCGTTGGCCCACATGGGCCCTTTTGGCTCAGCTTTTCTAGTCATATCGACCATTCTACGTCATAAGTCATTTGATTTCAAAATCTTAGATATACTCATAGCGGCGCCAGGAAGTTCTCTTCCTCTACGCTGCCTCCCTGCGTCCCGCTCCGCACAGCCTTTCCTTGGATATGTGTCTGGCCGGAGGGGGCCGCGGCGGTTTGCCTTCGAGTCGGAGCTGGAGCGGCTCGAGACCGCCGACGTCCTGTAGAGCGCCTTCTCTCCTCACCGCGCCGCTTCCCCGGCATAGAGAGGAGCATGTCCAGCCGAGAGATGCGCTTCGAGAGCGCCGGACACCAACTCGCCGGGCGCTTGGAGCTTCCCCAGGACGCCCCCCGCGCCTTTGCGATCTTTGCCCACTGCTTCACCTGCGGGAAGGACATCGCGGCCGCCTCGAGGATCAGCCGGGCGCTCACCAAGGACGGGATCGCGGTGCTGCGATTCGACTTCACCGGCTTGGGGAACAGCGACGGCGACTTCGCCAACACCCACTTCAGCTCCAACGTCGCCGACCTCGTGGCCGCCGCCGAACACCTCCGCGCCCACCATCGCGCCCCCGCGCTCCTCGTCGGGCACAGCCTCGGAGGGGCCGCGGTGCTGGCCGCCGCTCCGCAGATTCCCGAGATTACGGCCGTGTGCACCCTTGGGGCCCCTTCTCAACCCGAGCACGTCGAGCACCTGCTCACCGGCCACGTGGACACCATCGAGAGCGAGGGCAGCGCCGAGGTCCTGCTCGGACAGCGCCGCTTTCGCATCCAGAGGAGCTTTCTCGAGGACATCCGCAGCCAGGAGCTGAATCTGCGAGGGCTCGGGGCGGCGCTCCTGGTCATGCACTCCCCCCGCGACGAGCTGGTGAGCATCGACGAGGCGTCCAAGATCTTCTTGGGCGCGAAGCACCCCAAGAGCTTCGTGTCCCTGGATCCCGCCGACCACCTCCTGACCCGGAAGGCCGACGCGGAGTACGCCGCGGGCGTCATCGCGGCCTGGGCCAGCCGGCATCTGCCGGAGCCCACCTCCCCCGCCGAGGAGGCACCGAATCCTCACGTGCCCCACGGCCGCGCACGCGTCGAGCACGTCTCGGGGACCTTCCTCAACAAGGTGCAGGCCGGCTCCCACGCGCTCCTCGCGGACGAGCCGCCCTCGGTGGGCGGGGAGGATCGTGGCCCGGGACCCTACGAATATCTTCTGGCCGGCCTCGGCGCGTGCACCTCGATGACCCTCAAGATGTACGCGGAGCGGAAGGGGTGGCCGCTCGAGAAGGTGGTCGTGAACCTCGAGCACGAGCGGGTGGAGGGGGAACCGCCGGAGGGGACCCTCGCCCGAAACGGCCGCTACGAGCGGATCGGCCTGAAGCTCCGGCTCGACGGTCCGCTCGATACGACCCAGCGGGATCGCCTCCTCCAGATCGCGGATAAGTGTCCCGTCCACCGCACCCTCGAGAGCCGGCCGGTGATGAACACGGTCCTGGTCGACGACGAGGACGCCTAAGAACCGAGAAACGAGCGCCGTCTGGAAGGCACAGACGCTCTTCGTATGTTAGCTCACCGGTGATGCTCGCGTGTCCCTTCTGCGGTTCGGTGTACGCCCGGTCGCAGGAGTTCTGCGGGCTGGACGGCACCCGTCTGGAAGAGGTCGTCGAGGATCCCCTCCTCGGTCGCACGGTCGGCCGCTACATCATCGAGCGCCCCCTGGGTTCGGGGGGCATGGCCCGGGTCTATCGCGGCCGCCACGAGGTCCTCGAGGAGCGGGTGGCCGTCAAGGTGCTTCACGGCGAGCTGTCCGCCGACAAACACCTCGCGAAGCGCTTCGAGCGCGAGGCCCGCTCGCTCTCGCGCATCCAGCACCCCAACGTGGTCGAGGTTCGAGACTTCGGCCGCACCGAGACCGGGATCCTCTACATGGTGATGGAGCTGGTGGAGGGCCATACGCTCGCCGATGCCCTCCGTCGGGCGGGGCCGCTGCCCCCCGGGGAAGCCGGGCGGATCACCGCCGACATCGCGCGGGGCCTCGGCGCGGCCCACGACACGGGGTACGTCCATCGGGATCTCAAACCCGGGAACGTCGTCCTCGACGTGCGCAGCTCCCCCTCGGCCGTAAAGATCCTCGACTTCGGGCTCGTAGGCTTGGTGGAAGGCACGGAGTCGGACACCCCCCTCACCCGGCAAGGCACCTTCTTCGGAACCCCCACGTATATGTCGCCGGAGCAGTCGGCCGGAGAGCGGGCTCAACCCGCTTCGGACATGTACGCCCTGGGTGTCGTGCTCTACGAGCTCCTGACCGGCACCCCGCCCTTCTTCGGGGACATCCGACAGCTCGCGCAACAGCACATGCAGTCCGAGCCCCCGCGACCCCCTCTCGAGTACGGGGGTCTCACCGGACTCGCCCTCGAGCTCCTCTCCAAGGTCCCGGAGGACCGCCCCACCTCGGACGAGCTCGTGGACGCCATCTGTGCGCTCCCGCTCACCCTCCCCCCCACCGTGGCCGCTGACGTGGCTCCGCCTCGTCGCCGCTCGAGCGCCGCGCGGCCTCGGCTTCGGCCCCGACTCGATCCGGACCCCACCCCCGTCGACCCCGCGCCGATGGACCCGATGGCGGCGGTGATCCGCCCGGCTTCCCCGGGGGGCAGCGGCCCCGCCCGACGGAGGGCATCGGCGAGCGTATGGCCCTCCACCAGCTCCATCACCATGTAGAGGATCCCGGTCTCGG
>JBCBRU010000356.1:0-9019 GCA_039819565.1 Myxococcota bacterium | reverse complement strand
TGAACTGAAGGTGACGAACATCGCCCGTCGGTAAGCGGGACTGTCCTTCGGGAGCGAAATCGAAGGCCGTGCGTCTCCACAGCTCACAGAGCTGTACATCCAAGACGTCGAGCTCCTTGACCGCGATCTCGACGCGGGCGGTCGGAATGGGACTGAAGTCGGTGCTCAGGCTCGGGAGCTGGTCTTCGAAACCGGCCGACGGACCTATCTTTTTCTCCGGCTGCTCGAACGCTCGAACGCGGTCGTAGCCGAGACAGTACTCGAGAAACAGTGGGTCGACCTTGTGGTCGCCCGCCCGCTCGACGAGCTCCCAGACGGGTCCGTCGGAGAAGAAGTCTGACGGGGAGAGCCGAAACTCACCGAGAACGCATAGATCGCGGACGCGCCAAGTGGGATCCGGGCCGGGTTCAGGGACACGGGTTTCGTCACGGACGACTCCCGACAGGAAAGAGACGATCGACTCCGCCTTTGGAAACTGATGGACCCGCACGCCGTGGGCGAAGCCACCGCCCATGAGCGGGACTCGAACGCCGTCTTGGGCAGGTATGCTCACCGGTCTAGCCCTCTCTCCGCTCGCTCCAAATGACGTCGTTGGTGCTCCCTAAGTTAGGTTTCATCAATCTTCCTCCGGAGGAAGTCTCGGGACGCTCAAGGCATAGTGGTCCGGGTCGATGTGGCGGCAGTCGAGCTCGCCCTCCGCGGTGATGTAGCAAAACCCGCCGCGATTGAGCATGTGCAGTCCGTCGGGCCCCAGCCGGACATCCTCGATCCCTGGGATGGGATCTGCTTGCACCATCGCCACCCGCCCGAAGAAGTCGGAGGCGAAACATCGGACCGAGTGATCTGAGCGCTCTGCGCACATGAGAAATCCGGTGCCGTTGTTTCGGCGATCGGACTCAACCCACGCTCGCTCGTAGCCCTCGAAGCGCATACCTCCAATCACATCCCAGGCTCCGGTGGCCATACGCGCGCCGAACTCGATGACCCCATCCTGTCGGACGGCGGTCGTAGAATCGAAGAGGACCGATGTGCTGACGTGCTTGTAGGGCGGGTTCGGAAAAGGATCAGGGGTCAGAGGCGTTTCCTCCAGCCAAACGTCGTACGCTCGACCGTCCTCGAAGAGGACGATGACGCCCCCGCCTCCGAACTCGATCTGCCGGACAACACCCTGGATGCCGAGGTCGATGGCCTCGCGGACATCGTTCGTAGCGCCCTTTCGGTTGCACGCCAGCGCTCCGTCAGGCTCCAACGAGACGCATGATACGAAGAGTTCCTGACCTCCGAATCTGATTCGGTCGAAGTTGATGGGATTCGGATAGGAGAAGACGCCGCCCCCGTCGAGGACCCCTACGAATGCGGTGAGGGACATTGAACCGCGAATGAGCCTATGGGGCAATCTGGTCGTGTAGGGCGACTTAAAGGACATGAGCTCCTCGTTCAGGATGAAGGTTCGTCCACGGTCATCCCCCGCCACAATGGTCCGCGTAGGCTTGACGTTGGTCCACAGGAAGCGCGGCGGCCCCATCGGACCAATGTCGGGTACCGAGCTGTCGAGAAGCTCGCCGCCCCCGTCCCTTGAGCCCATATCGAAGGAAGCATCGAGAGCCCCGCCGCAGCCCACCCAGAGGACGGACGAAGCCATGAGACCACCGAGCGCACAGCCCAGACGTCGATGAAAGCAGAGAGACGTCAAGGCGTTGACCCTCCCCCGGTAACCCCGGAGCACCACGTCGCCTTTCCGTCGAAGAGCCGTTCATCGCACAACCATGCCGTATTCAAGGGGACATTGTTTGGGTTGTCCCTCATGACACGAAGAAAGTCTTCGAGGTTTGGGGTGTTTCCGCCTTCGATGAGGAAGGGCGGAAAGCCCGCAATAACCTCCTCGGGGCCGGAGCCTTGGGCGAAGGCGCCACCTGAAGCCGATGTCGGGGCAATATTTGATACTATGATCCCCAACAGAGGTCGCCTCGACTGCATGGCCTGGGATTAACCAGGTGCTCATCCTATTTTCAAGGGAGCTCTATTCGCCTCGGCAGACTTCGAAGATCTTTTCTTGCGGGTTTATTCGGTCGGCGTATGACGCCAACGGCATAGATTTAGAAGTCTCGGGTGTCGAGACGTTCGGCCGTACTGCGCATAGATGAGGCCAAATCGGAAAAATCCGAAAGAGGAGTTTCGTTTCGCGTCTAAGTCCTTGCGGGCGTCGTCGACTGTGGGGATCGCCACGCCAGGTTCACCGGCTCTAGCTGTGGAGTCAGGTGGCGCGAAGCGGGGCTAGATCCCCGTGACGTCCTGGTGCTTTTGTAGCTCGTAGCCGAGCTCGAGCTTCTCCCGTCTGAAGGGCTCGAGCTCGAGGGTCCAGCGCACGAAGCCGTCGCGGTCGGGGGCCACCCGCCCCGTGGTCTTGTCGGGCAGGGGCGTGACCTTCACCTTCTCTATCTCGGAGACGGGGATGCGCTCTACCACTTCGAGGGTGTGGTGGTGCGGGCCGATGTTGCTGATCAGGACCTCGACCTCGTGGGGCACCGTGGTCCAGGCGCTGAGCATGCGGGACTTGGCTTTGTCCTCTTGGTGCTTTCGCTGCACCCGGATTTCGGGCTCCGGACCCCAGCCGAGCTCGAAGCGCTCTCCCGCGGCCACGAAGTTCACCGAGGTCTGGCCCACGCGCCCGCCTTCGCGGATGAGCTCCACCGGGCCCGGCAGGAGAGGTTGGCTGCCGTTGGTCTGCACCGTCTTGAGGAAGACCTGGGGAGCCAGGTCCGGCATGAGGACGCGGCTCAGCTCCACCTCGGTGCGGCGCTCGTCCAGAGCCACCCGCACCGGCCGGCCGTCGCTTGGGATCCTAGCTTTCGAGGCCGCGCTCAGATGTCGAACCTCTCCGCCGTCGTCGATGCCGGGAACGTCGCTCACCGTGACTTTGGGGGTTGGGCCCGAGCCCTGCCCGAGGCCTGCGTCGTCGATCTCCTCCTCCCGGGTCTCGACGATCACGGCCTTGTCCTTGGGACGGGTCCGGAGGGTATCGGTGACCAGGACCGGGGGCGAGACGCCGAGCGAGGGGCGCTCGGTGGAGAGTCTCACCTCGACCTCCTCCCAGTCCTCCCCGGTGTTCTGCCAGATGCAGGCCTCCGTGCGAAAGCTGAGCTGCGGCACCTCTCCATCCCCGGGGAGGAGTTGGGCCACATGAAGCGGACGCCAGCACGCGCCCGGCACCAAGTACTTCACTTCGAGGTCGGCCGTAGCCTCACGCTCGGCCTCGATGGTGAGCTCGAGATGGGTCAGATACTCTTCGGAGGGCTGCTCCGCCGCCTGAATCCGCGCTTCGAGCCGCGCCCGCCGCTCCTGACCCTCGTCGCGCTCGTGGGCCAGCGTATCGCGGCGCGCCCGGGCCTCGCCCAGCTGCTCTCGGACGCGATTCAGGTCGGTCTCATTCTCCGCGGTGGGCCCTCGCCCCCAGGATGCGTCCTCCGCGATCTCGGTGTGGGCGAGCTCGAGGCTTCGCTCGAAGCTGGCCACCTCACTGGATGCCCGGGACCACAGGGCCTGAAGCTCCTGGAGGCGACGATCTAGGGCTTCCGCCTCCTCTCGAAGGGCGCGACTGTCGGCCCCGCGATCGACGTTCTCGATCACCTTGCGGCGCCGGACCTGGGTGTCCACGCAGCGCGCTGACGCCGCCGAGATCTGCACCGCGACCGTCTTGTCCACGATCACGGGGGCGACGCCTTCCACCGTCACGGTGTTGAGCCCCGCCGAGAGCTCGACGGAGCCCCGCCGGGTGACCTGCCCGCGGTCCTCGAGGAGGGTGACTTCCGTGATTCGCACGTCAGGCCTCCCTTCGGTTTCCGCCCACGAGCTCCTGCCCCGAGGGGATTCGGATGGTGTAGCGCGCGAACAGCGTTCGGCTCTCTCCGGCGGGAACTTCAACCGTCCACACGTGGCCGCCGTGGAGCGGAGAAGACGCCTCTTCGAAGGGCTTCCACGGTGGCTCGACGCTCTCGACCTGGACTTTGATGTCGTCCTCGAGGTCCTTTCGAGGCACGGGGAGGCGCTCTCTCACCTCGCAGCGTGCGGCCTGATCGAGGTTGCTGCGGAGCTCCACTTGAATCTCGTGGGCGATTTCGAGCGAGCCTCGGATGAGGCCGCTGGACTGCTCCTCGAAGCGCGTGTTGCGCGCAACCTTCAGGCCCTGCTCGACCCCGAGTCCTAGCTCGAGGGTCCCTCCCGGCGGAGTGCTGCGCCCGTCCGCGGTGAGCATGTATTCGTCCCCGACGTACACGTCGATGGGCGCGCGGAGGAGAGGGGCCTCCTCGGGGTTTTCGATGTTGACGATACGAAAGACATCCTGCGTCTCACGGGGGACACAGACGTATCGAGGCCGGGCGGGGCAGGCGTGTGTTTTGAGGACAATGAGATGATCGGCCCCGTCCGAGAGCACCGAGCTGGGGTGAGATGCGACGAAGGTGTAGTCGAAGCCGTCGTGGGTTTCCGCGAAACAGTGTCCAGGGGAGGGCGACTGGCTTTCGAAGCTCGCGATGTGTCGCCGCTGAGCTTTGACCTGGGACCACAGGGCACGCACCACCGAGACCTTCTCCTCGACCAGCCAGCGGGTGCTGACTTCGATCCGGGACATCGCCGTGAGGAGGCCCCGACGCGGCTCGTGGGGCCCGGGCATCTTCAGGTTTCCGAGGTGACTGAGCCGAGCGTCGAGCTCAGGGACGGGCAGCGCGGACGGAGCCGGAGGGCCCCCGCCACCTCGTGCTGGGGCTCGGCGCCGGGCTCGAGCCATGCCGGCGGGAGCCGCTGGCATCGAGCTCCGCTTGGCCATCTTGGGCGCCGGCGGAGGAGCCGCCTCCAGCGTCTCCTGGGCTATGCCACTCAGCATGGCCTCAGGGGCCGCGCCGGCCAGCCCGCCCCCAAAGACCCCCAAGGTCACATCGGGGAGTTCCTGGATCGGATCCTCCTCGTCGGCGTCGAGCTCGGGCGGGGACATCATCATCGAACCCGTCTGGGCCGCGGACGCGATCGACGCCGCCAGCGGCGCGGGGGCCTCTTCCAAGATCGCGGAGAGCTCGACCTCCGCCGTCGCGTCGGGGGGGCGGGACGGCACCCGGGCGTCGAAGCTGGCAAACAAGGCTTCGGTGCCGGCGGGGGGCGGGCGCCAGGAGGGCCGCGGCCGGGGCTGGGCCCGGCCGATGCGGAGAGCCTTGAGCTCGGGCACCTCGCTCCAGCGCTCGGGCGCGGCGGTGCTCAAAGACAAGGCGACCTGCGACCAGTCCTCGCCCGTGAGCTGCCGGACCAGAGCTCGGACCTGCACTTCGGCCCGGCTCAGATCCGGCTCGAGTCGAACCACGTACGAGGGCGACCACCGTGCTCCGCTCACCAGATAGCTGAGGCGGAGCTGGGCTGGCTCTGCCGCTGGGGTGGACGGGGCGCGGAGACGCACGACGGCCGTCTTGCGGAGTTCGTGAGGGTGGGGCTGTCGCGCCGTGGAGGCCCGAGCGATGGCCTCTTGGATGACGGCCAGGGCCTCGGCGGCAGCCTCCGCCCCCTGACGGGCCTTGGCCAGCGCGTCCAAGAGCTTGCGCGCTCGCGCTTCCCGAAAGGCGACCAGGTCCAGCCGCGCCGTAAGCGGTGAGGGGCGGGGAGGTTCGCCCTCCGCGGCAGGGGGGCGAGATTTGAGGTTGAGCTCGTCGAGGAGGACGAGGTCGCGCTCGAGGAGCTCCACTTCGCGCCTCGCCGCCCTCAGCTCCCCCTCGGCCGCTTCCAGGTCGTCGTCCCGCGGTGGAGGGAGGCGCGCGTCTGGAGAGGGTACGTCGAGAGCGAGGTGCACCTCAGCCGCGGTGGGCGCATCCGGACCGCTCACGGCCGCGCGAATCGAGCTATCGTCGAGGCTCAGGGGCAACCCTTCGACGCTCACCCAATCGGGAAAGCGACCGTTTATGGGCCTGACTTCCGCCTGCCGAGTGACCTCGGCCCCTCGGCTGAACACGGTCACGGCGCTGATCTCCGAGTCGACAACGACGGACGGGGACGACGACATGGAGCCCGGAGCCTACTCCAACCCGCACCGGCGGTCTCCGCGCCCGCGTTTAGGTTCGCTAGATGACCGGTAAAAGGCCCAGAGCCACGAGCAGATAGCACAGCGCGAAGCCTAGGATTCCGGACAGGACGAGGGGCACGATCGCGATGCGCCGAAAAGACGGGGGGCGGGGGGACGGGGCGAGCTTGGACGCGTCGCGGGTCGTATTCTGGATGCGCGTCTCGAAGGCTTGCGCGTCCAGGAAGGTCCTCAGCTCGTCCAGGAGCCGGGTGTACTCCGCCCGGGTGAGGCTCATCTCCGCGCCGAAGCGCTTCTCGTGCTGGGCGTTGAGGACGTCGTAGCCTCGCAGCTCCGCGGTGCGCTTGAAGAGATCCACGAAGCCGAACACGGTTCCCGTCGTGTCCTCAGGGTCGTCGACCAGCAACAAAGGTTGACGGGCCCGGCGGCCGTCGTCGGTCGAGGGGCCGTCCGGCTCACGCATGCGGACGTACTTCGGTTCGAGTCGCCCAAAGCGCGTGCGGGCGAACTGAAGGTTGGTGAGCTCGCTGAGCTCCAGGGCTTGGTTGGCGTGGTAGGTCCGGTGCGGATCTCGGGACATGGCGGTTAGGCGGGGGCGCGCCGTCCTCCGCGGGTCTCGATGAGCTCGGCGAGCTTCTTGGTTTCGAGGTCGATCGCGTGGTCCTTCTCGACCCGCGCCCGTCCGGCCCGGCCCATCTCCGAGAGACGTTCCACGGGAGTGGAGAGGGCCTCCTCGAGGGCGCGCACGGTGTCGTCTCGGTCTCCGGGGGTGACGATCCAACCATTTTCGCCATCGACCACCAGCTCCGGGATGCCCGCGATGCGGGTCGCGATGACCGGACGACCGAGGGCGAGGGCTTCCATGATGACGACGGGGAGGCCCTCCGCGAAGCTCGGATGAAGCATGAGTCGGCACTCTTCGATGGCGGCCCGCACCTCGTCGGAGCTTTGCCAGCCGCGAAAGTCGATACGGTCGCTGACCCCAAGCTCCTGCGCGAGCTGCTCCATGGGCGCCTTCAGGGGGCCATCGCCTACCACCACGAGCTCGACGCGAACCCCTCGGTCGCGGAGCGCCGCCACCACTTGGACGAGCTCCATCTGGCCCTTCTCTTCGCAGAGGCGACCCACCGTCACCACCTTGGGGGTGTCGGGCACGTCGGTGAGTTCGCGGCCGAGGAAGGTGGCGTCGAGGCCGCAGTGGACGATGGACAGCTTGTCCCAGTCGGCGTGAGGGGTGAAGATCTTCACCTGAGACTTACAGAACTCGGTGATACATGCCGTGAAGGCCGAGCGGCTGACTTTGGAGCCTAGAGCCTGCTCGTTGGGCTCAAAGAAGATATGGGGCCCGTGCACGGTCATGCTGTACGGGATGCCGGTCAGTTCGCTGGCCAGGAGGGCCACCATCGCCGAGGACTGGGCGATGTGGTTGTGAAGATGCTCGACCTCTCGCTGCTCGAGCTCGTCCGCAAGAAGGCTTGCCTCCATCAGGTAGGCGACCTGCCACACTCGGTTCTTGAGGCCGGTGCGCCCGAGGCGATAGGCGGTGGTCGCGGCTCGGAGGAACTTGCCGGGGTTCTTTCCCGCCCGGCCCAAGGTCGCGAGAGCGAGGTCGGCCACCGACTGCTCGGTGAGGTAGAGGGTTTGCTCCTGCTCTTTGCGCACCTCATCGCTCACGTCCTGCCCCGGCGCTCGGCGCGCCGAGAAGGTGTGGACCTCGTGCCCCATGTCGCGGAGTCCCGCCACCTCTCTACGGATGAAGGTGTCGGCAGCCCGGGCGTACTGGCTGGTGAGGTAGGCGAGCTTCACGAGGATTCTCCGTAGGTACGCGCCAGGGCCTCTGCATAGGGCACGGGCTGCTGCCACCCGAGGCGATCCCGGAGGCGGTGCTTGGATACATCGAAAGGCTTGAAGCGCGGCTCGAAGCGATGCGGCACGAGAAGGCCCGGCAACTTGACCTTCCCGCGAAGGAGGACCTGGCCGAGCCCCGTGGCCAGCTCCGCGGCGGAGATGCCGACAAAGTAGGGCACCGGAAGGGTGACGCCGCCGAGGTCTTTGGCTTCACGGTAAGCGCGCGTGTATTCGGCCGGGGTGACGTCTTCAGCGTCGACGACGTTGAAGGTCTCGCCGATGGCCCGCTCGTCCTCGGTGGCGGCGGCGATGGCGTCGGCGCAGTTTTCGACGTAGGTCAGGGCGAGGGTTCGACTCGGGCTCATCAGCGCATGGACGGGACCTATCTCGAGGCCGAGGCAGGGCTGAAACTCATGGTCGGGCCCCCAGATGAACCCAGGCCGGAGCACCGTGAGGGCTCCACCCTGTTCGGCCGCCCAGGTGCGGACGATGCGCTCCTGCCAGGTCTTGGCCACGCTGTACCCGTTGCGCTTGTGCAGATCCGGGTGGTCGAGGAGGGGGCTCTCCTCCGTCAGCATCTCTCCTGAGGCGATCTTTCGATAGTTGTAGACCGAGAAGCTGGAGCAGAGGACGAGTCGCTTGACCCCGGCCGCGGTCAGCGCCTTGAGCAGGCGCTGGGTCCCCTCGACGGTGTTCTTGAAGATCTCGTCGTCGGTGCCGGTGACCGCCGCCGCGAGGTGGACCACCGCGTCGACCCCCCGCACGAGGTCGGCCAGGTCGTCCGAGGTGAGCAGATCGGCGCGCACCACCTCGATCTCCTCCTCATCGTCCCAGCCCGAGCCCTGGACCGAAGTCGTGGGGCGGACCATCGCCCGTATCGAGTGCCCGCGGGCGCGGAGCGCGCGGACGGTGCGACGACCGAGAAAGCCGCTGGCGCCGGTGACGAGGGCCTGCATGGCGCCGCGGACCTCATCCTGGGCGTCGTCGGCGGTCAAGACGCGGAGGCGGGCGAAGCCCCATCGAGGAGGGTCAGAGCGACACCGAGTCCGAGGGATGCGGTGCTCACCTCGGACGACCTGGCCGACCTCGTGCGGGGGGTCGACGCGGTGGTCCACC
>JBCBRU010000355.1:0-9020 GCA_039819565.1 Myxococcota bacterium | reverse complement strand
GTCGCCGCCGCGGAGCGGGTGCGCCTGGTGGAGGGCGCGACCAGCCCCTTCATCTTGAACCTTCGCGAGCAGGCGGCGGCCACCTCCGCCACGTTGGCGGACTGAGCGGCCACCTGGGCTCGGCGCACGGCGGCATTGAGCTCCGACCAGAGGTCCTGAACCTCGGCGCGAAGCTTCTCCCGGGTGAACTGGAGCTTGGCGGTGGCGGCATCCAACTTGGCCGTAGCCTGCCCGGCCTTACCTCGGCCTTTGCGGAGGAGCACGGGAAGCTCCACCGACACCAGCGCTTTGATTTCGAAGGGCTCCAGGGACTTGAGACTAAAGGAGTCGTTGAGGGCCGGGTCGGTGCCGAAGTCCTGTGAGAACTTGAACTCGAGGTCGACCCTCGGGAGGATGCCGTTGTTGGCGAGCTCTGCGTCCACTCGGGCGCGGTCTTCGGCCGCCGTCGCCACCGTGATCTCGGGGCGGCCATTCATCGCCCGGACAAGACCCGCTTCCCGCTCGTCCGGAGGGAGCGCTTGCGCAGCCGGAACCTGCTTGGGGAGTCGAGACGAGCTGGGGACCACCGGATCCCCGCCCCGGCTTCGGTAGAAAAGGGACAGCTTGATGGCCGCCTTCTGGAGCTTTCGCTCGGCCTTGATCAGCGCGTCTCGTCGCTTGAGCAAACTCCGGAGGTTCTCGGCTCGGTCGATCTCCGCGGCGTCGCCGGCGTCGATACGGACGCCCAGCTGGGTGTTGCGTGTCTCGGCGAGAGCCACGAGGGCCCGGACCACCCGGTAGGACTCCCCGGCTGCGACCCAGTCCCAGTAGCTCTGGGCGCCCGCCACCACGAGGCTCAGCCCGGTGCGGTCCAGCTCTGCTTCCGCGCTGCGCAGGCTGACCGTACTCCGTCGAAGGTCGGCTCGTCGGGCGTCGATGGGGCCGTCGCGCAGCAGCGGCAGACGCAGTCCGCCCTTGAGCTCACCCCCGTCGAGGGTGGCGCGTTCGTCGTAGGTCGCCAAACCGTCGTCGTCCCCGGTGACCCCGATCCGATATCCGGCGTCGAGCTCGAGGCCCCACAGGGGGGTGGCCTGGGAGACCTTCGCGTCCACCGCGCTCACGTCGTAGTAGCCCGTGGGGGTGAGCTGACCCTTGACCCCGATCTTCGGGTCGAAGCCGCCGT
Organism: Myxococcota bacterium; assembly: GCA_039819565.1. Lineage (GTDB taxonomy): Bacteria > Myxococcota > Kuafuiibacteriia > Kuafuiibacteriales > Kuafuiibacteriaceae > JAHQVK01. Next base: position 7,858 of record JBCBRU010000355.1, on the reverse strand, counting down.
CGGCGGCGAGCCGCTCTCCCCGCGCCATGCGCACGCCCGCCGCGGCCGCCTCGACCATCGGGTGGTGGGATTCGATCGAACGCAGCACCGCGTCGAATCCCAGAGCCTGCCCGCCGGTGGTGGTCGTGGTGTCCACGGGGCCCAGCTCGCCGTAGTCGCGAGAGAGCGCTTCCATGACCTCCCGGTCAAACTCGGCGGCCGGGACAGCAAGGCTAGGGAGGAAGAGTGCGGTAGCCAGGCCGGTCAGGCTCACTTGCCGTGACCCTTACCCGCCTTTGGCTCCTTGGCGCCGGACTTTCCGTCACCGGTCGGAGCGACCTTTACTGCGGGCGGGAACCCGTTGAATCGACGCCACATCTCGTAGCCAAGGGTCACCTTGCTGAGAAGGATCCAGGTCTTGGCTCGGGTGCCCTGACGCAGATACTGGGCGCTCGGCCACTCCGGTTCGTCGGGGTCCGGGGTCACGATGATGCGGAAGTCTCCCTTCCCGTCGTCGGCGGTGTCGACCACCGTCACGAGGCCCCCGAAAGTGCCGACCGCCACCGAAGGCCAGCCTGCGAACTGTACGGCCGGCCAGCCCTCGAACTGCAGACGCACCTTGCGTCCAGGGGTGATGAGGGCGGCATCGTTACCGTCCACATAGACCTCGGCCACCCGGTCCTGGGTGTCGGGCACGAGGACGGTGAGGAGGTCGCCCTGCTTTACTTGCTCCTGACCTGGGGCCTTGGCAATGCGCAGAACGAAGGCGTCGATGGGCGCGAGGATCTCCTGAGTCCGCTGGCGGGCGAGCTTCACGTCGACGTCGAGGAGCTTCTGACGGGCGTCCTGCACCGAGACCTCAGCTTTGCCGCGGGAGGCACGTGCGTTCTCCACCTTGGCGGTGGCTTCGGCTCGCTTGTTGCGGAGGGCGGAGCGCTTCTCGCGGAGGCTTCCCTCCGCGGCCTTCTTGTCCGCTTCCGCGGCCCGGCGGTCCGTCTGCGTCTTCGTGGCCTTCAGGGTGGCAAGCTCGAGCTTTCGGTCCGAGATGAGGCCCTTCTCGTGGAGGGTCTGCGAGCGGCGCAGGTTGATGGACGCGGTCTCATCCGCCGCCTCCGCGGCGGCGAGCTTCTGAGCCGTTGCGCGGACCTTTTGCTCGGCCTGATCGACGCCGGCCTGAGCGGCCGCGACCGCTTGCTCACGAGCGTCCTCTAGGGCTTCGACGTAGCTGCCGAGCTGGATGACCTGGTTCTCGTAGCTGGTCAGCTGGACTTCGACCGTCTCGCGGGTCTGCTGGAGGCGCTGAAAGTACTCGGGGTCGTTGTCGCGGAGCCGAGCCAAGGGTTGGCCCTTCTTCACGCGCTCGCCTTCGCGGACATACCAGGTCTCGATCACGCCCTTGATGGGGGCTTGGACCGACTGCTGACGGTCGACGGGCAGAAAGGCGATCACGCGCCCCGCTCCGGATACGTTTTGCTGCCAGGGCGCGATGGCGAGGCCCACCAGGACCAAGACGAACATCACCCCGAGGGCCCGCGCGAGGCGGCGCGCGGTAATCGGCGGAGGCACGAGACGCGACGCCGGGAGCATCGCGAGGTCAGCCGGGTCGCGTTGAGCGTCGGGAAAAGGGAGCAACATCAGCGGGTCTCCGTGGCCAAGAGATCCATGGTCCGCCCTTCGGCGAGACTCACGGAGCGAGGAAGTGAGCGCGCGAGCGATTCGACGCGAGTCAGTACCATCAGCGTCCAGGGGCGCTCTGGACTGCACAGGCGCCGGCAGAGCTCGAGACGCGTCGTCTCGTCCTGAATGTCGAGGAGGCCGTCGACCACCAGCAGGCTCGGCTTGGCGGCCATGGCCCGGGCCAGCACCAGGCGGGCCGACTCGGACTCGGTGAGGGGACGTCCGCCCGGAAGGATCTCCGTGTCCATTCCTTCAGGGAGCCGCTGGAGGACCGCCCCCAACTCAGCCTCCTCGAGCGCCCGGCGGGCGTCGACCGCGGTCACCGAGGCGTCGCCGAGCCGAACGTTGTCCATGAGAGAGCCGTGGACGACGTCGTCGATCCGAGCCACTGACACCCGATTTCGGAGGACTCCGAGGGGGATGTCTTCGATGTGGGCCCCGTCGACCCGCACGGAACCTCGGCGGACCGGTCGGAGCCCGAAGAGGACCTCGGCGACGAGACTCTTGCCCGAACCGCTGGCTCCCAACACGGCGACCCGGTCGCCCGGAGACAGCGTGAGGTCCAGATTCCGGAACACGGTGTGCCCGGCCAGCTCGACGTCCACGGACTGCATCTCGAGGGAGGAGCCGGCGCCGTTCGGGGCCTCGGGGGTGCCGTCGCCGCCGTCTTCCTCGATGGGGAGGTCGAAGAGGGCGCCCACTTTGTCCACGGCGGCCACGAGGTCGTAGAAGCTCTCGAGGTGTTTGCCCATCTTGGCGAAAGAGGTGACGACGGTCGTGAGCACCAGCTCCGCCGCCACCAGCTGCCCGAGCGTGAGCTGACCCTGCATCACCAGCCAGCCGCCGAGGCCGAGGAGGAGACCGGAAGCCAAAGCGTAGATGGCCAGGGAGCCCACCGTTTGACGCAGCACCACGCGAAAGTGGGCGATGCGCGCCACCAGGAAGTCCCGGGTGAGCGAGTCGGCTCGGTCATAGGCAAGCTTACTTGCGGCAAGAGGCTTGAACGCGGCCGGCTTGCGGCCGAGCTCCTCGAGCCAGCCCGCAAGTCGATACTTCTTCTTCGACTCGATGATGGCGGTACGCATGCCCCCTCGACCCAGCCAGAACAGCACCACGGCGAGGGCCATAATCAGGACGACGTCGAAGGCGAGGAAGAAGGGATGGTAGAAGGCCAGCAAAAGCAGGCCAATCACGCCCTTGAGGGCCAGATCGAGGCCGTCGATGAGCAGCTGCGCGGTCGCCTTGTGGATCGTGAACACGTCGAAGAAGCGGTTGAGCTGCTCCGGGCCGTAGATCCGGTCGAGGGCCGACGTTCGCGCCCGCGGGACCCGGTACGCGAGGTCGCCCACGACCCGCACCACGATGCGGCGCTGAAGCAGCTCCACGACGTAGACCTCGAGAGCGGTGAGAGATCCGTAGAGGGCGAGGCCGGCGATGACGAGGACGGTGGTGACCACCAGAGGCTGAAAGAGCGCTCCGAAGGCCACGGTGTTGACGAGCGTCTGGACCGCGATGGGGATCGTGAGGGTGAAGAGCCCCGCGGCGACCGCGTAGATGACGATCGCCTGAAGATCTTCCCGCTCGGACGCGAGCAGACCCCAGAGCCTTCGCAAGGCGGTTTGGACGTCTCCCGGCTGGGCGCCCGGAACCGAGAGGGCACCCATGGTGGTGCTCTCGAGGGCAAGACACGGGGTGGCGACGTCCGGACCGGCCAAGCCGAGCCGCTCGGCGAGCGCCGGGACGGTGACGTCCTGCCCGGTGGGGTCGCTGGCCGTCACGACCCGGAGCTTCCGGCCGTCGGCGGAAACCACCGCGACGATCTCGGAGGTGGTGGGCGCGGCGACGAGGATCGGCTGGCCGGGGCCCACGACGCGAGGCAGCTGACGCAGGGCTACGTCGGCCCGTGCCGCCCGCAAGCCTAGCTTGGGCGCCGCTCTCGCGATTCGGTCGAGAACGGAGCCGTCGCTGTCGCACTGGGCCACCGCGCGCTCCGCCGTCTCCATCTCGAGGTCGAGTCCGCAAGCTTCGTGCACGGATTCGAGGAGGGCGATGATGTCAGGGTGAGTCAGTCCTCTGGTCGATGCAGATGCGGTCATGGTAATCCCTAATTAACTACGGGCGAAACAGGCGACAGAGAGAGCGTCCGTGGGCGAATGGACAACAATCCGATGCGGCCTGCAGTTGGCTACCAAAAGTCGACCAAGTCGTCTTGAATTGAATGAACCTAAGGGTACAAAAGAGCGTCCGAGATGCCGAGCTTGAACTACCATCACCTGCTCTACTTTTGGGCGGTGGCCAAAGAAGGCACGATCGCCCGCGCGGCCGAAGTGCTGGGGCTCGCGCAGCCCACGATCAGCGGCCAGATCAAGGCTCTCGAGGCATCTCTGGGAGAGCAGCTCTTCGCCCGGCGGGGCCGAAATCTCCACATGACGGAAACCGGGGAGCTCGTTTTTCGATATGCGGATGCCATTTTCACTCTCGGCGAAGAGATGGTCGGGACCCTCGAAGGGAGGCCTTCGGGCCAGGCGCGGCGTCTAAACGTCGGGATTTCCGATGCAATTCCCAAGATGGTGGCGCATAGGGTTTTATCCCCCGTTTTGGAGGAATCCCCTCCCATCCGCCTCCAGTGTCAGCGAGGACCGAGCGAGGTCATCTTCGACGAACTCTTAGGGAGAAAATACGACCTCGTCCTGGCGGATCGGCCCATCACCGTCCGGGCCTCGACCAAGGTCTTCAACCACCTCTTGGGAGAGAGCGGGGTGTCCTTCTTTGCCTCGGCGGCCATCGCGTCCGACCTCAAGGGATCGTTTCCGGGCTGCCTCGACAGTGCCCCGTTCCTCATTCAAGCGAGCGGGACCCCGCTCCGTATGGGGCTGGATCAGTGGTTCGACGGCGTCGGCGTCGTGCCCGATATCCGCGGAGAGTTCACCGACACCGCCCTCATGAAAGAGTTCGGACGGAACGGCGGGGGGGTGTTCGCGATCTCGAGCGCGGTCGAGCGAGAGGTCGTCGACGAAATGGACGTTCTCCAGCTGGGCCGAACGGATGCGGTGGTGGAGCGCTTCTACATGGTCAGCGCGGAGCGAAAGGTCGAGCCGCCCGGCCTTCAATCCATCGTCGATCGGGCCCGAACCAACCTGTTCGGATCTCACGTAGCTGCCTGAGTTCATGCCGCGCCTCCTCAGGAACCTCGCCCTCGCGGTTGCCGGAACGGCCCTTCTCTCGGTCGCTCTCCTGTTCTCCGCCCGAGCGTGGTTCGCCGAAGACGATGCCGCCCCCGAGCGAGGGACGGGACGGCGTGAGCTTTCTGCGGCGCGCTCCCCGCGAAGCATGGTGGTCGCGGCCCACCCGCTCGCCACCGAGGCGGGGCTCGAGGTGCTCGAGGCGGGCGGAAGCGCCCTCGACGCGGCGGTGGCGGTGCAGGCCATGCTGACGCTCGTCGAGCCACAGTCCTCCGGTATTGGGGGAGGAGCCTTCCTCCTTCACTTCGACCCTGAGCGGGGCGAACTCGACGCCTTCGACGGCCGCGAGACCGCGCCGAGGGCGGCGACGCCGGAGCTCTTTCTGCGGGAGGACGGACGCCCTCGCATGTTCCTGGAGGCTTTGGTGGGGGGCCGGTCGGTGGGGGTCCCGGGCGTGCTCCGCATGCTCGAAGATGCGCATCAGTGGCACGGCAAGCTCGCTTGGAAACGGCTGTTTCAGCCGGCCATCAGCGCGGCTCGGGAGGGCTTCGAGGTGACGCCACGCCTCCATCAGCTCTTGCGGCGGGATCCCCTCTTTCGAACGATGCCTCGAGCTCGGGAGCTGTACTACCCGCAAGGGCGAGCCAAACCGGTGGGCGCCATCCACACCAACGCGGCGCTGGCCGAAGCTCTCGAAACCATCGCCGAGGAGGGCGCGGATGCTTTCTACGAGGGGCCCATCGCCGCTCGTATCGTGGGCGCCGTCCGCGCCGCTCGGCAGCCCGCGACCTGGGTGGCAGCCCTCAACAAGGGCCTGCTCGACTTCGGCTTCCCCTTTGGCACCGGCCTCCTCGCCGAGGTCGAAGCCCCCGGCCTCCTCACGGAGGAGGACCTCACCGCTTATGCCTCGAAGGTTCGCAAGCCGCTTTGCATTCCCTACCGAGCCTTCCAGGTGTGTGGGCATCCTCCACCGACCTCGGGCGGTGTCACGACGCTTCAGATCCTAGGTATTCTGGCCGAGTTCGATCTGTCGGGGCTGGAACCGGGCTCGGTCGAGGCGGCTCATCTTCTCGCGGAGGCGGGACGACTCGCGTTCGCGGATCGAGCCCGCTATCTCGGCGATTCGGATTTCGTGAAGGTACCGGTGGCGGGCCTCCTCGATCCGGACTATCTCCGCGCCCGCGCGGCGCTGATCGACCCCAAGCGAGCGGCGGGGAATGTGGACGCAGGAGACGTCGACGGACTGGCCCAGCTCCGGCTCCCGGATAGTTCCCCATCGCTTCCCTCCACGAGTCATTTCAGTGTCGTGGATAAGGCGGGAAGGTGGGTGTCGATGACCAGCAGCGTCGAGAACGCGTTCGGCTCCCGGCTCGTGGTCGATGGCTTCATCCTGAACAACCAGCTCACCGATTTCGCCTTCGTGCCCGAGCAAGAGGGAAGACAGGTCGCCAACGCCGTCGCGCCCGGTAAGCGCCCCCGGAGCTCGATGAGTCCGCTCCTGGTGTTCGACGCCGAAGGAAGAGCGGTGCTGGCGGTGGGTTCGGCGGGCGGCAGCCGCATCATCGGGTACACGGTCCAGACCGTGCTTGGGGTGCTCGACTGGGGCTTGGATCCGCAGCAAGCCGTAGCTCAGCCGCACATCCTTTGCCGAGGTGGTCCGGTCGAGCTCGAGGACGAGGGTTGGGCTCCAGGCCGCCTTGCCGCGCTCCGCAGCGGGCTCGAGGCCCGCGGACATCAGGTGCGCGTAGTCGAACTCAACAGCGGTCTTCACGCCCTAGCGGTCGGGCCTGAGGGTGAGTACCTAGGTGGGGTTGACCCTCGGAGAGAGGGTTTGGCTCGAGGGCAGTGATCAGCTGACGAGAAGAGAGATGAGGTCTTCCACTCGGCAGCGAGACTCAACCCCGTGACGGAGGGAGCGGTCCAGGTGAATCACGTAGCGGTTGCGTCGGCCTTCCTTGTGGATCTCGATATACCCCTCGTCCTGGAGGTCGGCGACGATGCGCTGCACGGCGCGCTCGGTGATGCCGACCTTCTCGGAGACCTCGCGCAGGCGCATGTTCGGCGTCCGGGCCAAGCACAGAAGGACGTGGGCATGGTTGCTCAGAAAGGTCCACGTGGCGGCGCGTGTGCGATGGGTGTCCATAGGGGCGATGTCTCCGGCGCCGGTCGTCATATTGGGTTCGCTCTCATCGTAAATTTCGAAGATGCAGTAAGGTTCACGCGCTCGCTACATCCTTGGAGGTAAAGATTGGTCAGACCTACAGCCGACCTATATGATACGTCAGGAGATTTTTTACAGGTCTCGGACATCCACCTATTCAGCCTTGGGGGTAAAGCCTCCTTCGAAGGCCAGATCGAGACGCTCAAAACCTACGAGGACAATACGAAGGTTCGAACCATCCTCAACGAAAAAGGCACCGGGAGGGTCCTGGTCATCGACGGTGGGGGTTCGCGGCGGTTTGCCTTGGTGGGAGATCGCTTGGCCCAGCTCGCCATAGACAACGGCTGGTCCGGAATCGTCGTGTACGGGTGCGTTCGGGATGCGGCCATCCTGAATACCCTTCCCCTGGGTATCCGCGCGTTGGGTACGACCCCTCGCAAAACCACGAAGCGGGAGGGCGGACACGTAGGTCTCGATGTGACCTTCGGCGGTGTTCGCTACGTACGCGGCCACTGGCTGTATGCCGACGCCGACGGCATCGTGACCAGCGAAAACCCTCTCGATGACGAGGGCTGAGCCGAGGCGGGGACATGCGGAGGAGTTGAAGGCGCATCTAGGCGTCAGCGAAGACGCGACGCCGAATGCGCTCCTCCTCGAGAAGCGTGCCTACGATCTTGTCCTGCCCGCGGGTGCTGATGGTGGTGAAGGCGAGGCCCACCCGGCGAAGGCCCGGCCAGTCCGAGGGGCCCGTCCAAACCACCCTTGCCCCCGCGACCACCGCTTCGTGGTTTTGCGAGGGGTCGTACCCAACGCGCGGATACCCAGGGGAAGGGTATTCAGGATGGCCGCATCCCGAACG
>JBCBRU010000354.1:0-9060 GCA_039819565.1 Myxococcota bacterium | reverse complement strand
GGTGAGGAGACCGAAGGAAGAACCGAGGACGACCTCTGCGTGGCTTTCGCGGGAGCTTGGAGCAGCAACTATGGAGGGCGGTCTCGGGTGTCGGCCCTCCCCCGCAGGCGAGGAGGCGTCCATCCTGGGCGAACGCGACCTCGTGCCCCCCATAGTTGCTGCTCCAAGCTCCCGCGAAAGCCACGCAGAGGTCGTCCTCGGTTCTTCCTTCGGTCTCCTCACCCGTCCACTCGAGCTCCAGCAGATCCGGCAAGCTGAAGTGGGCGGGCTCTTGTTTGAGAAGGCCGCCCCGAACCGCGCGACGTCCGACGGCACGGTCGAGACTCGGCCACTCGAGCGCCGGCGAACTCGGCGTTCACGAAGTCTCCGGTGATGCCGTTGCGGCTTCCGTTCAGCACTACGGTGTTGCGAGCGAAACGGAAGGTCGCTTCGCCGTCCTGGGTCACGCCGATCATGTATTGGCCCGCGTTGCCGTCCTCGCACAGGAGGATCCCGCCGCGAGGGCTGACGGTGATGTTGTCGGGGTTATCGACGGTGGCCGGTCCGTCCGACTCCAGGAAGGCGTAGAGCTGCTCGGCTACGGGATCGTAGGCCCACACGATGCCCTCACGGGCCGGTCCGCCGGAAGTCGAGATCCAGTAGATCAGCCCGTTGCCGTACCAGGCGCCCTCTCCACGCTGGAAGGCGGCGCCGCCCTGAGTGAAGCCCTGCCAGAACACGCCGTTGCCGGGCTGGGAGCCCGTCACCACGTGACCCTCGGGATCCGCGATGTCGACCCATTCCACATCGTAGATGTTGCCCAGCACGGAGGCATCGAACCCAGAGAGGTTCGCCTGCGGCTGGTCGACAACCTTCAGCATCTGCAGCCTACCCGGGCCGGTGGGGAACTCGATCTCGTCGGGGATGAAGCGGAAGAATCCCGCGCCTGCGGTCACGTTGCCGTTGGCGTCGGTCGAAACGCTGCGGTCCTCCGTGAGATAGGTGATGTAGGTATGGGGGTCCGTGGCCGTGGCCTCGTGGACGAAGCGACCCATGCCCCGGATCGGGGTGGCCTCGGCGCGGCGAGTGCCAGGGACGTCGAATACGTAGCCGTGGTTCTCGGTGAGGTTCGGGGTCCGGCTGGCGTCGTAGGTCGCGTCGCCGGGGCGACCCCGGGTGTCCTCTTCGCAGGTGAGCCAAGAGCCCCATGGGGTAGGGCCGCCGGCGCAGTTGGTGATGGTTCCGGTGAGGCTAGCCCATGACTCCTCCCACTGCATGCGGCGGAAGTTGAAGATCAGGTTGGTGGTGCCGGCGGCGCCGGCCGGATCATAGTTCGGTGCGTTCGGCGAGAACGCCCCTGCGTCCGAGCGAATCTCGTGGTTGCGCACCAGGAAGGCTTTGCGCGGCCGACCGAAGCGACGACGACCCGCGACTTCGACGACCGCCATCCCGTCGTGACCGCCCGGGGTGATGGAGCCGTCCTCGAGCTCGTCCCCGGTCCATCCGAAGGAGGCGTACTCAAAGCCCCGAGGGAGCGAGAGTAGCTTGAGGCCCGTAGTGATATCGCGCTTCTCCACGAGGGGCCCGTATCCGGCGCTCCGGTGACGACGACGCGAGCCGGCCCGCGCCACCTTTTCCGATAGCGGCGAACCGATGGCAGCGCACCCGAGAACGGCGGCGCTACCCCGCAACATGCCACGACGGGTCACACCCTCGCGGAACCCGTCCATGACCTGGCTCAAGTTTTCGAACTTAGACATAGATCCTCCTTGACCGTAATGAGGCCACAGGCGGTCAAACTCATTTGTATGGTCCTCGACCGACTTCCCATAGGGGAACATACTCTCGAACACCATGTCCGAGAGAGGGGGCCAACGGTCTGGTTGATGTCCGAGGAGACAGTAATGGATCCAAGAGCGAAGAGGGTTTCGCGGATCCCACGTGTGCGTGACGTCACCGTGAAGGAGGGCTTCGGCCTATCCTTCGCCTCGACGTCACATGAGTCGCATCGCAGCGAGATAGAATGAGACCTTTGGTCGAGGGTTCGATCGCTCCATTCGTGATTCGCGAATCGACGAGGACAACGCTTCGGTTCAATCTCTCTTTGGTTGTCGGCTCCCGCGCTCCGCATTGGAGTCCGATCGGACAGTGCTTTCACGATGAGCACGGTCGTCGGCATCCATCGGGGGACGACACAGTCTGAGATTTCTTCGGGCGGGAGCCCCAGCGCGACGCTGACCCACGCCGGCTACGTGCTCTGCCGGAACGGCCGCGCCCGCTCCCTGCGTCTCCAGCAGGTCTGCCCCGAGTGTGTGGCTCGAAGGATCGACGCTTCGACCCCGCTGGGGCTCGAAGCGATCCGAGTAGCGACGTCCGCTACTACTGCAGTTTACCTTGCTCGAAATCGCGGGCGAGCTGGAGGCGCTGGAGCTTACCGCTCGTGGTCTTGGGAATCGCAGAGACGGGGAGGACGATGGACACCTGCACCCCGGTGCGGTTCACGACCGTCTGCCGAAGACGCTGAGCGACGTCTTCGAAGGCTTCTCGGCTCTTTCGCCACAGCACGAAGAGGGCCAAGACCTCTCGGTCGGTCTCCGGGTGTCGAACTCCGATGGCGATGAGCTTGCCTGGAATCACGCCCTCCACCTCCGACGCGATCTCCTCGATATCGTGAGGAAAGACGTTCTGGCCGTTGACGATGGCCATCTCTTTGACGCGCCCGCAGATGTGGAGGTCACCGTCGAGGACGAAGCCTAGGTCCCCGGTGTCATACCAGCCGTCCACCCGAGGGTCGCTTTCGTCGTCGTCGGTGCGCAGCGAAGTGACCACGTTATCGCCTCGGATCCAGATTGGACCCACCACCCCTTCGGGAGCCCTCCCGAGCGGAGTTCCGTCGCCGATACGCACGTCCAGGAAGTCCACCGGCGTCCCCACCGGCACGAGGTCGAGACGGTCTCGGGGGGCTTCGGGGGGACGCACCCGGTCTCCGAGCTGGAGATGGGTCCGGTCGAGCGAGGTGCGGCGCAGTCCACTCAAAAGGGGAGGGGTGGAGACAGCGAGGCTGGCCTCGGCCAGTCCGTAGACCGGGAACATTGCGGCCGGGTTGAGGCCGTGCGGTGCGAAGGTCTCCAGGAAACGCCGCACGAGGTCATAGGCAATAGGCTCGGCGCCATTGAAGATCACGCGCAGCCGGGAGAGGTCGAGGCCCTCGAAGCGGTCCGGTTTATAGGCGCGGAGCACGTGCTGATAGGCAAAGTTTGGCCCGCTTGTGACCGTCGAGCCCTGGGCAACCGCCTCCTGGAGCCAGGTCAGGGGTCGACGCACGAAGCGTTCGGTGGGGATCAGCGTGTGGTGGGTGCCGGCGATCATCCCGGTGAGATGTCCACCGATGAGGCCCATGTCGTGGGTCAGGGGCATCCAACCAATGGGTCGGTCGTCCGGCATGAGCTGAATGGCGCTGCGGATGGCGGAGATGTTGGCCACCAGGTTGCGGTGGGTGAGCTGGATTCCCTTGGGGGCTCGCGTCGAGCCCGAGCTAAACTGAACATAGGCGAAGTCGTCGGGCTGGACGTTGTGCTCGACCCCTTCTGGGCCTTCGCCATCGGCGGCGGCGAGGATCTCGTCTGAGCGCAGCACGCGGGGCGAGAGCGCGCTCAGGCGCTCCTCTTGACCCTCGGACGCTCCGAACTCTTCGGCGCGCTGCCAGCTCGCGTCGTCGATGATGAGGAACCGGTCGTCGTACATCGCCAGCACCCGGAGCAGCTTGCGCTGATGGTCGGCGGAGGCTCCGGCGCTGACGGGAAGAGGGATGGCGCCCCCGAGGAGGCAGCCCCAAAAGGATTCGATGAACACCTGCGGACTCGAGGTGACGAGTCCCACGTGTTCGCCGGGCCGAATCCCGCGGGCCTGAAGCAGGCCCAGAATCCGCCGGGCGCGGGCCTCGAGATCGACGTAGCTTGTAAAGACCGGGTCCTTCCCGGTCAGGTAGCCCACGGTGTGCTCGGGGCGCAGGGGCCTCCGGAGGACATCCGTGAGGGTTTCAATCCGGGGCGTATCCACTTTGCTTCGGCTCGTTCTCCAGCCCCCGATTGTCAAGGCGCGGGGTCCGCGAGATCGAGTCCGCGTCGAAGCTCCGGGTCATCCAAGAGCTCGCGGATCCGCTGCGCGAAGTTCGGGCTCTCCACCCTGGGGTGACTGCGGTAGAGTTCCACGTCGCGCGTATGCGCGGCCGAGGCCACGACCCGAAGGCGATCCCGAGCTTGGGCTCGGGCCTCGTCGACCCTTCGGGGGGTGAACCGCCGCCGTGCGGGATCCACCCAACCCTTCTCGATGAAGGCCCGGGTCTTCCGCTCGCATCGACACGGGTTGGCCTCGTTCATGAGGCCGCACTTGTCGTGCATGAACGTTCGAAGATCTCTTCGCGCGCGTTCGAGTCGCTTGCGAAAAGTCGCCGGGCTCACTTCGAGAATCTCGGCGGCAAGAGGGCTCGGCACCCCCAGCGCGTCGCCGAGCACGTAGGTCAGGCGCTGCTCGCGGTCCAGGCACATGAGCATCCCGATCATGCATCCGACCTTCGTTTCTTCTACGAGAAGCGCTCGGTCCGGCTCCAGGGGAGCGGGGAGATGGAGAGGCGCAGAGGGGAGCTCGTCGAGCTCCTCTCCGAAAGCGGTAAACGACGTGATCGAACTCTCCATCTTTCGCCGCTTCCGCTGCCGGAAGCAGTTGACCAGGATTCGATAGGCCCAAGTGCGAAAGCGGGCTTTACCGGCGTACTGGCTGAGATGGGTCAGAATTCGAAGCAAAGCCTCTTGCGCTAGATCTTCGGCATCCGCAGGTGCGAGAACGAGGCGCAAGGCGACGTGATAGAGGAAGGGCTGGTGACGCTCGACGAGGGTGGTGAGCGCGCTCCGCTGACCACGGACCGCGGCCTGGACGAGAGCCTCGTCTTCCTCAGCCCCCGTCTCGTCCCATAGGGCATGAAGGTCAGCCACGGATGACCTCAAAGGGGTCGAACACGTGGGTCTCCTCGATCGACGCGAAGAATGGACCCACGCCCGGGTTTTGGGCCATGACCTGCGGAGGGGCGGCCTGGATCGACGCCAGGTCCGCCCAGGCGATGAGATCGAGGTGACCTTCCTCGCCGTCTTGGCGAGGGCTGGCAAAAGCTTCGTGCATACCCCGGACTCCCGGAAGGGCATCGTGCACCGCCCTCTGAAGTCCGTCCATGTCGGTGCCAGGATGGCTTCGGTAGGCCGCCACCTCGAGCACCGGGCCTCGGCCCAGCGCGCGCCACGTCTCTAAGCTCGGGGCTCGGTAGTGGGCCAAATGGCGAACGCTCTCCACGGCGCCTCTGAACAAAGTGAAGCGAGGGGCGTTCATGAGGACTTCCGCGGCCTCTCTGGCCACTCCAAGGCTCGTCCACAGCGCGACGTCGGCTCGCAGCCCCGGCTCCTCCGCCCCTCTCAGACTCAGTCCGGCGTGAAAGCCCTCGAGACGGCCGATCTCGTGGCGGGTGGATAACTGCAGAGCGTCAAACTCGGAGGGCGATACCACTCGATACACCGTCACTTCGAGACTCAAGCCGGGGCTCTTGGAGTTGTTCATCATCTACTTCGATGCGGTTCGGACCGGACTGTGACCGCGCCGCGGAGCTTTTTTTCGCCCGACCGTCCGCGTACTCATGCCTACCTTGTGCCGAGAACCCTACGCCGTAAGCCTCCGGTGTAACTTGATGCGAAAGGGTGCTCGGTCACGGCTACACCCCAACCGGCGGTCCAAGAGGGTTCCTCATGGGGTTTGCCGCTCGAAGCGTGACGCGTGTCTCTTTCGAGCGCGGAATGCACACTTATGTCTCTCGGGAGGTGGCTGTTCCTGCCAAAGATGCGTTGGATGTGTTGAGACGAGAGGGGGCCGCGGGTGTCCGCCATCCTGCGGTTACGAAGCCTGTGTTGACCGTGCTAGACGCCGCGCATGAGATACTCAACGTCTCTGAGGGGCGGTCTGTGCACTTCGGCTCTCTCTCTCGCCGCTTCCGGGTGCCTCGGTGGAATCGAGGATCCGGCTCGCTTTGGAGCTGAGCCACCGGCCCTGCCCGGGGAGTCGGACCTTGGGGTTCAGGTTCCGGGCGCGGGTGAAGCTTGCCCAGACGTGGTGGAGACCATCCTCGCAAGCTCAGCTGCGCCTAAGGGGTGTGCGCAACGTGCCTGTCACTCCTCGGAAGCCTCGGCCTCCGGCTTGGATCTCGAAAGCGCCGGTCTCATCGCCCGCCTCGAGAGCCAGCCCAGCAGCATGGCCTGTGGCTCCGCGCCCTATCTTCGGGCGAGCGATGTCCCGGGCTCGTTGCTGATGCAGAAAATCGGCGGAGGCCCGTATCCCTGCGGGGGCCGGATGCCTACCGGGCTCGTCCTCACCGACTTCGAAGTCGGCTGCATCTCTCAATACTTCCAAACCGAACTCGGCCTTCCCGCCAACCCGGGTACGGACGCTGGGCAAGCTCCAGACCAAGGGGTTGTCGAGGCGCCCGACGCGGGAGCTCTCGATCTCGGCGCCCCGGCCCCCGACGCCGGAGTCGAGAGCGAAGTCACCATCGAGGCGGAGGCGATGAGCCTGATGGGGCCCTTCCAAACCCTCACGGACATGGCCGCCTCGGGGGGCATGTTCGTGGCCCAAACCGCAGGCGACCTCAACGCCGACCCGGGTTCGACCACGGACGTGGGACGCGCCGTCTTCGACTTCACGGTCTCGCAAGCGGGTCCCGCCCGCATCTTCGGTCGGGTTCGAGCCACGGATACCGACAGCGACTCCTTTTGGGTACGCGTCGACAGCTCCGAATACGTCCAGTGGAACGACCTCAACGCGATCAGCGCCGGGGCCTGGACCTGGGATGATGTTCACGACACGCCGGCCGGCGAAGCGGCAGCCGAGTTCGACCTCCAGCCGGGATCCCACCGTCTTGAAGTGGTGTATCGAGAGACGAACGCCCAGATCGACCGGATCGTCATCACCCAGGATCCGAACTTCCAGCCTCCGGCGAACTAATCCGACGCCGGACTAGGGCTCCCAAACTAGCTCTTGGAGACGATGACTTCGTTGGCGAGCTCGTCGGGGTTGTCACCTACCGGAGGCACCGCAGCCTGAAGCTCTCGCCCCAGGGCGCGGATCAGGTCTACGGTGCCCGCCCCCGCGCGTCGTTCGCGAATCGCGGCGATGAGATCGGCGACATACTTCTCCCAGCCGGAGGTGCCGACCCGGGCGTGGATGCCCGCGTCCGCGAGGATCTCCACGCGTCGCTCGGCCTCAGAGATGAGGATGAGTACCCCGGTGGCGTCCTTCGTGACGTGCACACGGTCTTCCGTGAAGGCCCGGAGGGCGCGTTGGTGGACGGCCCGGTGAAGGTTCCGGGGCGGGACCACCCGACGTAGAAGCCACGGGATACCGGTCGCGAGATAGATGAGCGCGACGCCCAGTCCGGCCACCTCGAGGGACCAGACGGAAAGCGTCGAGGGAGACTCGAGGACGAGGACCTTGGCGAGGCCCAGACCTACGGCCAATGACGCGAGTCCCCGAGGGGCGGCATAATCGGCGCTGCGTTCAACGACGTGTACCACCAGCTCGCCCGCGGTGCGCTCTTCGATCTCCCGAATAGCTCCCGCGATATCGGCCCGCTCCTGGTCACTAAAGACACCCATGGCTCACCAGTCCCCGGAGGCTCCGCCGCCGCCGAAGTCTCCGCCCCCGCCGTCGAAGGAGTCAAAGCCGCCGCCCCCTCCGCCCCCGAAAGAGTCTCCGTCGGGAAGGAAGATGAAGCCCCCGCCGCCGCTTCGGCCCCCTCGAAAGCCCATCAGCGCGATGAGAGCCCCGAGCGCTGCTCCGGCCATGAGTCCTCCCGCTCCGTAGCTCGCCGCTACGGCCGCGACTCCTGCCGCGGCCAGGATCGCGATCCACCGTCCGAGGAGGACGGCCACCATGAGGACGATGAGAAGGCCGGGGCTGAAGCCCTTGCCGGTGAGGTCTTGCGGAGCCCGGTTTCGCGGGGCGGGGGCAGGACCCACCGACTCGCCTTCCGCGAGACGCATTAGCGCTCCCACCCCCTCCTCGAGGCCTCCCGCGAAATCACCGGCTCGAAAGAAGCCCTGCACGCGATCGAGCACCCGCTTGGCCCCGAGATCCGTGACGGCGCCCTCGAGGCCGTATCCCACTTCGATCCGCATCTTTCGGTCGTCCTTAGAGACGACGAACAACAGGCCGTCGTCTCGGCTCGCATCCCCGAGCTTCCAAGCCTCGGCCACTCGGATGGCGAAGTCCTCGATGGGCTGTCCCTCGAGACGAGGGATAATCAGCACCGCAAACTGATGACCGGTGCGGTCCTCGTAGGCGGCGAGCCGCGCTTCGAGAACATCACTGCGCTCCACAGGGAGGAGCCCGGCCAGGTCGTTTATCCGACGTTCCAGGGTGGGGACGGCCAGCTCCTCTGCCCTCGCGGAGGTGGCGGCAGCGATGAGCCCCGCGGCCAGGGCAAGCCCCAGCGCCCCCCTCCTCAAAACTCGACCTTCGGTGCTTGGTCGGCGTTGGGCGAAGAAGCCTGGAACGTGGGGCGCACGTCCATCCCGCGAAGCTGAGCCCCGATCATCGAGGGGAAGGTGAGAACGACCTTGTTATACGTAGAGACCGCCTCGATGTAGCGGCGGCGGGCTACCGCGATGCGATTCTCCGTGCCTTCGAGCTGCACCGAAAGGTCGCGGAAGGCCTGCGTCGCCTTCAGCTCTGGATATCGCTCCACCGTCACGAGGAGCCGGGAAAGTGCGCTCGACAACTGCTGTTGCGAAGCCTCGAACTTCTGGAAGGCCTGAGGGTCGTCCAGGACCGACTTGTCGATCTTTATTCCTGCCGCCTCGGAGCGTGCTTTGACCACCGCCTCCAGGGTCTCTTTTTCGAAGTCGGCTGCCCCTTTGACGACGTTGACCAGGTTGGGGACGAGGTCTGCGCGCCGCTGGTATTGGTTTTGGACCTCGGCCCAGGCGGCTTGGACGTCCTGATCCTTTACCGCCTGCGGTTACAACGAGGTGGCGGTAAAGGATCAGG
>JBCBRU010000353.1:0-9087 GCA_039819565.1 Myxococcota bacterium | reverse complement strand
TGGGCGTCTTCAAGGACGTCGTGCCCGGTATAGGGGTACTCGCAAATGCGAGCTGGACCTCAACCGTAGCGCCGCCGTCGCCAACCTCATGACTGCGCGAGGGATGCATCGCGCGGCTCAATAAGCGGTTCGGCTCTCTAGGCTCGGTACTTGGCGATCATCCGGTGGATGATGTTGCGGTGGACCCCGGCTTCTCGGGCCGCCGCGGAGACGTTGCCCCCGTGTCGCTCGAGGAGATCCTCGAGCCACCCCCGCTCGAAGTCCTCCGTGACCGCCTGCTTGGCGTCTTTGAAGCTTCGACCCTCCCAAAGGGGGCGAGTGACGCTGCCGGGCGGCGACGGGGGCGCCACGTCGTCGTCGGAGCGAAGGCCCACCCCAGAACCGGGGTCGGCCCCCGGCGGGTCGTGAAGGTCAGCGTCCTCCCCGAAATCCGAGGGGAGCCGTAGGGCGCCATCCGAGAGCGTGGCCGCCCGCTCGATGGTATTTCTGAGCTCTCTCACGTTGCCGGGCCACGCGTGGGTCTTGAGCCGCTCGAGGGTGGCCTCCCCGAGCTCGAGGGGCCCGAAGAAGGAGACCTCTTCGAGAAACTTCCGGGTGAGGAGCTCAATGTCGTCGGGGCGCTCCCGAAGCGGCGGGAGGGACAGCTCGACCACGGCGAGGCGATAGAAGAGATCTTCGCGGAATCGCCCCGCCTCGACCTCGCGCCGAAGGTCGCGATTGGTGGCCGCCACCACCCGACAGTCCACGGGGCGGGTCCGGTCGTCCCCGACCCGCTTGACCTCCCGTCGCTCGAGAGCCCTGAGCAAGCGAGGCTGCAGATCGAGAGGGAGCTCGCCGAGCTCGTCGATGAAGAGGGTCCCGGCCCGCGCCGACTCGAAGGCGCCCTCACGGTCCCCTACCGCCCCCGTGAAGGCCCCTCTGACGTGGCCAAAGAGCTCTGACTCCACGAGCTCCCGCGCGACGGCGGCGCAGTCGACGACCACGAAGGGACCGGAAGCCCGGGGCGAGCCCTCGTGCAGGGCTTCCGCCACGAGTTCCTTGCCGGTACCCGTCTCTCCCTGGATGACGACCGAGGTCTCGGTCGCGGCCACTTCGCGGATACGCGCGAAGGTCCGCTTCATCGAAGCGGAGGCCGCGAGCATCCGCCCGAGGGCCTCGGTCATTACTCGACGGTCCAGGTGTCTCCGCTACGGAGGAGCTCCTCGATGGAGGCGTCGGGGTGCTTCGACTTCGCTTCCGCGATCTGCTCGTTGACCTGTGCGTCGTAGCAGTCCCGCTCCACGGCGCGGAGGACGCCGATGGGCACCGGGGCTCGGGGGGGCTCGAGTCGCGAGAGGAGGAAGGGGAGGGCCCCCGTCTCGTCTTGCTCATCGAAGACCTGAATGTCGTCCTCGGTGACCCCGTTCTCCCCGATGGTCACGATCTCCGGGGTGAAGCCGTGGGTGCCTCCAAAGCGCAGTCCACGTTGACCCTCGGCGCCAAATCGCAGCGGCTTACCGTGCTCGACCCATAGCTGGGTGTCCTTCTTCGTCGCCTTGTCCGTGAAGTGCATGAAGGCGCCGTCGTTGAAGACGTTACAGTTCTGGAAGATCTCTACGAAAGCGCTGCCTTTGTGCTCGGCGGCGCGCCTGAGCACCATCTCCAGGTGCTTCGGCTCCCGATCGATGGAGCGGGCGACGAACGAAGCGTTGGCTCCGAGGGCCACGGACAGGGGCGCGAAAGGCTGGTCGATCGAACCCATAGGTGTCGACTTGGTCTTCTTGCCCGCCTCCGAAGTGGGTGAGTACTGCCCCTTGGTGAGTCCATAGATCCGATTGTTGAACATCAAGATCTTGAGATTCACGTTGCGGCGGAGGGCGTGGATGAGGTGGTTGCCGCCGATGGAGAGGGCGTCGCCGTCGCCCGTCACCACCCACACGTGGAGGTCTGGGTTCGCGATCTTCACGCCGGTAGCCACGGCGGGGGCGCGCCCGTGGATGGTGTGAAACCCAAAGGTGTTCATGTAGTACGGAAAGCGGCTGGAGCAGCCGATTCCGCTCACGAACACGATCTTCTCCTTGGGGATGCCGAGGCTCGGCATCATCCTCTGGACGGTGGCGAGAATGGCGTAGTCGCCACAGCCCGGGCACCACCGGACCTCCTGGTCGGTCTGGAAGTCTTTCTTCGTCAGCTTGGGCGCCCCTTCGGGCTTCGAAACGGTGACCATGGGAGTGATTCCTCTCAGTTCCCGATGAGCGCGCGCACGCGGTCGAGAATTTCGCCGACCTTGAAGGGCTTACCTTCGACCTTGTTCAGGCCCTCGGCGGGGACGAGATACTTGGCGCGGAGCAGCATCAGCAGCTGGCCGCAGTTCATTTCCGGCACCAGCACTTTCTTGTAGCGGCCCAGGACCTCTCCAAGGTTGCGGGGGAAGGGGTTCAGGTAGCGGAGGTGGGCGTGGGATACGTCCAGCCCCGTCTCCCGCGCGATCTGGGTGGCCTGGCGCATGGCCCCATAGGTCGAGCCCCATCCGAGGAGGAGGAGATCTCCTCCGTTCGGAGCCCCGTAGACCTCGAGGGGGTCGACGTCGAGGGCGATGTTCTCGATCTTTTGGGCGCGGACCTCGGTCATGCGTTTGTGGTTTTCGGGGTCGTAGGAGATGTGACCGGTCTCGTAGCTCTTCTCGAGTCCGCCGATGCGATGCTCGAGACCCGCGGTGCCGAGCTTGGGCCAGACCCGGGCCATGGTCTCCTCATCCCGCAGGAAGGGATGGAAGCCGGTGGGGTCGGTGTGAAAGACCGCCTTCACGTCCGGGAGCTCGGACACG
Source organism: Myxococcota bacterium (assembly GCA_039819565.1). GTDB lineage: Bacteria > Myxococcota > Kuafuiibacteriia > Kuafuiibacteriales > Kuafuiibacteriaceae > JAHQVK01. The sequence goes on along the minus strand of JBCBRU010000353.1, from coordinate 6,281 downwards.
TCGGGGATCTTCCAGGGCTCGGAGCCGTTGGCGAGGTAGCCATCCGTGAGAACGAAGACTGGGGTCATGTACTTCAGGGCGAGGCGGAAGGCTTCCATCATCATGATGAAGCAGTCGGCCGGGGAGGTCGGAGCCAGCACCGCCACGGGGGACTCACCGTTGCGGCCGAACAGGGCCTGGAGCAGGTCGGCTTGCTCCGTCTTGGTGGGCATGCCGGTGGACGGACCCGCTCGCTGCACGTTGAGGATGACGAGAGGGAGCTCCGTGGCCACGGCGAGACCGATGGCTTCGCCCTTAAGAGCGATGCCCGGGCCCGAGGAGCCGGTGAGGGCCAGGTTTCCGGCCCAGGCCGCTCCGATGGACGACGTGACCGCCGCGATCTCGTCTTCGGCCTGCATCGTCTTGACCCCGAAGTCCTTGTCTCGCGAGAGCTCGTGGAGGACGTCCGAGGCGGGAGTGATCGGATAGCTTCCGTAGAAAAGCGGCAAGCCGGCCTTCGTGGCCGCGGCCACCGCGCCCCAGGCCGTGGCCTGGTTGCCGGTGATGTTCCGGTATAGGCCGGGCTCGAGGCGGGCGGAGGTGATCTCGTAGGTCTCGGTGAAGATCTCGGAGACGTCTCCGTAGAGATAGCCGGCCTTGAGGGCGAGTCGATTGCCCTCCGCTACGGCGTCCTTCTTGGCGAACTTGGCGTCGATGAAGCGAAGCGTGGGCTCGAGGGGACGGTCGTAGAGGTAGTACAGGAGGCCGAGGGTCCAGAAGTTCTTGGCGCGACCGACCTCTTTGAAGCTGAGCTCGGTCTCGGCGAGGGCTTTCTCGGTCTGGGTGGTGATGTCGACCTCGAACAACCGGAACGCGGACAGGGAGCCGTCCTCGAGGGGGTTGCCCTCGTAGCCGGCCTTGTCGAGGTTCTGGGCCGTGAACGCGTCGCTGTTCACGATGAGGATGCCGCCGTCCTTGAGGTCCGTGAGGTTCACGCGGAGGGCGGCCGGGTTCATGGCCACGAGGACGTCGGGGGAGTCGCCCGGAGTGTAGATATCCTTGGCGGCGAAGTTCAGCTGGAAGCCCGACACTCCGAAAAGCGTGCCGGCGGGGGCGCGGATCTCGGCGGGGAAGTCGGGGAAGGTAGAAAGGTCGTTGCCGGCCAGAGCGGCCGTGTTCGTGAACTGCGTGCCGGTGAGCTGCATACCGTCGCCGGAGTCCCCCGAGAACCGGATGACCGCGTTCTCGAGTCCGACGGCGCGGCCCTTGGGGCGCGGCAGGTTCGCGAAGTCTCGAGGTGATGTGCTCATGTTTCAGCGCTCCTCTTGGTTCTGGTCGCAGTCTCCACGCCGGCGCAAGCCGACCGGTCCGCGGTCGGTTGAGCCGGTGTTAGGGCAGGGAGGGAAGCCCCACTCCCCCGCGCAAGCGATTCGGGGTGTGAGCCAGCCCTCAGCGGTGGGGAGGGACCCGGCTCAGCGGCGGAGGTGCTTGAGTAGGCCTTCGTAGGCGCGACGGAGTTCGTGGGCGAGAAGATGCGCAGCCCGCGCCCGATCCGGGTCGCCCGAGTGCTTGTCGGGGTGGTAGCGCCGCATGAGCCGTCGGTAGGCCGCTTTGACCTCGGCCGCGGAGGCCCCCAGGGGAAGCTCTAAATTCGCGTAAAAACGACGGATTTCCGGAGTGTCGGCCGGCGTCGCGGCGACCCCGCTAGCCATCTCGGCTTCCACCTCGGCGCGGATCCGCGACAGCTCCTCGTCCGCCCACTTCTCGCTCGGAGGGTTGGAACGCGCTGCGTCGTACAAGCCCCGAGCGGCCGCACGCAGCCGAAACGCGGCGTGCGTCGCTTCGGCCCGGGCCATGTTGATAAACCGACGCTTCAGCATCCTCGTCCTCCATTATCGCTCGAAAGGTCGGGTTCGAGCCAGCACCGTCGCACCCGCATGGCGTCCCGATGGCAAAAAGGGGTCGGGCTTTCGTTATTGGGACACGGGCCGCCTTTTCGACGCACAACCCTCGAGAGAGGGGCCCGCCTTCCCGAGAATCGGCACACTCTTCGCCTGTCCGCCCTTCGGTCGCCACGAGCAGGCGGAGGAGGCGACTCGTGGCCTTCGGGGGTCGGGTTTCGCCGGGCTCCGGCCCTGCCCGCGGTCCGAGTGGGCAACCCCCACCGAGGTGCACCCCGAACGGGGCATACGGTCAAAGAGTGACCACGGACCCGAGTGACGCTGCGTGCAGCTCAACGCTGGCCTTTCTCTTGCTGCTCCCGAGGCCCGGGGAAGCGGACATGGCTCCCTGCAAGGAAACACAGCGATGACTACGATTCCGTCCTACCCCACGTCCCACTCCACGCCGCCGCCGGACGCGCCCACGGGGGAGGAGACGCAGGGCCCTCAACCCCCCCCGACACCCACCGTCGAGACTCTGGTGTGGCCCGACCTGGCCCCACGTCGTGGCCAGATCCCTCCCCCAGCCGCGACGCTGGCTACGGAGGGCGACTCTGAAGCTCAGTCGGACCGGGCGTTGCTCGGCTTCGATACTCGTCCCCTGAACGATCTCCTCGAGAGCATCGAGAGGAGTGGCCTCGAAGATGTATCTTTCAGGGTTGTACTCGACGGTCTCAAGGGTCAAGTACCTCCTCCCTCCGAGTTGATCGGGCACATCGAGACTCTTCGCGACAGGACCCTCCAGCTCATCAACGAGCAACTGGGAGGCGGCGAACGCAGAGTTACGGAGAATACTCCTCTCGGCGGCCTCAAGGCGACTCTGAACGAACTCAAGAAACTCGGCTTCGGGGAAACCGCTCCCGCTTCCAGGTCCCTCATCCGTCTCTTCGATCGCTTCCTACCTTTTACGTCCAAAGGGGGATCCGGAGTTGGGGGCGCGAGTATCGTGAACGGCCGGATCGAAGGCCGCCCAGCCGGGTTCCCGGATGCCATGGTCGACCTCCTCGGCCGGAAGAGCGCCCAGGCCCTTCGTCATATCACGGCCTCTCATAGTATCAAGGAAGCCTTCAACTGGCTCCTGGAGCACGCCGGGGAGTCATTTGAGAAGGCCGTTGCCCAGCACATCGACGCCAACATCGAGGCACTCCTCGCCGAGAATCCCCCCCCGAGTCTCGGGGACCTCGAAGCTCGAGCGAGGATGGAACCCTCGGACTCGAGCAAGTCCGAGCTCGATCACTATAAAGACCTGCAGAGCTACATCTTCGCTCTCTCCCTCCTCGAAGCGGTCCCCAAGAACCAGAAGGGTGACTTCAAGAACGATCTGCCGCGTCTCTTGGCGTGGGCTCGCGAGGAGGGCAATCTGAACCGGGAAAAGAGAACCCTTCTCGCCTTCACGATGGCACATCTGTCGCCGTCGAACCTATGGCCCGGCAACAGCGACGAAAACAGCCTCATCGCCATCGTCGCGAGTACCAACAAGAAGAAGCTGGACGGGCTCGAGACGGTCGAAGATCTCCGCGCCCTTCTGGCGAAGCCGCCCTTCAACGACCTCGACCCAAGCCGCGTACCCCCCAACGAGAGCGTCGTGGAAGCGTTCAATCGCATTGCGCAGCCCATTCTGAGCGAGGCCCTGGCGAGGGCCGAGCGGGCCCCAGACGTCACGGAGCAAGCGAAGATCATCGCTGAGGCGAAGGACCTACTGGAGGACATCATCTACGCTAACCTCGAAACGGACCTGATCTCGAGGGAAGGGCGGGGAGCGGGAGAGCCGGGAACCGCCGACATCTTCCTCAAGGCGATGAGCCTGGAGCCGGCCACCCGGCTCATTCACGACATCGTACGGGGGAAGCTGGGGACGCACGACGCCGAGGACGCAGCCCGTACCATCCTCGATACCTTCCTCAACTACGACCCCTATGACAAACTCAAGATCGAGTTCGAGGGCACCGCCGACCAGACCGACCGGCTAAAGGCCGCCCACGACCAGCTCTTCGAGGGTTCTCGAGTCTACCGCGAGACCTTCCGCGAAGCCGCACTTAGAGGCGACGGGATCAAGCTTGCGGTGACCGACAACGCGGACTGGAAGGCGCGCTTCGACCTGAGCAGCAATACTATCTACGTGAGCGAAGCCGAGCTGAACTCGACGGAGCCTGGGACGCTGATGGAGCACATCGCAAATGAGATGGCCAACGCATCCGCGCGTCGTAGCTTCGAGGCGGTCAAGGTTCTTACCGCCACTTACCTCGCTCAAGAGCATCTGCGAGCCTCGGGTCAGCCGCTGCCGGACCGGGAGGGCGAGACGTGGGATCGAAACGCATTCGTGGAGAGACTCATCGCTATCGAGAGCGATGCTCTGACCACGTTCGAGACCATCATGAAGGACGTCGGGGCGGACCTTCCTCCCCCTCAGAAGAAGCCGAGGACCGGACCTCGAGACTGGACCGAGCATCGCGCGCACTACGGCCAGATGTATGATGACCTCAGGCAGGCGGTCCTCGAAGGTCAGGACCTCAGCAGCTTCCACTTTGACATCTGGAGGCCCAAAGCCCCCGGCGACTCTGGATCTTCCGACCCTGGCTCGAACAGAGGTCTGACGGGCGCCGACCCCTCCAGAGACTCACCGAGGGGTGAGGCTCCATCTTCGTCCCGCGGCCTGGACGGGAGCGGTACATCCTCTACCTCCCGCGGGCTCAAGTTCGGGGGACGCGCCGACGGCGCGGCTGGCTTCCTTGCCGGCAGCCAGGACTTCGTATCCCAAGAGGACCAGTCCGCGGGCTTCGAGATCACGCACTCCTCCGAAGTCACGGTGGGAGGGGCGACGTTCAAGGTGACAAACATCACCGAGGGGGGAGCGGGGTACACGGCCAACGCTGACCACACCTCAGCCTCGGCCTACTTCCGAGTCGAGAACTCAGCGTCAGTGGAAGGTCAGATCGGCTACGTCGACGTCGAGCTCACCGTGAGTCAGGAGGGTTACGCGGAGGCTCGGATTCGGGCGAGCCATGACTTCTCGGGCGAGGACAAGCACATCGGCGCGGACGCCTACCTCGCCGCGGCGATCACGGTGGCCGTACAAGCCCAGGCGGAACTCGGGGGGGTCACCCTCGCGGCAGGAGCCACGGCGGGGGCCGGAGCGTCGGCCAGCGGGGGCGTGAATATCATCATGGACGACTGGGTCCCGGGAGTGAGTATATCGGGCAGCGCCGAGGCGGGAGTCTCCGTGGGGGTCAACGGCAGTATTGGCAACGACGACGCCTCCCTCGCGGGAGACGCCGGGGTCATTGCGGGAGCGGCCATAGGAGGTGACGGAGCCTTCGGAATGCAGGAGGATGGGAAGTTCCACGTGATGGCTGGCGGCAAGATCGCGGCGGGCGTGGGCTTGGAGTTCGGCTTCGATTTCGCGATTGACCCCGACGTCGTCGAGAACTTCATCAAGGACATCCCGTTCGAGCAGATCGGCGACAAGCTCGCCGAGGGCATCGTGGGCCTGCTCCAGTCGCATGGGGTGTTCGGCGCCGACGTCGCGGATGAGATGTTGGGGACTCTCAAGAAGACCTTCGATGTCCCCGCCGAAAAACTCAAGGAGCTCCTCCCCGATGGCGAGTGGGTCGCGGAGGCTTGGGACACTTTCTCAGATACCGCGAAAGAGACCCTCGAGACCGTCGGTGAGGGAGCCAAGGACGCCCTCGACACCGTTGGAGACGGGGCCAAGAAGGCTAAGAAGAAGATCAAAAAGGTGTTCTAGAGCGCCGATCGAATTGAGGTCACGGGAGCCAGCGGGGAGCTATGATCTACATTCAAGTCAACGAAGATGGATTTCCGTGGCACGATACCTGCCTGCACGTCTACGAAGAGTGCATCGAAGGGGAGGTCGACTATGGCCTGGTCGATGAGAGGACCTTCGGGAGGACTCGGTTTCGTCCCGAGGATGTCTTCGTGGGCGACATCCCCTATACTTCTCGTTTCATACGGGAAGTTCTGCGTCGCGACTTCGAGATGCTGGAATGCTATCCTGCGGAGCTCCGGCCGTTCTTGGGTCGAGATATATTTCCGCTCAGTCTCGATGAACTGCGAATGAGGACGAAGCCCCTCTTCGTCAAACCCATGGAGCCGAAGCTCTTCGCAGGCGGGGTTCAGACCTTTGAGGAGGTCGAGCCGCACCTCCCACCGGGGTACGACACTTCTCTGGCTACGTGTTTCGGGGCCGAACCCGTCGATATACGAGCCGAGTATCGTTTTTTCGTGAGTCGGGGGGAGATCGTGGGCATTCAACACGCCGACGGAGACTTCCGTCGATTCCCCGAAGTCGGAGAGATCAAGGAGTGGATTGCCAGCTTCAGGGCCCAACCCGTGGCCTTCTGT
>JBCBRU010000352.1:0-9088 GCA_039819565.1 Myxococcota bacterium | reverse complement strand
GGCCTACCGCCGCGCGGGGGGGGTGTTCGCTCCCACCGAGAGCTCGATCGACGGACAAACCCTCTTGCGCCGTCTGTCGCCTCGGGCTGGGTCCAAGTCGATCGCGCTGCTGCGGCGGGGATTGATCTGGAACGTCGAGGCCACCGTAGATCCGGAGGCGAGCCGACCGTGCGCGTACATCGACGAGGACATCCTCGAGGACCTCGCCCCGGGCTACTCCGCCTTCGCGGCTCGACCGCCCCTCGTCCTTCGGGGTGAGGACGGCCAGCTCACCCGCTTCGCAAAGTCGGTGTACGACACCGTGGCGTGCGCCCGCGAGCAGGAGGCCCAGCCGAACCCGTGGCTCTACCAGCTGTTCCCGGAGCTGGAGCCGGATCAGGTCCCGGACGCCCCCGAGGCTCCCGCCCGGAAGCTGTTCCCGAGCGTGTTCCTCGTGGACAGCAGCGGCCAGCCCACCACCGCCGGGCGCCACCTCCTCCACCTTCACGCCTCGCGGCTCGTGTGCTTCGGATACCGGGACTACGATCTGGAGGCGCTCGCCCCCGCCCTCGAGAGCTTCTTCGCGCGAAGCCTGGGCGAGCCCGAGTTCGCCGCGCGTCTCGCCGACGACGCCCGCCCCGTCACCTTCTCCAGCCCCTGACCTCTTGCTTCGCTCGACTCGAACACCTCTGGAGGAGCCGGCGGCCCCAAGCATGCTCCTTTGATCGAGCAGCCGGCACCGCTGGGGCCGCCGCTAGCGACGTGGCGGCCGGGAGATTAGCGCACTCGAGCGGTTAGAGTAGGGTCGAGGTCGGTCAGCCGCAGACTTCCGGCTGGAGCCACCCCTTGAGGGGTGTCCGCAGACCGTTCGGTGGTGAGGACCGTGTCGCCTCCCGTCACCGCCCGCGCCGCCGCTTCCGCATCCGGATCCGTGGCGCGCTCCCGGTCTTCCTGGAGCATCGAAACCTGGGTTTTTAGCAACTCGACCTGCTCCTTGAGGAGGGCGATGAGGGCCTGGACGTCGTCCTGCGCGGTCTGGGTCTCCCGACGCATCCGCGTAACATCGTAGCCGGCCGATCTAAGCACCGCGTCGTTGCGCTCGCCGGCCGGAAGGACTCCGGACAGCCACTTGTAGAGACCGGAGCGCCCCCCGGTGTAACCGAGGCTCTCGAGGTTGCCCATCAGGTCTCGGAGCGCCTGGCCAGAGTCGTCCACCCGATCGCCACGGCGAACGATGGAGAGATTGATAGCCAGATCCCGGATGGTGCCGCCGTGCTGGTCCTGGAGCGCCTCGGCGCGATCGGTGTCGCCTCCGTGGGCCACCACCGCCGCATGATAGAACTCCTCGATCGCCTTCTTCGCGGTCAAAAGAGTCTCGTCCACGAAGTCCTGATCTCCCCGGTACGCGGGAGGAATGCTGTTGCGGACCGAATTCAGGTAGGGCGAAGTAGTCATGAGGCTCACCAGGGTGCGAGGCCCTAGCGGCCGCGCCCTTTCCTTATCGGCGGCGGCACTCCACGGTTGCGACAACCGCCCCCACAGTCCGGCAAAGCTCGGTTATCGTGGTGGACATGCGTACTCCCGTCCCCTCCGCTTTCCCTCGAAGCCGGCCGGCTCGGCTAGGAAGGTGGATCGGCGGGGTTGCGGCCGCGGCGCTCCTGCCCGGGTGTCTGGCCACCCTCCCCCAGGCACTCCACCCCGCGCCCGCGGACCCGCTCAGCACCCTCGTGAAACAGAGCCCGCTGGGGGCCAGTCCAGACCACAGCATGCTGGACCTCGGCGATGCCCAGGCGTGGCTGGTGGAGCGGTTCGGACCTGGCCGAGCGGACCACCCCGCCGTTCTTCACCGACTCACCTCGATGCTCTCCGTGGGCGGAGAGCTCGATATCCGATACGACCCGCTCGCGGTCCACGGGGCCGGCGAGACCTTCCGAGTGCGAGAGGGCAACTGCCTTTCGCAAACCACCCTCTTCATCGCGCTGGCTCGATCCCTCGGAATGCGGGCCCAGTTTTGGGAGGTGTACCAGGCCCCGGACTGGATCGAGGAAGGCGACCTCCGCATCAAAAACCGCCACGTCGCGGCTCGGGTTCGCATCAACGGGTGGGGCTCTTGGGAGGTCGACTTCGGGGAGGCTGAGCCCAACCCCCGGGCCCTGGGCCGCTCGATCACCGACTTGGAGGCGCGCGCCCACCACTTCAACAACCTGGGCGTGGCGGCCCTCGCGCGAGACGAAAACGAGGAGGCCATCCGGCACTTCAATCGGGCCCTGCTCCTCGCCCCTCGCATGGCCTTTGCCTGGGCCAACCTCGGCACCACCATGATGCGCCTCGATATGAACGCCGAAGCCGAAGCGGCGCTACGGGAGTCCGCGCGACTGGATCCTCATGAGGTGGTGGCGCTGACCTCCCTGGAGCGACTCTACGCGAGACAGGGGGCTCCCGAGCTGGCCGAAGCCATGCGGCGACTCGCCCGGCAAGCGCGCTTTCAGAACCCCTTCGTGCACTACGATCTCGGGCTCACCGCGCTCCGCGAGGACCGGGCCAAAGCGGCCGTAAAACACCTCGAGAAGGCCCTGGATGGACTTCCCGAACTGGTGCAGCTTCGCGCGGACCTCGCCCGCGCGTACTTCGCGGACGAGCAGGTGGACAAGGCCAAGAAGACCTTCCGCCAAGCACATGCGCTGGCGACCTCGGACGAGGAGCGAAGTCTCGTCAAACGCACCCTCCTCGCCCTGACCAAGGGTGAGGAAGAAGAGCCGCCCGCCCCTCTCGCGCTCAAGTCCCGTAAGCTCAAGGCGCGGCGGCCCCTCCCCGACCTCTCGATCCAGTAGGCAAGCCGTCTTTCTACATCTTCACGAAAGAGACCTCGACCCGCTTCGAGGTCGGGGTACGGCTGCCCTCTGCGTAAGAGTTCATCGGCACGAGAGGGTTGGCCTCCGGGAAGTAGCAAGCCACGTTGCCCCTCGGAATATCGTAGGGCACGACCGTGAAGCCCTCCACGGAGCGCTCCTGTCCCTCGAAGTAGCTGAGGATCCGGACTTTGGCTCCGGCGCTCAAACCCTCGTTCTCGAGGTCGGCGGGAGCCATGAGCACCACGTGGCGGTGCCCGAAGATGCCTCGATATCGGTCGTCCAAAGCGTAGACGGTAGTGTTAAACTGATCATGGCTCCGCACCGTGGTGAGCCAAAAGCGGCCTTCGGCGAGCCTCAGATCCGGAGCCTCGTGCACCGTGAAGAGCGCGCGCCCCTCTTCCAGCGGGAACCGCCCCTCCCGCACGGGGTTCGGGAGGGCAAAGCCGTTGGGTTCGCGGACCCGGGCGTTATAGCCATCGAAGCCGGGCACCACCGCCTCGATGTGATCTCGGATGGCGTCGTAGTCATCCGCGAGCGCGGTCCAAGGCACCTTGCTCTTCGCGCCCAAGGTCGCCGAGGCGAGCTCGGCTACGATCCGAACCTCAGAGCGGAGGCGGGGAGAGGCCGGTTCGAGTCGCCCTTCCGAGCGGCTCACGATGCCCATCGAGTTTTCGACGGTGACGAACTGCGGCCCGCCGGGCTGGAGGTCTCGCTCGGTGCGCCCGAGGCAGGGGAGGATGAGAGCCAACTCTCCCGTGACGAGGTGGGCTCGATTCAGCTTCGTCGACACGTGCGCGGTCAGCCGTGCCTTCCGGAGCCCCTCAGCCACGCGCTCGGTGTCCGGGGTGGCGCTGAGAAAGTTCCCCCCGAGCGCGAAGAAGATCCGCGCTTCGCCCGCGCACAGGGCCTCGATAGTTCCCACTACGTCGAGCCCTCGTTTCTCCGGAGGCGCGAAGTCGAAGCGCTCACCGAGGCGCGCGCCCCAAGGGGGAAGCTTCTCCCAGATCCCCACGGTACGGTCGCCCTGCACGTTGGAGTGACCACGCACCGGGCAGACCCCAGCTCCGGGTCGACCGAAGTGACCTCCGAGAAGGAGGAGGTTCACGATGGATTGAACGTTGGCCACGCCGTGGGCGTGCTGCGTAATGCCCATAGCCCAGCAAGCGATGGTGGCGCGCGAGGTCGCGAGCATCCGTGCGGCCGCTCGCAGATCGTCCATCGGCACGCCGGCGTCGGCCGCGAGGGCTTCGAGGTCGAGCCCCGCCAGATGCTCGCGGAAGGCTTCGAAGCCGCGGGTCTTTCCGCGGATGAAGGTCTCGTCCAGAACTCGCCCCGGCTGCTCCGCCTCGATCTCCAGGAGGAGCTTCTGCAGGGCTTGAAGGAGGGCCAGATCGCCTCCCACTCGAACCCGGAGGAACAGGTCGGCGAGGGCCGTCCCGGAGCCGAGGAGGTCCCCGACCTTCTGGGGATGCTTGAACCGCTGAAGCCCCACCTCACGAAGCGGGTTCACGGAGATGATCTTCGCCCCGTGCTGTTTGGCCTCCTGAAGCGCCGACAACATCCGCGGGTGGTTCGTGCCTGGGTTCTGCCCGAGGACGACGATGACGTCGGCCCGCTCGAAGTCCTCGAGAAGCACCGTCCCTTTACCGATCCCAATGGCTCGCCCCAAGCCGTAGCCGCTCGACTCGTGGCACATGTTCGAGCAGTCCGGGAGATTGTTGGTGCCGAGCTGACGCACGAAGAGCTGGTAGAGGAAAGCAGCCTCGTTGCTGGTCCGTCCCGACGTATAGAAGACCGCTCGCTCGGGCGTGTCGAGGTCTCCGATCTCTCGAGACAGGAGTTCGAAGGCCTCCTTCCACTCCAGGCTCGAGTAATGCGTAGCTCCAGGTCGGAGGACCATCGGCTCCGCGAGGCGCCCCTGGGCGTTGAGCCAGTGATCGGAACGGTTCAAGAGATCCGCCACGGAGTGCTGGGCGAAGAAGTGGCGATCCACCCGTTTGGTGGTGGCCTCATCAGCGACGGCGCGAGCCCCGTTTTCGCAGAACTCGGCCACCGAGCGATGCTGAGGATCCGGCCAAGCACAGCTCGGGCAGTCGAAGCCCCCCTTCTGGTTGAGGCGGAGGAGCGCCCTCCCCCGAAGCCCAGCCTCTCGCCACGTGTAGTCGAGGCTGGAGACCACCGCGGGCACACCGGCGGCGCTCTGCGGGGGCTCGCGGGTGGCGGGCTGGCCGGGTTCGGAAGGAATCACGGATCGGGGACGGTCGGTGCTCATGGAGGCGTCTCCTCGGGTTCGGGGCGGATGCGACCCGGGTCCGCGTAGACGACCATTCGATCGCCCCGAGCGAAAGCCACGACCGTCAGCCCCGCCGCGCGCCCGAGCTCCACGGCCAGGGCGGAGGGCGCAGACACGGCCACCACCGCCGGGATTCGGGCCGCGAGCGCTTTCTGCGCGATCTCGAAGGAGAGGCGACTCGACACGACCAGCACGTCCGGGCGCCGCCCTCGACCGGCCGTACTTCCAATCACCTTGTCCACCGCGTTGTGCCGACCGATGTCCTCATGCGCGGAGAGGAGCTCACCTTCGGCGGTAAACCCAGCGGCCGCGTGGAGCCCCCCGGTGTGCTCGAAAAGGACCTGGGTCTTCGCGAGGGTGGCGGGAAGCTCCCGGAGCCGCCGAGGATCCAGGTGGGGGCCGAGGGGGAGAGGGGGGGCGACCTCCATGGCTTGCTCGAGGGTGGCTTTGCCGCAGACCCCACAGCTCGAGGTGCTCAATCCGCCCCTCCGAAAGCGCTGGAGGTCGACGTCCACGCCCTCGGCGAGGGTTGCGAGATACACGTTGCCCTCTGACTCCGGGGTCGACACCGAACACGGCCGAACGAAACGAATCTCCTCCGGTCCCTGGGCGACGCCCTCGCTGAGGAGAAATCCGCGCACCAAGGCTTCCTCGTCCCCTGGAGTGCGCATCAGGACCCCGAGCGTCACTCCGTTCACCCGGATCTCGAGAGGCTCCTCCCTCACCACGAGATCAGGGCCGTGCTCGGCGTGAGGACCGTTCCAGGTGACCCGCTCGACCGCCGCGAGGTGCGGGTGTGCCTCGTCCGGGTCGACCGTCATCCCTCACCGGTGACGGGGAGAACCGCCAAGCTCAACCGATTTCTCACGCTCGGGGGGGACCTGGACTTCGTCGTCGACCATCGGTGAGGCGGCGGAGCAGTGAGCTGCGTTCTGGACCGAGCTGAGACGGGCCGGGTGAACGCGGAGGCAAGGACGGTGACCCGTTCGCCCCCAGCGTCGACTCCATGACGGTGATGACGCGCCGCGACCGGACGCCCCCGTTGGGGATCGCCCTGATCAGCCTCGGCTTTCTCACCGCCTGCCCCGGAACCTTGGTGGGCGAGGGTGAGCTCTCCGCAGACAGCCCCCAGTCTCCGGGCGGAGGTTCGACTCCAGGAACCCCGGGAACCCCGGGAACCCCAGGGACACCGAGCACTCCGATCGACCCTGCTCTCGGCTCCGGTGAGGAGCTGTGGGGCGAACACTGCGCGAGCTGCCATGGGGTCTTTAGCTCGGGGAGCGTGCTCAGCTCCGGCGACCCCAACGGTGATTTCCGGCTGGATGTGAGCGCCGCCCTGGAGCGGCGAGGGGACGGGCTCGAGGCTTACATCGACACCGCCATGCCCCTCGCCACCCCGAGCGCGTGTAGCGGGGACTGCGCCACCCTCACCGGTGCGTACATGCGCAGCAAGGCTCTGCCCTCAACGCCGCTCGACTGCGAAGGCCCCGAGGTCGCCTTCGGGGTGCGGACCTTCAAACTGCTGACCAGCCAGGAGTACGAAAACTCGATCCAGGACCTCCTCGGGGTGAGCACGAGCCTCGCTCGCACCGTGGCCAACAACGACGGCGCCTGGGGCGGCTTCGACAACATGCGGGGTCAGACGGTCAGCGACACCCTCCTCGACACCTATATGGCCAACGCGGAGCAGATCGCGGCGCAGGCGGTCGCGGCCGGCCGACCGTTTAGCTGCTCCGGGGATGCCGCGGCGTGCGGGCAACGCTTCGTCGACGAGTTCCTGATGCGCGCGTTCCGGGGACCGGTCTCCGAGACCCAGCGGACCCGCTACCAGGCCCTCTTTACCACCTACCAAGATGGGCTCCAGGTGGCCCTGGAGGCCGCCCTCACCGCGCCGGAGTTCCTCTATCGACAGGAGGTGGGCGTCGACGTGGCCACAGCGCGGGCGGAGGGGTGGTACACGAACACCTCGGCGCCATCCGTGTCCGCGCCCAGCAACGGGGAGACGATCACCGCCGATCAGCTGCCCCGCACCAACCAGCGCGTCGAAGGCGACGTGCTCGCTTTCACCGTCAATGGCGGCATCGACGTACGTTTCCAGACCGCCTTCACGGACCCGACGACGGTCGAAGTCGAAGCGCGAGGCACCAACCACGACACCCGGTGGCCGGAGCTCTCGGTCGGGGTGAACGGCCGCCGCATCGGGGTGGCCTCCGTCGACAGCCCAGACTTCCGCCTCTACCGGTTCGAGATCACCGGCGAGACGGGGACCCCTTCGGTCCGCCTCGAGTTCAACAACGACTCGGGCGTGGCCCCCTTCGGTCCCGGCCAGGACGCGAACCTCTACATTCGTCAGGTCACCCTGGTGACCGCGTCCACCGCGCCTCCTCCCCCCGCCCCGAACCCTACGCCTTCCACGGGTCCCCTGCCCTTGGAGGGAGCTCCGAACGACGCCTTCGCGCTCAGCCCCTACGAGCTCGCTTCCGCCCTCAGCTTCATGCTCACCGGTTCCACCCCCGACAACGCCCTGCTCGAGGCAGCTCGACAGGATCAGTTGACGACGCGGGAGCAGATCGAAGCCCAAGTGCTGCGTCTCATCGACAGCCCCCGAGGACGCGCCCACGTGGGCGACTTCGTGACCACCTGGTTCGGGCTGGAGAAGGTTCTGGACGCTACCCGACCGGACGTACCCGAGTTCACCCCGGAGGTGAAGGAAGCGATGTTGCGCGAGGTCCAGGCCCACTTCGAGCATGTCTTCTACGACGAGACGGTGCCGTTCCGAGAGCTCTACTCCGCGGACTACACCTTCCTCAATCGCACCCTGGCTGAGTTCTACGGGGTCAGCGGAAACTTCTCGGCCACCTTCACGCAGACCAACGTCGAAGGTCGGGGCGGCCCGCTGGCAAGCGGAGCCTTTATGGCCTCCAACGCCCACGCGGAGCGCTCCGCGCCCATCCTCCGGGCCGTGCACGCCCGTCAGTCGGCCCTCTGTCACTACATCGATCCTCCCAACGCCCCCATCGCGGGCGAGGACATCGATGCTCAGCGTGCCGCGGCCCAGATGAAGGTCGTGGAGCGCGAGATGACGGAAGGCGGTCTCAGCAGCAAGGACTTCTACTTCCTGTTCACGGACGGCATCGACGCCTGCGCCGGCTGTCACGAGAAGATCATCAACCCCATGTTCGGCATGGAAGACTTCGACAACGTGGGGCGTCGGCGGCCTGCCGCAGGGGCGGGCATGGTCATGGAGACGATTCGAGGGGTGGAGGTCCCGGTGTCGCTCGAGGGCACCCTCTACGGCGTCGCCTCCACCAGCGACCCCGCCGTTTTGACCTACTCGGGCACCAAGGACTTCTCCGAGAAGATCGCAGAGACCGATGCCGTGCAGGCCTGCCTCATCCGGAAGAGCTTCCGCTTCCTGACTGGCCTCACCTTCAACGACCGCGACCTCGATACGGGAAAGCAAGAGACCCTGACGACCGAGCAGCGCAAAGCCTACGGCTGCGTGGCGGCCGAGCTGCAAAACGTCCTGACCCAAAGCGGAGAGAGCCCGAAGGCCGTCTTCGTCGCCCTGGCCACCGAGAACCTGCTTCGCCTCCGGCGCTGAGGAACCGACTCCGATGAACAACACGAGCCGACTGAACAAGAACCGCCGAGAGTTTCTGAACCTCCTCGCCAAAACGGGGGTGAGCACGGCCATGGTCCGAGCGGCCCCCTTGGTGGGTGGTCTGATGGCGGCCCGACACGCCCGAGCGCAGGCCACCGGCACCAAGCGAGTGGTCTTCGTCTACACCCCGGATGGGTCACCGAACGGACTGTGGCTGCCGGAGGGGACGACCCTGAAGCCCGCCACCTTGGCCTATGACGGGCTCCAGAGCGTCTGCCACTTCCGTGAAGTCCAGGTGAACGGCAGCGGCTCCAGCGAAGAGCGCCCATGCATTTGCGCGCGTTGCCGTGACCGCTGCCG
>JBCBRU010000351.1:0-9157 GCA_039819565.1 Myxococcota bacterium | reverse complement strand
GAACTTGTTGAGTCCCTCGAGGATCCGCGCCGTCCATTCGTTCGTCACCCCGCTCCGCCGGGCCTCCTCGTGGGCCTTTCGGTAAGCCTGCTCCGCCTTGCGCTCGAGAATGGCGGCGCGGTCTTCGAGCTGGGCCTTGTACTCGTCGGCGAGGTCCGGGTCGCGCCGGAACTCCTTGGGTACCGGAGCCGTGAACAACGACTCGGCCAGCCGCTCATACGAGTGCCCGATGCGGAAAGAGGCGGCCAGGGTCTCTTCGAGGCGCTTGTAGCGGAAGACGTCGGCGTACATCTTTTCGACCTCCTGCTGAGCCTGGAGCTTTCGGCGGAGCTTCTGGGCCTGCTGGCGCTCATTTCCGTCCAGATTCATGGCGTCGTAGGTGTCGAAGCGATACTCGGCGAGCTGAAAGGCGCATTGCGCGGCGAAGCCGCCCGCCTTGCTCGACACGTTCATGCGGAGACGAGTGAACTCGCCGACGCAGTCGCGATAGGCGTTACGAGCCCCGGGGAGCCGCCCACGGGACCGCTCGGCGTCGCCAATTTTGAGGCGGGCCTGCACGATGCGCTCGCGCTGCTGGGGCACCGTGCGGTAGCTCCGCACGAACGAGTTGAGGGTTTGGATGACGCTCCCCCAGTCCTTCAGCTTTTCGTAGACGAGGGCGCTTCGAAAGAAGACCTCGCCCGCGTCGGGGCGCTGACGGAAGGTGGTGGCGTAGCGGCGGTATGCATCGGCCGCCTCGCGGTAGCGCTGCATGTGCTCCAGCACCACGGCGACGTTGTAGAGGGCGTCCGCACGGTCGTCCGACTTGGGATACTTGGTGACGAGGCGGTTGTAGGCGCTGATCGCCGCCTCGAACTCGAATCCTTTGGCGGCGTTGATCCCCACTCGGAACAGAGAGCGGGGGGCGAGGTCGCTGCCTGGGTAGTCGTCGTAAATCCGCTGGTAGATCTGAGAGGCGGTGTCGAAGCGCTTGACGCGCTCGTAGGCCACGGCCGCGTTGAAGAGCGCTTTGTCCGCCACTTCGCTCTTGGGGTTGGCGTCCACCAGCTTGACGTAGGCTTCAGCCGCCTCCTCGAACTGCTGGGCCTCGTTGAAGCGCTCGGCGATCTTGAACTGAGCCTTGAGGCGCACGTCCTCCAGATTGTCGACGAGCTCGCCCCCACGGGCCCCGGCGCCCTCGCCTCGCTGGGCGATCTCGATGAGGCGGCCGGACCACTCATCGACCTTGTCCCAGTCCTCAACCGCCAGGTAGCTCTCGATGATCAGGTTGGCCGAGTACTCCGCCACCTTCTCGCCGGGGTAGCGGGCCACGATGGTCTCGAAGCGGTCTCGCGCCTCGTCGAAGCGGTCGTGCTTGTAGAACTCTTCCGCCGCTCGGTAGGCAATGGCGGGGACGTTGTCGCTTCCGGGCACCAGCTCGATGAAGCGGTCCGAGGCTTGGACGAGGTCTTTACGAGGGTCGGGGAGGTTCTTCGGAGCGACGTCCTGGTCCTTGCGCTCGGCCGCCGTCAGCACCGCGAGCTTGGGAAGTCCCCCGCTCGACTCGAGGGACTCGATCTTCTTTTCGAGAGCGATCACGCTGAAGAGCGCGGCCGGCTCCAGGTGTTTGTTATCGACGGCGCTGTCTCTCACCATCGCGTACTGCGAGGCGGCCTGAGCGTAATCGTCCGAGTAGTAAAGGGTCTCGGCCAGATAGAAGTTGAAGTCGTAGGCGTTGCCCGAGTTGGGGAACCGAGCCAGATAGTCTTTGTACGCCGAAGCGGCCGCCTCGTACTGACTCTTGGACTCCTGGGCCTTCCCCTGCGAGCGCAAGACCTGAGCTTGCTGGTGCCGGAAGAGGGCGGCGGTGGACAGAGAGCGCTCCGTAAGGGACGCGGCTCGCGCCACCGCTTCGTCGTCTTCGGAGTTAGCCACCGCCCACTTCGAGCCTTCGCCGTACTGCTCGACCAGGGCTTCACGGGCGGCCGTGGCGCCGTCGAAGTCGCGAAGCTGCTCGTAGGCTTGGACGATCTGAGCTTGAGCCTCCGGGTTGCCAGGTGCATCCGGGTAGCGGTCGGTCGTGTAGGCGAGGACCTGGATGGCGTCCTGGTAGCGGGTCTGTTCGAAGAGGACCTCGCCGTAGCGCTTCCAGAGCTCTTGGGTGAAGGTCTCGTTCTCAATGGGCGTCAGCTTGGCCTGGGCCTTGTTGAAGCCCCCCCACAGCTCGTCGGCGAGGGAGATCGCCACGTACTGAATGGCCTCGGCCCGGAGTTCCGAGCCGGTGACGCCCGTCTCGGCCTTCTGGGCGTCGGCGAAGCGCACGAGGTCCACGAAGGCGTCGACCGACGCGTCGAACTGATCGAGTCGGTAGTGGGTCCAGGCGACCTTGTAGAGGGCCTTGTCGTAAAAGGGGCTGTCTTCGAAGTCGAGAACGGCGCGGTAGGCCGCGATCGCCTCCTCGAGGGACGTGCGCGTGTTCCCGTCGAAGTGGATCTCGCCGATGCGCGTGTAGGCCTCGGGCACGAACTTGGAGCTGGGATGACGCTCCACGAGCGTCTGGTAGGCCGCGAGCGCCTCATCGGTGCGGCCCATCTCGCCGGAGGTGTACCCGAGGAGGTACTGGGCGGCGTCGGCCAGGCGGTAGTCCGGGAAGCGCTGCAGGAGCTCTCGATGAAGCCCGATGGTCTTGTCGAAGCGCTGCTCCGGAGCGCGCGGCTCGGAGGCTCGCTCGCCGCGCTCGAAGGCGATGAGTTCGGTCTCATAGCCCCGGCTCTCCCGGAGGAAGTCGTCGTAGGACTTCTCGTAGTAGAGCTCGGCGAGGCGGAACATGGCGTCCGGGGTGTAGACAGAGTCGTCCGGGTACTTGCGGAGAAAAGCCTCGAAACGCTCGATCGCCTCCAGACGGCGCGCTCGCTCTTCCGTCTCGAGCTCCTCGATGCGCCGCTCGTACTGCTGCGCGAGCTGGTCCTTTTGCTGCTGGTACTTGATGCGGATAAGCGCACGCTGATCGGCGTGGAAGTCCTCGGCGCCCTTCTCGTAATACTCGAGGGACTTGGCGAGGAACTCGAGCTGCTGCTCGTAGGACTTCGCCGCTTCGACCTCGGCCGCGGTGGCGGGCGTCGGCGGCTCGTACTCCAGCTCAGAGACCAGAGAGCCCGCCCCGGAATCCGGCCGCTCGAAGAAGGGGTCCACAGCGGGGGCTACGGTCGCCGTCTGGGTAGGGGTGGGGGTCGGCGCCGGGGTGGACTGGGCATAGCCCGGAGTCGCCCCCACGAAGAGGCCAGCCCCGCCGAGAAGCGCGGCGAGGCGCAGCCCTCGCGCGAGGGATGAGGTCGTTCTCGTGCTCGGCCGAACCATCGTCACTCGTCGTCCTCGAGTACATCAGCGAGCTCGGATTCGAGCTCGGAGGAGCGGCGCTGAAGCTCCTGAACGAGCTCCGTCACCTGGTCGGAACGTTCGCGCTTACGGGCCCACGCGACGTCGAGGATACCAACATCGGCCTTGCGGACCAGCGAGCCGAACTCGGAGCCCACCGACTCTACGGTCTGCTCGGCGATCGGTCCCAAGAGCTGCTCGGCGCGATCGGCGAGGCCCACGTACTCGTTGCGCTGGCCCTCGATCGCGCGCAGCTCCGTGAGGACGCGCCCGCGGACCTCGTCGACGCGAGCCTCGACGTCCTGCTCGAGCCGAGCCTGAAGCCGGCCGAGGTTGGTCTCCACGCCGCGGAGCGCCTCGCGCTGCTGATCCAGCCGCGCTGCGACCGCCCTCAAGTCGGTGGGCAGGCGCGAGCGGGAAGCTGAGAGCAGACGGGCCTGCTCCTCTCGCGTCTCTCGGAGCTCACTCCGGAGCCGTTCGGCCCGGGCCCATCCCCCATCTCCCGTGGACAGGATGGAGGCCCTTTCGATCTCGGTCTGTATGCCCCGCAGCGCCCCTTCGAGCTCGACCAGCTCGTCCTTGGCCTTGCTCATGCGCTCCGCGTTCAGATCGGCCTTTTTCTCGGGCAGGGTGACCTTCTCGTTCCGCATCCAGAGGCGCACCGCCACCAGCTGCGCCTGGAGGTTTCGAACCTGCGCGAGCTGTTGGAAGGCTCGGTGATCCACGTCCTGGTAGGCGGTCTTGAGGGCCTTGCGGTTGCCTTCAATCCCGTCCCCCGAAGTCGGGAGGGACGCGATGTCCTCCTCGACCTTCCGGGCGCGTCCGCGAATGGCGTCGAGGCGGGCGCGGGTGGCGTCGTCGACGTGCGGCGCCATCATGTCGCGCTCGGTTCGGAGGAGGGTCCGCTCGGCCGTGAGCAGGCGATTCTGAATGGAGAGGGCGCGGATTCGGGCGGCCCGCACTCCAGGGAACATCCCGAAGCGCTGCTCGGACTGAAGAGCCGCTTCCAGGGTCCTCACCATTTCGCGGGAGGTCTCGAGGTCGGCTTCCGTGGTCGCGAGCTCCTTGCGAACATCAACCGCAGTCGCGACGTCGTCGTCGCCGAGCGCGAACTCGACCACCATGGGAGGGAGCAGGTTGCCTTCGCTGAGGTCTTCGAGGTCAGTGGCCACGAGATCCTCAAAGAAAGCCCGAGCGTCCTTACGGGTGGCGAGGAGCGTTTCCAGCTCCGAGCGAGCCCCGCCGTACTGATCGACGATGGATTGGAAGGTGTCGTAAGCCGTCTCCGGAGCTCCGAGCCGAATCTGCAGGTTACCCTGCAGGACTTGAGCGTCCGGGAAGAGCTTGGACTCGGGCGCCGCGGCCGACAGGAGCTCCGTGGCGTCGAGGGCTCGCTGAAAAGCAGCCCGCTGGGTCTTCGCGTCCGGGGCGATCTCGGCGTCTTTGACGTGTACCCAGGCCACCTCGAAGAGCATGTCCGCGAAGTACGGGGAGTTCTGAGAGACCTCCTGGTAAGAATCGAGAGCCTGAGAGACGTTGCCTGCCTCCTGATTGAGTCTCCCGAGGGACAGGCTCGCGAGCTCTGCGACCCGCCGCGCGTCGGGGTGAGTCTTCGAGCGCACCCGCGCCTTCTCGAAGGCGCCGAGCGCTTCTTCGAGCCGGCCCTGACGCACCAGGGTCACGCCTTCGTAGTAGGCGGCCGGTGCCGCCACCGAAACATTGGCCGGCACCGCGCGAAACAGCTCGAGGGCTCGGGTGAGGCGCATGACGTCGCGATCGGCCCCGCGAAAGAGCGCCTTACCGTAGGCGAAGTCGACGGCCGAAGACGCGGTGACCCCGCTCTGCTTCAAACGCTGGACGTGGACCTCGGTGCCCGAGAAATCACCGGTGTCGCTCGAGGTCTCGAGGAGACCGAGGACGACCTCCGCGAGTCGGGTCCCCGAGGCGCTGGGGGCGAGCTCGAGATAGTAGCTCCGCGCGACCCTAGGAAAGTCAGCCTGCCGGAGGCTCTCCGCCAGGAGAAAGATGGCCTGCGGGTACTCAGGCTCGACCCGAAGCTCCGGGCGCTCGGCTACGTCGAGGAGGACGATGGCGGCGCGATAATGGTCGCCGAGGATGGCTTGGATCTCTGCCTCTCGAAGCCGACGCTGGAGACGTCCCCCCTCCCGCTTGACCGGAGAGCGATACCCCTCAGCCACTTCGTCGAGGTCTGCCCGCATGGCGACCAAGTCCGAGTCGACGGCATCCAGGCGCTTGCGGACCTCTCCCGCATCGAGCCCCTGGGCGTGGGCGGGGACGGCAACCGCGCATGCAAGCGCAACGGCCCCCCCGAGATGGCTCCTGCCCGAGATCACGGCGTGGCCTCGTCCTCCGCACCGGCGACGCGCACGTCCTGTTTCACCTCGGTCTCGAAGCGCATGCTGGGACGGTCCTGAAGGTCGGTGGTAATTCCACCCTTCTCGTAGGCGACCGCCTTCACCGACACCACCTTTCCCTCCTCCGCGGTGAACGGATAGCTCGCGCGAAGCTTGAAGGTGTAGTCGCGAAGATAGGTGAAAATCCCGTAACCATTTCCGCGGTAGACCAGCTGCACAGACAGATTGTGCGTTCCCGGAACGATGCTGCCCTCGAACAGCTCGAGCTCTGTCTGGCCATCGAGGCTGCCGTCGTCATCGATCTTGTTGAACAACGGTTCACCGTCCAGGGTGTAGGTCGCGCGCTCGAGGGTGAAGGATGACCCCATCTCGTTGCGGTGCCGAATCACGGCACGGGCCCCGCTGATGACGCCGTTGAGTACCGTCTCGCGAAGAAGGACCAGACGCGCCTTACTTCGGAAGACCTTCTCTTTGAGCGTGTTCACCTTCTCTTCGAGGTTGCGGAGGCTCACCCCGTAGTCCGTGTCCTCGATGACTTGGGCGTCGCCCTCGAGGGTCGAGGAGGACGCCGAGGAGGTCTCGGTGGCCAGATCGGGGGGCGTCTGGGCCTGCGCCGAGGACGCGCCGAGTCCGACCACGAGGGCGGCTACCCACAGGCCGACCAGGCCGCCCCGCCGCGCTCTGTGGGCTCCATGTGAGAAGAATGATCTCGCGAGGCTGTCCCAGTTCATAGGTACCCGATCGAGCGCGAACGCTAGCACCGAATGAGGGGAATCATAAGCAAACCGCATGCATGATCTCCTGCCCGAGGGCCTCCGCGCGCCAACGACCGAGGCCGTCCACGCCTTCAAGATCCTCCGCCTCCTGAGGCGCCGCCCGAGCGATGCGCTCCAAGATCGCATTGGCGAGAAGGAACCCTGGATCCATACCGAGGTCAGCCGCCCATTGGGCGCGTCCCTCGCGAAGCCTCTCGAGTCGAACTTTGCCTTCCGCGTCGAGCGCCGGTGGGGCCGAGTCGAGACGCGGCCGCGGGGGGCGGCGGGCCCCGGGATCGGGAGCGACGAGGCCGGACTCGACGACACTCCGGAGCTTGTCCCGGTCGAGATGCGGAGGAAGAAAGGTGAAACCCGACAGCTTGTCGAGGACCCGGTCCCCGTGCGCGTCGGCCACTTTGGCGACGCGAGCGAGCTGTTCGGGATAGGCGACCCGGACCGCCGGAGTGTTCGTGGCCTCGGCTTCGGACTCCCGCCATCGCCAGAGGGTGGCCATCACCGCGCGTCCGCGGGGGCCGAGGGACTTCGCTGCCTTCACCTTTCGCCAGCTCTCCGGATCGAAACGTTTCTCGGTGGGCTCGACCCAGCGGGTCCGCTCACACTCCTCTTCGTGCCAGGCCCTGCGACCCTTCTCGTCCAGAAGTACCGCAAGACGCTCCCGAAGTTGCGTGAGCCAACGCACATCTTGCCGCGCATAACGTAACTGTTCGACGGCAAGCGGGCGTCGGGACCAGTCCGAGCGCTGCTCGCCCTTGTCGATCTCGACCTCGAGCACGTCTTCGAGCAGTCCTTTGAGCCCGAGCTGGGCCAAGCCGAGAATGCGCGCGGCGAGCGCGGTGTCGAAGAGTCGACCGAGCCGCAGTCCAAAGTCTCGAACCAGCGATCGGACATCGTTGTCCCCCGCGTGAAGGATGACTTCGCGGTCCTCACGACCGAGGGCTTCGGTGAGCGAGGGGGGCAGCGCGTCGAGCCCCAGCGGATCGAAGAACCAATCGCGCTCTGGGGTGGCGAGCTGAAGCAAGCAGGTGCGCTCCCGGTAGGCGTGAAAGTTGTCGGTCTCGAGGTCGAGGGCGAGGACCGGCGCTGCGGAGAGAGCCTCGAGGTGGTCGGAACGATCGGGGTCGAGAACTTCGACGGGGCGATCTTCGTCCCCGGCGAGCGCATCCACAGGCCCGACCATGCGAGGTCTGTCGCCCTCCGAGAGCGATGCGTCAAGCCGCGAGAAAGCTCCTTCAGAAAAGGACTTAGCTTACATCGAAGACGTGTCTCCCACTCGCATCGCAGCGCCAGCCGTGAGATCACCGACGAATGACCGATCGCACAGAGGAGCTCGAGCTCGCGCTGGAGGCGGTCCGTGCGGCCTGCGTGACCACTCGCGTCCTGCAGGCCGACCTGCAGAACGCCGGCGCGCGCACCAAAGCCGACGCGAGCCCGGTGACGGTGGCGGATTTTGCGGTCCAAGCCCTCGTCGGGCGTCGACTCGGTCGCCGCTTCGTCGGTGAGGAGAGCCGGGCCATGCTGGAGGAGGACGCCCCGCTCCGCGAGGCGGTTCTTGCCGCCCTCCGGGGAACCTCGATCTCGGATGAAGCCGCTCTCCTCGACGCCGTCGGTCTCGGTGACGGCCGGGCGGAAGGTCGCTTCTGGACCTTGGATCCCGTCGACGGAACGAAAGGCTTCCTGCGCAACGCCCATTATTGCGTGTCGCTGGCCCTTCTCGAGGAGGGTAGGCCCGTCCTCGGGGTGCTGGGCTGTCCGCGTATGTCGAGCGAACCCGGCCGCATCGATGGCGACGGCGCGTTGCTGTGGGCGGTCGAAGGCCAAGGTACTCATATGTCGGACCTCGTCGGGGGCCCGACCCGGCAACTCCAGGCTACGATCGAGCCCGGTGTTCCCATCGCGGTGGCTGAGTCCGCGGAGAGCAGCCACACCGACCACGGCTTCGGCGACCAGGTGCTCGCCCGCGCCGGACTCGCGGCTCGGGCCCCGGTGCGCATCGACAGCCAGGTGAAGTACGCGGCCGTGGCGGCCGGGGAGGCCCAGGTCTTTCTGCGACGCACGGGCACGGGATACATCGAAAAGATCTGGGACCACGCCGCCGGTCAGATGGTGGCCGAGGAGGCAGGGTGCACAGTGACGGATCTGCGCGGCCGCCCCCTCGATTTTACGAAGGGCACTCAGCTTGCCGGGAACTACGGAGTGCTCACCACGCCCGCCGCGATTCACGACGAAGTCCTGCGCGCCGTCGAAGGTCTCCTCGCGGAGGAAGGAGCTTCGTGAGCCAGCGTCCGACGTGGACCCAGCTGGATTTTGCGATCGCCGCCGAGGACGAGGACGCCGCGTCCGAGACGCTCGCCGGGGTGGGGCTTCCGGGGTGGGAGACTCTCGAAGGCCCGCCGGGTGAGCTCATCCTGCGAGTGTGGGTGCTGCCCGAGGACGCCCCGCGGGTCGCGGCGGCGCTCCATCCCCTGACCCACCCGCTCCGGTGCCCAATCTTCCATCCAGCTCCCATCTAGAGGGCGAGGCTCCGGCGGCCGGCGGGTCAGGGGATGGAGCGCCGCCGCGACCCGCGGGGCGTCCTCGGGCAGCACCCACACTCGCAGGATGAGCTCACCCGGCGGGCCTTCGAGAGTCTCCCACCCCGGAAGCCCCACCCCG
>JBCBRU010000350.1:0-9165 GCA_039819565.1 Myxococcota bacterium | reverse complement strand
GGACGTTGCCGTCGACACGATGGTCGTCCCGATTCAAGAGGGCGACCTGTACGTGCTTTGCAGCGACGGACTGGCGAACCTCGTGAGTCAGACCGAGATTCGGGACGTGATTTACGACAACTTCCTGCGCGACGCTCCCCGCGAGCTCATCAGTCTCGCCAATGAGCGGGGTGGGGACGACAACATCACTGTCGTTCTAGCTTACGTAAACGGCGACGACTGATTCGACCGCGGAGCTTCCGTCCAAACACTCACGGCCGAGATTTCGGGTTCGCCGACTCTGGTGCTCGCAGAGACGAAACCAACGGGCGTCCGAAGCCCACACCTCCGCAGCCGCGTGAGCTAAGGACGTCTCGAAATCGATCGGTCCTTCCGATGAGAAGGGGCTGGTGTGCGTCGTAAACCCATATTTCAGGTGAAGATGGGTTGCGGTGTCCTCATAAATGTGGTGTCCATCACACGCCGCAGGCGGTCGTTATGGCTGAAAAGTCCAGATATCTCACGGTGATGGTTATGCCCGAGGCAGCTGGGGCAGAGGTGCGACGAATCCGGGTTCGCCGGGCATGGCTCATTGGCGCCCCCGTGGCGGCGTTGCTCGCTCTCGTGGTCGGCTTCTTGGGCGCCGGCTCAGCCCTCGGGGCTCGGGCCAAGGTGCGCGAGGGGCAGCAGCTGCGAGCTGAGAACGAGGCCATGCGGGCGAGCCTGGTATCTCTCGAGGCTCAGGTTGCAAAGGCCCGGCGAGCTGTCGACCGCGTAGGCCGGCTGGAGGCCAAGCTTCGGGCCATGACGATGGTTTCCGACCCTGCTCGGAGCATCGCGATGGGGCCCGTGGGTGGCCGCGGCGAGTCTCGCGGCCCCGCGCTTCCGCTCGGCGAAGAGTTCTTTGCGCGCAACCCGGTCGGCCTGGCCGGCCAGGTCGAGGAGGGCAGCCGCGGTGTGGGGATCCGAGCCGACGCCGTGGCCGATCGCCTCGAGGGGCTCTCCGCGTTGTTGAGCCAAGAGGAGCGACGCATAGCTTCGACCCCGAGCCGACGACCTTCCAAAGGCTATATGTCGTCGGGCTTCGGAATGCGGATGGACCCCTTTACGGGTCTTCCTCAGCGCCATCGAGGCCTCGACTTCGTCGCTCCGATGGGCTCCGAGGTCCGTGCGACGGCCGACGGGACCGTCCGTGTGGCCGGGCCCCGCGGGGCCTATGGGCTCATTGTGGAGCTGGACCATGGGCACGGGCTCACGACCCGTTATGCGCATCTTTCGAAGGCCCACGTGCGGGCTGGGCAGAAGGTGGAGCGCGGCGCACCCATCGGCGAGGTGGGCAATTCAGGTCGATCGACGGGGCCTCACCTCCATTACGAGGTGCGACTTCACGGTGTTCCCCGCGACCCTCGGGCCTTCATCCTCGAGTGAGCTGGCGCGGTCCTTGACGACCACCCGACCGACCCTACACAACGCGCGGGGCATCTCGACGTTTCCCCGGTCGAGCTACGCCCGCTTCGACCATGGGCCTCTTCACCAAAGTCTTCGGAAGCAAGAACGAACGCGAGCTGCGTAAGCTCGCGCCCCGGGTCTCGGCCATCGGCGCCCTCGAGGCCGAGATGGAGGGACTGTCCGACGCGGAGCTTACCGCCAAGACAGCCGACTTCAAGCAGCGCATCGAGAACGGTGCGAGCCTCGACGAACTCCAGGTCGAAGCGTTCGCGGTGGTACGGGAGGCGGGCAAGCGCGTCTTCAAGATGCGACACTACGATGTGCAGCTGATCGGCGGCATGGTGCTGCACTCCGGCAAGATCGCGGAGATGCGCACGGGCGAGGGTAAGACGCTGGTGGCGACCCTGCCCGCGTACCTCAACGCACTGGCTGGCAAGGGTGTTCACGTCGTGACCGTGAACGACTACCTGGCCAACCGCGATGCTGAGTGGATGGGCAAGCTGTTTCGCTTCCTAGGGATGTCCGTCGGAACCATCGTTCACGGCTTCGGCGACGAACACAAAAAGACCCAATACGCGGCTGATATCACCTACGGAACGAACTCTGAGTTCGGCTTCGACTATCTCCGCGACAACATGAAGTTCAGCCTCGACGCGTATGTCCAAACGCGAGGCCTTCACTACGCGATCATCGATGAGGTCGACTCCATTCTCATCGATGAAGCGCGGACGCCTCTCATTATCTCAGGTCCCGGTGAAGGCCGTACCGAGCGGTATGGCGACGTCAATGACGTGGTGGCTCGTCTCAAGCTTGAGCGTGACTTTACCGTCGACGAGAAGAGCAAGTCGGCCATCCTCACCGACGAAGGGACCGACCGGGTCGAGGGGATGCTCAAGGTGGGCAACCTCTTTTCGCCGGAGAACGCGGAGTGGGCGCATCACGTCTCCAAGGCTCTTCAGGCCCACGCTTGTTACAAGCGCGACGTCGACTACCTCGTGCACGGCGGCGAGGTGCTCATCATCGACGAGAATACAGGGCGCACGATGGAGGGACGACGCTGGTCGGATGGGTTGCACCAAGCCATCGAGGCCAAAGAGGGGGTCTCCATCCAGCCGGAGACGGTGACCCACGCCACGATCACGTACCAGAACTTCTACCGCATGTACGACAAGTTATCCGGCATGACGGGAACCGCCGACACCGAGGCTGAAGAGTTCGACAAGATCTACAAGCTGGACGTCGTGGTCATCCCGACCAACAAGCCGATGATTCGCGATGATCGTCAGGATATCGTCTACCGAACCGAGGCCGAGAAGTTCATGGCCGTAGTCGACGACATCAAGGAGCGTCACGGCCGAGGTCAGCCCATCCTGGTGGGCACGAAGAACGTCGACAAGTCCGAGGTCATCTCCCGCCTCCTCAAGAAGAACGGTATCCCGCACAAGACCCTCAACGCGAAGTATCACCGTCAAGAGGGCGAGCTTATCGCACAGGCCGGTCAGCTCGGCGCCGTGACCATCTCGACAAACATGGCCGGTCGCGGAACCGATATTCTCCTGGGCGGAAACGCTGAGTACTTGGCTCGAGCCGACGTGGCGCATGAGGAGCTGGGTGAGGCTCGAGGCGATCCCGCCGCGGAGCAGAGAATCCTCGCCGAGTTCCGTTGGCTATCGGGCTCGCCGGATTCCATCCCTCGAGAACTCGTGACCAAGGACGAGGGGCAGCGGCGATTCGACGAGAAGGTCCATCAGGGCCTCTCGGCGGCGCCCGCGGACGCCGATATCGCGTCTGTCCGAAAGCAGTGTGAAGAAGAGGCTGCAGCCTACGTTGCTCGAATCATCGAGAGCTACAAGGGCCATCTCGAAAAGCACGACAAGGTCTGCCAGGCGGCCAAGAAGACCGTACTCGAGGCGGGAGGGCTTCACGTCCTCGGGACCGAGCGGCACGAGTCTCGACGGGTCGACAACCAGCTTCGAGGACGCGCCGGACGTCAGGGTGATCCGGGGTCCTCGACGTTCTTCCTTTCCCTCGAGGACGACCTGATGCGCATCTTCATCGGGGAGAGGATGGCCGCGCTCATGGAGCGGCTGGGCATGGAAGAGGGGGTTCCCATCGAAGCCAAGATGGTCACCCGCTCCATTGAAAATGCCCAAAAGCGGGTCGAGGGTCACAACTTCGACATTCGTAAAAACCTTATCGAGTACGACGACGTCATGAACCTCCAGCGCAAGGCGGTGTACGGCCTTCGTCACCAGGTTTTGGGTGACGCGCCGATGAGCGAGGAGCTTCTCGACCTCGCTGACCGGGTCGTCCGTTACGAGGTGGGTCGCCACTGTCCGCGGAAAGCCTCTCCCTCTGAGTGGGATCTCGAGACGCTTCGCCAGGTGGTGCTCGGCCTGACGAGCGTCGAGCTGGACCTGGGCGAGGGGACGACGCGCCACGACGAGCTCGAAATGGCCGTGTTCGAGTCCGTGGAGGCTGCCATGCTCCGCAAGCAGAAGGAGCTCGACGCTGACTTCGTGGTGGTGGGCGGCGAGCTGATGCCGAAGGAGAGCGTCGACGTCACCGCGAAGATCAAGGAGCCGGTCTGGCGGCTCATCCTACGACAGATCTACGTCAACCAGCTCGATCGACACTGGCGGGACCATCTCACCACCATGGAGCAGCTGCGGGATGGCATCGGGCTACGGGGCTATTCGAGTAAGGATCCCAAGATCGAATACAAGCGCGAGGGACATGAGCTCTTCACGTCAATGATGCGCGAGGTGGATCACAACGTCCTGGGTGCCTTCTGCAACGTGCGTCTCGTGTCCGCTGAGGAAGTGGCGAAGGAGGAGGCACGTCGACGCCAGGAGGCGGAGCGTAGGGCGTTGCTCGCTCGGATGCAGGACGGCCACGAAGACGAGGTCGGAGACTCCGTAGCCCCTGTCGCGGCGGCAGCGGGCCGTCCGGGGCCAGCGGCAGGCGCCCGTCGCAACGGGGCCGCGCCGGCAGGGCGAGCTCGCAGGGCGGGGCCCGCCCTGGGCTCCCGCTTCAAGAAGACCTCTAAGAAGGACAAGAAGCAGAGCCGGCGCCGCTAGGGGCTCCCGTGAAGCGCGTTCTCCTGTTCGGTCTGAGCGCTGACCCTCCGACGGGAGAGGAGGGTCACCTCGGACTCGTACGCTGGGCGGCGCGCCGAACGACCTATCCAGAGCTCGGAGGTCCAATCGACGCGATGTGGATCCTCCCCGTCTTTCGCCACGCGTACGCCGAGAAATCTGGGCAGACCTCCTTTGTTCATCGCTTTGAGATGAGTCGTCTCTGCTTCGAGGGAAGAAATGAGCCCGTGCCTATCGTGGTCTCGGATGCGGAGCGCGAGCTCGCAGCGGCGCGGCCTGAGGAGCGACTCGGAACCATCGACCTTCTGGATCATCTCGAGGCGAGGCACTCGGGCACCCGCTTCGGATTTCTCCTCGGAGCTGACACGGCACGAGACTTGTTCCTCGGAAAGTGGAAAGGGGGTCATACGCTGCTTACTCGGGCCGGATGGGTGGTGGTCCCGCGGGTCGGAGTGAGCCTCGACCCTGACCTGGGAGTGGTCTGGGCGCACGACGCGCCGGCCTTGGGCAAGGTCAGCTCGACGGCGGCCCGACGTGCCCACTCAAAGGAGCGGCTTCGCTGGCTCACCCCGGAGGTTGCTGCGTACGTAGAAAGACATGGTCTCTACGGCCCGCAGGGGGCGTTTGACAGCCCCACGGGCGGAGAGGGATAGTCCTCGCGGAGCTTCTCGCGTGTCCGTTTCCTCCTCCGCCGGTTCGGGTTCCGGTCCCGGCTCGGGTCCCAACGCATCGTCCTCCAGGTCCAAACGCCGCGATCGCCTGATCGGCACTTCGCTCGACGGCAAATACAAGATCATCAAAAAGATCGGTGAGGGCGGAATGGGCTCCGTCTACATCGCGAATCAAGAGTCCATCGACCGCAAGGTCGCCGTGAAGGTTCTTCTGTCCAAGCTCGCTGAAGACGAGATTGCGGTGAAGCGTTTCCAGCAGGAAGCCCGAGCCATCTCGAAGATGAGCCATCCCAACACCGTGACCATCTACGACTTTGGACAGGTGGAGGAGACCGAAGACGAAGGACAGAAGCTCTATATCGTCATGGAGTACCTGAAGGGGGCTACCCTCACTCAGGTCCTGCGAAAGGAAGGCGCTCTTACCGGTCCGCGCGCTTCCCGCATCATGCGGCAGATTTGTGCTTCGCTTTCCGATGCTCACGGAGCGGGCATTATTCATCGCGATCTCAAACCGGATAACATCTTCCTCAGTGAGCTCGGGGTCGAGAAGGACTTCGTCAAGGTCCTCGATTTCGGCGTGGCAAAGCTCGCTGATTCCGAACACTCCGGAACTCTCACCCAGACGGGTATGATCTTCGGGACTCCGAAGTACATGTCTCCGGAGCAAGCCGAGGGAAAGCCGATCGACTACCGGGCCGATATCTATGCCCTCGGGGTCGTCCTGTACGAGCTTCTTTCCGGCAAGCCACCTTTCGTGGCCGACACCCCCGTCGGCTTATTGCTGAAGCACATCTCAGAACCGCCGCGTCCCTTTGCGGAGGTGGCCGCCGAGCGAAACGTCGACCCTCGGCTCGAGCGGATCGTCATGCGCGCCCTCGAGAAACACCCTGACCGCCGTCAGCAGCAGGTCACGGAGCTCGCGGGGGAGCTCGAAGACTACGAGCGAGCAGCGACGGGTCCGCAGCGCATTCCGACCGATATCGGGAGCCTCTCCGGCTCGCCCGCGCACACCGCAAGCACCGGCCTCCCGACCGAAATGGTTCCGGGAACGATGTCCGGGCAACCGGTGACGCCGGCTGGGCTTGTTCCTCCCGACCAGGTGCCGCCGGACCTGAGCGCCGGACTCGCGGGAAGCGCGTCGGGCGTCACCGGCGCGCCCGGCCCTAATACACGCGCCGCGACCGTCGGTGCAGGACACCCCGGGGCTCCGATGACGGCACCTGGGATCACCGCTCCTATGGTCGGAGCCTCTGGTCAGGACACCCTCGGCTCCGGCCTGTCGGGCGGCTTCTCGGGAGAGCACAACGCACCGCGGAAGACTCCAGCCGGGATGATCGCGGCCGTCGCCGGCGCCCTGGTGCTCATCGGAGGCGTTGGGTATGCCGTGACCTCCGGAGGAGGACCACAGGTCCAACGTCTCGAGCGGGAGCTGGCTCCGGCGCCGCTCGCGAGCGACCAAGCAGACCAGACGCCTCCGGGGCTGTCCGAAGCAGAAGGGGAGCCCGCGGCGAGACCGGTGGCGGAGACTCCGACCGCGGGGCGTGGCTCGTCGGACTCCGAAAGATCGAGACCCTCTCGGCCCTCCAAGCCCTCCGTCTCTTCGCCCACCGTCCAGCGAGAGGCGGAGGTGCCTTCGCAAGTCATCTTTCGGTTGAGGTCCACGCCGAGCCGCGCCGTGGTGAGTGTAGGGGGGCGCCAAGCAGGCATTACGCCATTTCAGTACCGAGCTCCCCGCGGCGATGAAAACGTAACCTTTACCTTCCGAAAGAAGGGATATCGCCCGACCACCACCCGCGCGTCCAGCGAGGCCGACCGCACTGTTGAGGTCACGCTTCGGAAAGCTCGACGTCCAAAGCCCGCGACCCAGCTCTGCCCGAACGGTCAGAAGCCGCCTTGCGCAACGAAATCGACCGACCTCAAGGTCGACGACCTCAAGTAGGCTCTAAGGAGCTCTACTCATTGGTTTGGGTACGGGGCACTACGCGATCGCTAAAGTTGGGAGCTTGGTCGTTGCCGGACGCGGACGCCCGCTGACCCACACATCTGAACCCGGTCCGACGACCCACAATCGTGGACCCAAAGCTGTTCGGGTCGTCCCGAGCAAAGGTTCGGCGAGCGAAGACCCCAGCCGCCGTGCGAGCGTTGAGGATGGCCTGCCCATCCGTCCCTGCGTCGGTGGGAAGAAGTTGCTCGGCGAAGGAAGCGCCCACCAGCACCGGCCTGAAGCCAAAGGTCTGCCCCACCGAAGAGGCTACGCAGACCGGCCAGTCGTCGCGAAGCGGGAGGTTCGGGTGCGGACGATAGCGTCCGCGAACGCATGCACGCCCGTCAGGACAGGTCGGAGTGTTGTCATTGGTGGGGTCATCCGGATCGAAGGGCGGAAGATCGGCCGAGCAGAACCAAGGAAGATCCGAGGCGTTGCCTCGCTCGTCCGCGTCGAGGTCTGACGTCCACTCCGCCACGTTACCGATGAGGTCGAAGATCGTCCCGGTTCCCTTGCCCTCCCGAACCACCAGGGCGTCGCCCTGCGCCGCCCCGAGGGTGCTGCCGTCTTTGACGCGGAAAGGACGGTCGCAATCTCCCGAGTTACCCAGGACGCTCTGCCCACAGTCATTCGGCACGGTGTCGGCGCCGGTGGGAAGCAGCGGAACGTCGAGGGGAAAGTTCGGGTGGAGGAGCGGCGAGACGGTTCCGGTGGTTGTGGCTGGGGTCTCGACGGCGCCCTGGCGAATGAGCATGGCCTCCAAGCCCGACGGGAGCCGTCGGCCCACCCACTCACAGTAGTTCTCAGCTCCTTCGTAGCTGACCCCGATGACCGGGCAGTCGTCGAAGTCATCCTCATCCTGGCAGATGTCGCCCGCTTCTTCCTCGGACGGATCCGGCGCTCGACAGGCGCCTGAGTCGAAGCACAGCTGGTACTGCAGATTCGTAACTTCATGCACCTCCACGGCGAGGGCAGGGTCGCCCGTGAAGGCGGTGCGATCCAGGTCGAGGTAGCAGTTGTGGGGCTGGTCGTCCTGATTTGGGCCGAGGATTCCTTGGAGGCCGTCGACGGGGGTCAACGTGCCGAGCTCGGATGTGCTCGTCACTGAGAAGAGGCGCTCGCAGGTTCGCCGGGGGCTGGATCCAGCGAGGAAAAGTCGGTCGGGAACGCTGACCGAAGCCGTTGGCGTGGGCGGCGGCGGCTCCACGGTGTCCAGACAACCCACCGCGAACGAAACGGGAAGGAGAGCGGTCGAAGCGATAAGAACCCGCATCTCAGAACCTCCCCGTGATGCCGACGGTCCCGCCTGCGCCATCGAACGTCGGAGCGACGCCAAAGCCCGTGATTTCGAGACTGGGTCGGTCGGCTCCGGCCGTCACCGGGGGTGGAGGTGGAGACGATCTGAACCACTTGAACATGTAGACGACCAGTCCGCTCGCCACGAGGGTGCCTCCGGCGATGAGGGAGACCAGCTGTACGGTCTCCAGGGTATCCAGCTCCTCGTTGCTGCGCAGTGAAGCCTCGGTGCCGTCATAGAACGGGCGTCCGGCGCCATTCTCTGGTCCGAGCTGGGTGAAGTACGGTTTATCCAGGATGAACTCCTGGTAAACGATGGGACCGCCGAACCCGAGACCGCCGCCAATGAGGCCGAAGATGATGAGGTTGCGTCCCCAATCAGACAGGGTTCCGTCGCTGACCCCGGGGTCATACTTGTCGAGGTTGACGACCACCGGCTTCTTTTCGTCTCGGGCCACGTCGAAACTTGCTGAGTAACGATTGTATCCCGGGAGCTCGACCTGAATCTGATGGGAGCCGGCCGAGAGAGCCTTCTCCTGGGTAAAGGGCGAGAGGCCCACGATGGCCCCGTCAATAAAGATGCGGGCGCCCGGCTGGTCCACCTCGATGGTGATGTAGCCGACGTTCTCCAGCTCTACGAGCTCGAAGTCGAGCGCGAGGGGCTTGTCATCAGGCATGACGAGTTCTC
>JBCBRU010000349.1:0-9174 GCA_039819565.1 Myxococcota bacterium | reverse complement strand
GGCGGGTGTTCCCGATCGTGGTCCCTGACATGCTGGTGGGATTGGCCTTGGAGCGGACCTATGGGGTCCCGCGGGCCCCGCGCCTGTGGCGGGCGTCAGAAGCGCTGTCGAGCGAGGCGAGCCCCCAGCGCCGGGAGGTCGAGGGTGCTGTCCCACGTGTCGGAGGGCGGGAGGCTCGCGTCGCTCGACAGCGCTTCTGACGCCCGCCACAGGCGCGGGGCCCGCGGGACCCCATAGGTCCGCTCCAAGGCCAATCCCACCAGCATGTCAGGGACCACGATCGGGAACACCCGCCGCCCCGTGATCTCCGCCACCGCGTCGATGGCGTCGAGGTCCAGCGGATCCGCCATGGCCAGATGCACTTCCTCCGCATCGAAGCGGGTCGGCACCATGCGAAAGCGCTCCGCCAACTCGGCCGGGAGGAGACTCTGTGCCTCGGGGGCAGCCTCGATGGTGGTCTGACTGGGGACCCCGAGCTGAAGGCTCAAAAAGTGAGCCAGGTCGTGCTCCGAGACGTGGCCCCGCTCGACCAAGTTGGTGCCGAGCCGGCCCCCGTCGGTGCGCTGGGCGGCGAGAGCTTCAGCGAGCTGGGCGTGGGTGATGAGCCCTTCCTCCACGAGCAGCCGGCCGATCTTGGGCTGATCGCGGAGCCTTTGGATCCGCTCCCGAAGGGACGACCGTTGATCCGGCCGCACCGAGGCGTCGCGAGCTTCGCGGAGCAGATCGACGCGCGTGGCGTGATCGAGAGAGAGCCGCGGAGGCTCGAGCTCGAGGCCGAGCTGGCCGAGCTGGCTCGAGAGGTTGACGAGCCCCACGTAGAGGTCGCGCTCGGTCACCCCCGGAATCTGGAGGAGCGCCTCCAAGATGGGGTCGAGACGAAGGCGAGGTCCGGTGAGGAGGTCAGGGAGGCGATCTTCGACGACGTGGCGAAGTCGCCCCGGCTCCAGGTGGACTCCTGCTCGGCTCGCCATCAAGGCTTGGACGATCACGCTGGTCCAGCGATCGAGGTCGCTGCGTGAGGGAGCCGCGCCCACGCCCAAAAGCCATCGGCCATTCCGGGCGAGCCGGAACGTCTCGACCCCTGGACCGTCTCGCTTCGAGGCTCTTGCCCCCAACGGCACCACCTGAGAGGAGCCGCACATGGCTCCTCAAACATGGATCTCCGTGGCTTCGATCTCTGCCTTCCTGGCCGTGGCCGCCGGTGCCTTCGGTGCCCACGGCCTCAAGCAGCAGCTCGGTCCCGACCTCCTGGAGGTGTTCGAGACCGGGGCCCGGTACCACATGTTTCACGCGCTCGGTTTGGGGCTGGTGGGCGTGCTGGGGCTGGTGCGGCCCGGAACCTCGGTGAATGGTCCCGCCTGGGCGCTGCTCGTGGGCACCCTCATCTTCTCGGGGAGCCTCTACCTCCTGGCCCTCACCGGTCAGCGCTGGCTCGGCGCCATCACGCCCATCGGGGGCACCGCCTTCCTGGTGGGATGGGCGTGGCTGGCCTGGGTGGCCGCCCGCGCGGGCTGACCTCGTTACGAGTCGGGGCGCACCTGCGCCAGGACGTCGGGCAGGACCCGCTCCGCGAACCACGCCGCGCCCGGCCGCGTGAAGTGGATCCCGTCCTCCTGCCGCAGGGGATAGCGGTCCCCTTTTTGGACGATGTCGGTGAGCATCCGGTCCCCGCGAAAGAAGTGCCGACGGGTGCCGACCCAGGTCGACTCCGAGTGGGTATCGATGACCTCCCGTTGCACGGCGCGAATTCGGGCAAGTTTGCCTTCGAGTCGGGGCCGGGCCATCACCGGGAGCTCGAGCCACAGCACCTCCCGTCCGTCTTCGGTGAGCAGGTCGACCCAGGCCCGCACGCGGTCCGCGTAGGCGGCGTCCCACCCCGGCTTGTTCCAGTGCACCCGGCGTCGC
The DNA here is from genome assembly GCA_039819565.1 of Myxococcota bacterium. GTDB lineage: Bacteria > Myxococcota > Kuafuiibacteriia > Kuafuiibacteriales > Kuafuiibacteriaceae > JAHQVK01. The sequence goes on along the minus strand of JBCBRU010000349.1, from coordinate 7,269 downwards.
CCGCCGAGGAGATCCTGTCCGTCGTTGCCGCCCACCACCACGAGGATGGTGTCGGGACGATGCCGCGCGATGAGCCGCGTCGCCGCCGCCGTCCAGTCGAAGTAGTCGGGGCGGGCCAGACCGGTCGCGCTCTTGCCTCGGCGCCGCACCACGAGACCTGGCTCAGCGGCCAGGCGCTCGTGCAAGGCCCGACCGAAGTCGGTGGCGGCCATGCTGTCTCCGATGATGAGCAGCCGGCGCGGCCCCTCCGGATCGCTGGGCCGGGCGCCGGTCTTGGCGCCCGCAGGCGTGGGACCCGGCGAGCTATCCGGTTCCAGAGCCGAGGCCGCGGACGCGGGGAGGGAAGCCGGCCTCGAGGGAGGCGGCGAAGCCGGGGTCGAGACCGGGACCGAAGCGGGTTGCGGGACCGATGCGGGTTGGGAGACAGGCACCGCAGGGGTCACCTCGACCCTGGCCAAACTCACCGAGTCAGGCGTCGCGGTGGACACCTCGACGGCACGAAGCGGCGAGCTGGGGACGGTCCGGGTCACCTGCGCAGGTCGGGACGCGGCCACGGAAGACGGGGTGGGGGCACAAGCTCCGCAGAGTCCTGCGAGGAAGAGCACGGCGCGCACCTCAGTGGAATCGCCCGCCTACCCCCTCGCGTCAATTCGAGGCGTGTCCGAGGGCGGCCACGGTCACGGCGACGAACACCGGCACGCTGAGGTTGTCGTCGACGGGGACGAAGCGCTCGGCCGCCGCGCCCATCACGCCCGCGCTGGCCGCCAGCTTGGCCGCGGCCTCCGGAGGCCAGCCGTGGCCCAGTACCAAGAATCCGCTCAGGAGCCCAAAGGCCGCGACCGCGAAAGCCAGGCTGCCTTCCCAGCTCCGACCCCGCGAATCTCGCCAGGTACCGAAACGACGCCCTACCACCCCCGCGACAGGGTCGGCTCCGGTCAGGACCAGGACCCCCGCCGCCGCAGGAACGCCGGGAAGGAAGACGACGAGCAGGGCCACCGCAGTCACGAACCAGGTGCCGGAGCTGACCTCGTCGGCTTCGTGAGGATGCGCGGTGGCAGCATGGAGCCGAAGCACCCAGGCCCGACCTCGCGGGGAGCGCCTTTTGAGGAGCTCCTCCAGCCACACGAAAGCGAGGGCCCCCAGGGCGGTGGAGAGAGCCACGAGGCGGCTCGGCCCCAGCTCTAGCAGGCCCAACACGAGCCCTCCGGATCCCACGTGAAACCACACTCGCGCGGGGCGGGCAGGGCGTTCACGAAGGCTCATGCCAGCAAAGGTGACCGATGCGGGCCGCGAGGTCCCACGTCGGATCGGCATTGAGGTTCCAGCCTGCTAGCGTTTCCCGCGTGCAGCCCCTCCCGGCCGGCGAAAGCGCAGCTCCCGACGTCGCCGACGCTGAGGACGGATCGCAGGAGGCGCTCGAAGCCGAGAGCCGCTCGGGAAGCGTCTTGGAGGGCCTCCCCCACGAATCCCCAGCGCCGGCCGGCTTGCCGCCGCCGGGAGCCACGCTCGGACCCGACGGCAGCTGGGTGGGATATCCGGGGCTCGCCACCGCCGATCTCCGCGGCGAAGCGGAGGATCGCGGGGACGCCTTGGCGGTGGTGTTCTTCCTGGCCCTGTTTGGGCTGTCCATCATGTCGTTGACCTGGCTCTTCAACGGCTTCTGGACGGACTTCATCCTCGCCCTCGTCTTTTCCTATCTGTGTCGAGAGCCCTATCTCCGCCTCGTCCGCTTTACCGGCCGTCCCCATCTCGCGGCCACCTTGGTCTGCAGCGGCGTGGTGGTCCTGGTGGCCATTCCCGTGTCCTTCCTGGTCATCAGCCTGACCAGCGAGGCCAGCGTAGCCATCGAGGTCACCCGCACCAGCGTCGATCTGGGGGAGCTCAACGAGCTCCTGTTCGGCGAAGGCTGGCTTGCCAAACGCATCCGTGCCATCTCCGACGCCACCGGCTTCGAGTTCACCCCCCAGAGCCTCAGTGGATTCATCAGCACCGCGGCCGGCACCTTGGCCCAGCTGGTCTACGAGGGAGCCAACGGGGTACTCACCAACGTCCTGTCCGGAGTCTTTCACTTCGCCATTCAGCTTGCGGTCCTCTTCTATCTGCTGGTGGACGGGGCGCGCTTCGAGCGCTTCATGTTTCATCTCTCTCCCCTCCCTTCCGCCCACGAGCGAATCCTCCTCGATAAGTTCGGAGACGTAGGTCGCGCCATCCTCTTCGGCAACGGTATCGGCAGCGCCATCCAGGGGATTCTGGGGGGCATCGCGATGTCCGCGGTAGGGCTCCCCTCGCCCATCCTGTGGGGCACGGTGATGACCATCTTCGCTTTCCTGCCCGTGGTCGGCATCTCCGTAGTGGTGCTCCCGGCCACGATCTATCTGGCCCTCTCCGGGCAGTACTTCGCGGCTATTGGCTTCATCACCTTCTCCGGCTTGATGGCGCTGGTGGTCGAAAACGTGGTCAAGACCCGCCTCATGGGCTCCCACATCCAGATGCACGACATGCTCATCTTCATGAGCGTCATCGGCGGCATCGCGGCGTTCGGGGTGCTGGGGCTCCTCTACGGCCCGCTCCTCGTGACGCTGTTTCTCACCTTGGCCCAGCTCTACGAGACGGCCTACAAGCACCGCATCAAAGATCCGCTAGCTCGCACCCTGGGCGCACCCCCGGGCTGATTCTCGCCGTCTCGCGCCGAGCCCGATCAGGACTCATTTCTCCAGCCCGCGAAATCGTTTTTCGCGTCACCCCCTGAGAGGCTCCGGTTGGCTATGGCTCTATCCAGAATCGGAACCCTTGTCCGCTCCACGGTCACCTCGACCAAAACCATCGCGGATCACGCCAAGCAGCAGGTGGCGGCCGAGTCTAAGAAAGCGGTCGACGCTTCAGAGAGCCGGACCGAACCCGAGACCGTCCTCGATCACGCCAAGAAGGTGGTCACCAAGACGGCGTCCGACGTCGGTGCGGCAGAGGCCCGGAACATACCGGGGACCGTCCTCGATCACGCCAAGAAGCTCATCGCGGAGACGGCGGCACGGACCGTCAGTTCCGGCGAGGTGGCCGCCGAGGCGCGGCAGTTGAGCACCGGCGACGGTATCGACGTGCCTGCGACCTCCTCTCCCGTGCCCTTCGGGCCCCCCGCTCCTCCACCGCAAGACCGCTGGGAACCAGACTCTCAGAACCTCCGGAATGCGCTCAAGAGCGGAGACGGGCCCGGCGAAGTCGAAGTGAGCGGGTTGGGGACCCTCCCCCTCCACGTGCCGGCGTCGACTTACGCGAACGGATTCACGGAAGAAGGGGAGCCGGCCAGCTACTCGACGAACTGGCATCTCGAGGAGGATGACTGGGCGACGGTCGGCATGGTTCGGGGGGTTTCCGAGATACCCACGACCTCCAGCGCCGACATGTGGGCGGAGCTCGCGGCCGCCTCGGCCGGGGTGACCGCCGGAAGCACTCTGAATCCCGTCGACTACCAGGGGGCGGTGCTGCTCCCCGACGGCACCTTGGGACGCGCCCACGAGGCCGCTCCGGAGCTCTTCGTTGAACACCCCGTCTTCCTCACTCCGCCGAACGACACCTTCACGCCGGGGTCGAGTCAGCCGATCCTCCCTCCCCTCGAGAAGTCCCGTCAGGTCTCCGGCCCCACCTTTCAGTCCGAGATCGCTCGCTCGGATCAGCAGCGCATGGACTTCGTGGGAGCGATCGCGAGCGGCACCCAGCTGGGCATTGACCTTGGCAACGCGTATTTCAACACGCGTAATCGCAACTATTACGCCACCCAAACGCTCATTCAGCAGAACGACGCCGGGGAGCAGCGAGCGGTGGTCATTGCGACTCAGGTCAAGCAGCCCGGGACCTTGAACCCTACCGGTCACCCCGAGGTTCGTAGCCACTTCGTGTCCGTCGACAGCAACGGAGAGGTGCAGCTCACTCCCGTCCAGGTGCCGACGCAGTTCGTCCCGGGAAACCTCGAGACGGGCGGGGTGGCACCACCGATCGGCACCACCTACGAAGATATCGAGCGCTATGGCGCCGTTCCCTACGACTATCACCTCTTCGCGAGCCTGCACCCGCCCATGTCCGAGGACGTAGCGCTGGCCCCGGACGAGCTCGGGTTCAGCCTCCCCACTGCCGGAGGCTGAACGACGTCAATCGAGCTTGCCACGTCTAAGGCGACGTGGACCGGGCGAAGTGGGCTTCTTTCCTCCCGTATAGAGAGGCGAGGTGAACCCTCCGTCCCCCTCTTCAGTGCGCTCGGAGCGCTGCGGCACCGAAGGCGCGGCGACGGCCGAGTTGCGACCCTCGGCCTCGAGGAAAGCACGGTAGCCGTCGATGGCGCCAGGAGCATGGACCGCGAGCGCGGCCAGGTGAGGCGCCGCGTTGGGCTCGCCGTGCACGAGGTCACGAAGCCGAGCCGCGGCTGAGGGCGAGTCGAGGCGGGCCTGGAGCGCCACCACCCACCGCACCGCTGCCTCCACTTCGGCCCGCGCATGCGGCCCCGCGGTGAGCTCCGCAAAGCCCTGCTCGAGCGCCTCGACGCCGGCCGGAGAGAACCCGTAGGGCTCCCCGCCCTCGCCCACGACGAGCTGACTCGAGATCAAGGCTTCGAAGGCGGGCGGCCCCATCGCCTGAGCCTAAGGCCACCTCGGTGGAATTGTCATCGGCTCTCCAGCGGGCGAAGCGCGCCATGAAACCTCTCGAGCTCGCTGACAGAAACGCCGCGCTCATGGCCCGCATCCCAAACGGGAGCCTTTCCGCATGGGTTGGCCCCGTGATTGCTTACCATCCCCGCATGCTTCGACCTCTGCTCCTCCTCGGTACGGCTTCGATCCTCTTGCTGGCCTGTGATGATCTCGATGCCGTGTGCACCGAGATCGGCTGCGCGAACGCCTTCGCTCTCACCGTTGAAGAGTCGGGCGGCGGCACCGCTTTGGTGGTGACCGCCACCGTGACCGGTCCTAACCAGAGCGAGGCTCGGCTCACCTGTGTCCCCACGTCCGGCGGCACCGCGTCGTCTACGGTCACGGGGAACTTCAACACCTGGTCATCCTTCTGCATGGGAGACCGCATCGAGATCGGCAGCGACTCGGTGCGGCTCGAGAGTGTCCAAGTGGAGCTGGAAACGGCGTCCGGCGCGCGCTTCTCGGGGACCGTGCCTCTCACCGTGGTGACCTCTCGTCCCAACGGCGAAGGCTGCGATCCCGAGTGCTGGCGCGGAGAAGCCACGATCACCGCGATGCCTTGAGGCGGCGCTCGCCCCGCGCGGATCTCGAAAGGGTACCGCCCCGGCCCCCGACGCGCTACGTCGGGCACTCGTGTTCGGGAACCGGCGGGACTTCAGATCTATCCCATTGCTCTTCCTGGCCGTCGGCTGCGTGCCCCCGAGCCGGGCCGAGGCCCCCAGCCACCCTCGTCTGGTCATGACCCCCGCCCAAGTACGGGCCATGCGGAGCGAGAAGGGGTCTCTCGATATCTTCCTCACGACCCTGGCCGCCGCCCAGCGGGAGGTCGACGCCGAGATCGCGGCGGGCATCGACACCCCCGAGCCTCGCGACTACTCGGGTGGCTACACCCACCAGCGCCACAAGCGAAACTATGCGGTCGCCCACAAAGCGGGAGCGCTCTATCAGATCCTGGGCGATGAAAAGTACGCCGCCTACGTCCGCGACATGCTGCGCCAGTACGCGGCGATGTACGGTCGTCTTCCTCTTCACCCCAAGACGAGGTCCTACGCTCGAGGGAAGCTCTTCTGGCAGTGCCTGAACGACGCCAACTGGCTCGTGTTCATGAGCCAAGCCTACGACGCGATCTATGACTTCCTAGCTCCCGAGGAGCGGGAGCGACTGGAGCGCGAGCTCTTTCGCCCCTTCGCGGACCATCTCTCGGTAGCAAGTCCGCAGTTCTTCAACCGGATCCACAACCACTCGACGTGGGGCACCGCCGCCGTGGGCATGATCGGCCTCGTCATGGGAGACCGGGCGCTGGTTCAGAGGGCCCTCTACGGACTGGATATGGACAACTCCGGTGAGGCTAGGGATGACGATGGGGGTTTCATTCGCGCGGAAGGGCAAAAAGCGGGATTCTTCGCCAACCTCGACAGTGCCTTCTCACCGGACGGCTACTATACCGAAGGTCCCTACTACCAGCGGTACGCGATGTACCCGTTCTTGGTGTTCGCGCAGAGCCTCAGAAACGCCCGGTATCCGGAGCAGGCTTTCGAGCGAAACGGCGGCGTCCTCGTCAAGGCGGTGGAGACGCTGATTCAGCTCTCGGATAAGGACGGCGAGTTCTTTCCGCTCAACGACGCCCAAAAGGGCATGTCCCTCCGCGCCGATGCTTTGGTGACGGCGGTAGACGTGGGCTTCGCGGCGAGCCGAAACCGTAGGCTCCTGTCCATCGCAGCCACTCAGGGTCGAGTGCTTCTCGACGGGGCGGGCTTTGCCGTGGCTCGAGCCCTGGCCCAGGGCGAGGCGGAACCCTTTTCCAAGACTTCCCTCGAAGTCCGGGATGGCGCGAAGGGTGACGAGGGCGGTCTGGCTGTGTTGCGCGCCGAAGACGAGGCTCTGACCCTCGTCTTCAAGTATAGCGCGCAAGGTCTGAGCCACGGGCACTACGACAAGCTATCCTTCTCACTGTACCGCGAGGGCACCGAGGTTCTTCAGGACTACGGGATGGCGAGATTCGTGAACATCGGACCCAAAGGTGGGGGTAACTATCTCCCCGAGAATACCACGTGGTCGAAGCAGTCGATCGCCCACAACACGCTGGTCATCGACGAGACCTCTCACTTCGAGGGAAAGTACGAGATCGGGAGCCAACACCACTCCGAGCGCGGGGTCTTCGACATCCGAGACCCCTCCGCGCAGATCGTGAGCGCGCGAGAGCGCCATGCCTATCCGGGCCGGACGCTGCGGCGCACCCTGGCTCTCCTCGAGCTTCCCGGCTCGGCGGTGCCCATCGTCCTGGACCTCCTCGAAGCGGAGAGCGGGACGACGGAAGAGAGCCAGTACGATGTTCCGTTTCACTATTTCGGGCAGATCATCAGCACCGACCTCGACTTCGAGCAGGCGGACCGACCGGAACCCCTCGGCGACGGACACGGGTATCAGCACCTCTTCGTAGAGGCGAAAGCTCGCGTCCTGGCGGGCGGGAGCCGGCGGTTCGAATGGATGCACGAGCGAAAGTTCTACACCTTGATCTCGGCCACGCAGGCCGGTGACGAAGTCATGCTCACCCGCCTCGGAGCCGGAGATCCCGGCTTCAACCTGCGACGCG
>JBCBRU010000348.1:0-9193 GCA_039819565.1 Myxococcota bacterium | reverse complement strand
TGCTCGGAGAGCCGCCTTGCGACGCGCGCCCCGAGCGCCGTGCCACGCCACGCCATCGAAGGGCCGCCCCCCGCTGGGGCGCCCCCCACCTCGATGGAGGCCCGCTCGGCTTCGGCCAGGGCGTCACGCTTCGCTCGCGCGTGGAGAACAACCTCCCATGACCATCCGGATGCTCATCAACGCGATGGCGCCCAACGAGCTGCGCATCGCTATCGTGGAGGATGGCGAGCTTCTTGAGCTCGATATCGAAGCTTCCGAAACCAGCACGCTCAAGGGGAACGTCTACAAAGGCGTCATCCATAACGTGGAAGGTAGCCTCGAGGCAGCCTTCGTAGACATCGGCCGGCACAAGCAGGGCTTCCTGCCGTTCAGCGAGGTGAGTGCCTCGCAGTACAACCGCCCATGGAACGGCAAGGGACGACCGCGCATCAACGACGTCCTTAAACGGGGCCAAGAGATTGTGGTCCAGGTGGCCAAGGACGCGATTGGAGAGAAAGGTGCGACCCTGACCACCTATCTCTCCCTTCCCGGACGCTACACGGTGCTGATGCCCGAGAGCGATGCGGGGGGCATCAGTCGCAAGATCGAGGACGAGAAGGTGCGCAAGCGCATCCGCACTCTCGCTCAAAAGATGAAGAAGCCGGACGGCTGCGGCTTCATCGTGCGGACCGCGGGGTTCGGCCAGACCCGTCTCGCTCTGCAGCGGGATCTCGATAAAGTCGTCGAGCAGTGGCAGAAGCTGGAGCGCGCGTCGGACATCGCTCGTGCGCCGAGCATCATCCACAGTGAACCCGACCTCATCGGCCGAACCCTCCGAGACTTCTTCAGCGACGAGATCGACGAAGTTCTTATCGATGCGAAGGAGGAGTACGAGGCGGCCGTAGAGTACTTCGAGGAGGTGATGCCGGCCTACACAGAGCGGCTCATCCACTTCCAGAATCCGATTCCCATCTTCTCCTACCACCACGTGGAAGAGCAGATTGAAGAGACCTTCGAGCGGCAGGTCAAGATGCCGAGCGGAGGCTCCATCGTGATTGACGAGACGGAAGCGCTCGTCGCGGTGGACGTCAACTCGGGTCGGATGACCTCTGAGGGAGACCACGAAAAGACGGTCTTCAAAACCAATTGCGAAGCGGCTGAAGTGGTCGCCCGCCAGCTGAAGCTCCGAGACCTGGGTGGAATCGTGGTCATCGACTTCATCGATATGGAGGAGTCGAAGCACAAACGAGAAGTTGAGAACGTCCTCGCCGAGGCTGCCAAGGAGGACAAGGCGCGCTACAAGATCTCGCGCATCAACTCCAAGGGGCTGTGCGTGCTGACTCGGCAGCGCATCCGACAAGGCATGCGGAAGGCCTTCCAGCATCGCTGTCCCGTGTGCAACGGCACCGGCTGGTTGCGGACGGGGGAGAGCCATTCGCTGTCCTTGTTGCGTCGCGTCGAGGCGCGGTTAGCCCAGGGCGGAGTGGGTGAGGCTCGTGTCCTCACCCATCGAGATACCGCCGAGTACATTCTCAATCAGAAGCGGGGCGACCTTCTCGCTCTCGAGCGCAAGTACGCGTGCCGGATCGTAATCATCGCACGCTCTGAAATGGACCGGGGCAAGGACGAGGTCACCTACCTCTCCAACAAGGAGGTCCTGGACGAAATCACGGACAAGTTGCCCCCCCGAGAAGAGCGGCGCAGCCGCGGAGGCAAGCGTAAGCGCAAGAAACGAGGGCGTTCCGCCGAGGTGGCCGAACCCGTGGGAGCCGAGGCCAACGGCGATGCCTCTTCCAAGCGCCGACGCCGACGGCGGCGCGGTCGCGGAGAAGGCGAAGAGGCCGCGGCGATGGAGGCCAAGGGGGGCACCACGTTTACCGGCAAGCCGGCCGGCGAACGCGGCGGGAGTCGACGCGGCGTCCCCAAGCCCCCCATCCCGGCCCCACCCCCGATTCCCGAGGAGTGGCTCGAGGACGGGGCGGAGGCGATCGACGTCGTGTACGACGATGGGGTCTCGGGTGAGGAGATCGAAACGCTCGACGTCATGCAGGCGCTCGCCATCGCCGAGTACGTGGAAGCGGGCGAGGGCACCTACAATGCCGAGGCCCTGCTGGCGGCCGCGGCCCAGGCTCGCTCGGAACCCTCGGAAGATACCGAGGAAGAAGGGAGCGAGGCGCTCATTCCCTCCGATGGCGCGAGCCCCGACGAGGACGGTGAGCCTCGTCGCCGTCGCCGTCGCCGGCGACGAGGTCGACGCCGGCGCGACGACGGTGCGGCCCAGCTCGAAGAGCGCGCTGAAGCCGAAGCAGAGACCCAGACGGAGGGTGACGCCGGCCCGCAGAGAGAATCGTTTCTCCCCCCGGCGCAGCCGAAGCTCATCCGCAAGGTGGACCCAGAAGTTGCGGCCGCGCGTAAGGCTCTCCTGAACCGAATCTTCGGCTCCCGCTGACGCCCACCGACGGTTGGCCGGTGGACCCCGGCGGTCAGCGATGCTTTGAACGCTGACGATGCTCGGACGTATTTTTCTCTCGCTTTTCGTCTGTGCGGGTCTTTTGCTGCCGGGCTCCGCGCGAGCCCAGTCCGATGTCGCCTTCCCTCTGGTCACGGGTCCCAAGCCGGCTGGTCGAGGGGCCACGGCGAAGGGCGTGGTGGCGGGCCTCGATAAGGCCGGTCTCACCGTCGTTCGCGGTGACATCCTCGAGGAAGCGGCAGAGGAGCTCGGGGTGGCGGTAGCCTCCGCCGAGGTCGCGATGGCTGCGGCCTGCGAATACTTGGCGGTCGTGCGTCTCAGCGGACGACGAGGTCGCTATACCGCGAAAGGTACCTTGCGTCGGGCCTCCGACGGATCGGTCGTGGCCGAGATCAAGAGGAAGTATAAAGGCAAGAAGAAGGCGACCGCCACCGGACGGGTGATTGGCGCACGCTTTGCTCGGGCCATCGAAGCGGACCGGAGGGGTCGGCCTTCCGACGACGCGGACGTAGCCGAGGTGCTGGCGCCCCCTGGCGCTCGCGCCATCAGTCCCACCGTCGATGACAGTGATTCCAGCATGGGGATGAGGGACCGCCGCTCCGAGGACAGCCTCGCGGCCGCGAGCCCGCCTCCGCCTTCCATTTCCAACTCGGCCAGAGGTGGCGACCGAGGGGCCACGGCGGTGACCGAGCGCCGGGAACGCAAGAGCGACACCACCCGCCCTGAGCGCAAGGCCTTCCGCTTTGCGCTGTCCGGCGGGAGTAGGACCTTTTCCTCTTACTCGATCACGGTGGGGGGGCAACCCACCAGCCACAACTATTCGCTCGAGCCCCTGCTCGCCCTCGGAGCGCACGCAGTCTTCACGCTTCCCGACCTCGGACTCCTCGCCGAGGGTGACTTCGGCTTCATGCCCGTCCAGTTCCAGATCGCCGTCGTCGACGACCCCAACCGGCCCCCACTCGACCCTACCGATCCGGGAGGACAGTTCATCGGGGCGGGTGGCAACCTCGGTTGGCGTTTCGACGTAGCTCGGTTCGGAGAAGCAAGCGGTCTGGCGGTGACCCCGCTCGTAGGAGTCGACTACGAAACGCTGCTGGTCACCGATCAAGGGGAGCAGACCGTGGTCAATTCCTGGTCTACCTTTGCCCTCGGCGGCGGAGTACGGGTGGCGCTCGAGCTCAACCGCAACATCGCTATCGATCTCGAAGGCGAGTTCGGCGCGATCCTCGGCTTTGACGAGTCGCCGGTCACCACCGGTGAAAACGGCCAGGGCTTTCGGGTAGGCACCCGGGCTCGGGGTCGCTACTGGATTTCCGACCTTCTCGGTATCGAAATCGGCGTGGCCTACAGCCTTCGCTCCGTCGACCTTGAGGGCTCCGGGAACCGCTCGGCCTTCAGCGATGACCCCGCCATCGTGGATGCCAACGTAGGGTCGGAAGCCTTCGACCTCTTGGCGGGAGCAGTGCTGGCCTTTTGAACTCACCGCGAACCGATCGAGCGGTAGTGGTGATGGGCAAGCTGCCTGTTCCCGGCCGAGTGAAGACGCGGTTGCGCTTGCCACCCGCAGTCTCGGCTCGCCTCTATCGAGCTTTTTTGGCGGACGTCTTCGCCCACGTGCGCACCGCCCTCGAGGCTCGACCGGGGCGGGCCGTATTCGCCTGTGCTTTGCAGGACGAACCTTTGTACGAAGCCCAGGCGCTTGCCCCCTCGGACTTCGATGTGGTGGCACAAGAAGGCGACGGGCTCGGAGCCCGCATGCTCCACGCGTGGCGATCGGGCGCTGCCCGCCATACCGTCGTGATGGGGTCCGACGTCCCGAGCCTGGCCCCCTCGCGCATTGTCGAAGTTCTCGACGCTCTCGAAGTCGGACATCCGCGAGCCGCTTTCATTCCCGCCCTGGACGGCGGCTACCCTTTGTTCGGAATGAACGCGGAGCTTACCCCTCTCTTCGCTGAGATGGCTTGGTCCACGCCCCTCGTGATGCAAGAGACCTTGCGGCGGGCGCGTAGCGCCGATATCGAGGTCGTTACCTTTGCTCCCATCGGAGACGTGGATGAGCCGGCCGACCTCGAGAGGGTACGGAGAGAGCTCGATCCCGGTAGCCAAACCGCGGCCGCACTCGCCGCTCTGGAGCTCGACTGAGAGGCACCCTTTCGGGAGAGAGGCGATTGTTGGCCCCGCTCCCTCGGGTTGCTAGCTTGTCCCGCGATGGGGAAAAAGATCCGCCTCACCCAGTATGCCCTCTCGGGCGGGTGAGCGGCCAAGGTGGGTCCGGGTGACCTGCGTCGAATCCTCGGGGGCCTGACCCCCACTCGAGATCGTCGGGTGGTGCTCGAAGCAGCGCACGCCGACGACGCTGGGGCGGTGCGCCTCGAGGGCGGTCGCGCCCTTCTCCATACCGTCGACGTGATCACCCCCATCATTGACGATCCGGTCGGCTTCGGTCGCATCGCGGCCGCCAACGCGGTGAGCGATATCTACGCCATGGGAGGGCAGCCGACGTCGGCGGTGAGCATCTTGGCCCTTCCGAGGACGCTCCCGGCGGAGCCCGTGCGAGAGATGCTCACCGCGGCCCGCGACCTGCTCGCCGCATGCGGTGCTTTTCTGGTGGGCGGCCATACCGTCAAAGACGCCGAGCTGAAGCTTGGGTTCGCAATCACGGGAGAGGTGGTTACGCGCCGGATGTGCACCCACGGTGGGGCCCGGCCCGGGGACCTCTTGGTCTTGTCCAAACCCCTCGGAACCGGCCTCCTTTACGCAGCATCCCGCGCGGAACGCCTCGATCCCGGCGCCAAGGCAAGCTGGATCGCATCCATGGCCCAGACCAATCGCGAGTCGTCGGAGAACATGCAGTCGCTTGGCGTACGCTGTGCGACGGACGTGACGGGCTTCGGTCTGGCCGGTCATGCCGCAAACCTCGCCCGCGCCTCGGACGTCGACCTCATTCTGGAAGCCTCGGCACTGCCTTTACTGCCGGGGGTCAGGCCCGAGCTCGAAGGCCACCCCGGTCCGGCGGGGCCAGCCAAGGTCAACTTGGACGGCTGCGCCGACGACCTAAAGCTCGGACGCACCGGACCCGCGGTGGCTGCGCTCGTGTGTGACCCTCAAACCAGCGGGGGCCTGCTCTTCACCCTCTCGCCTCGGAAAGCCCGTCGCCTCGAAACCGGTACGATCGTTGGAGAGGTCCGTGAGCGAAAGACCCGCCGTCCCGCGGTTCGGGTCGTTGGACGACTTGACGGGCGCGGTCCCGATCAGTAGTCACGCGCGAATGGCGAAGCAGGGCAGGGAGCTCATCAAGCTCGAGTCGACGGCCGGAACCGGCTACTTCTACGTCACGTCCAAGAACCGTCGGACCATGACCAGCAAGCTGGAGCTGAAGAAGTACGACCCAAAGGTCCGCAAGCACGTGCTCTTCGTAGAGAAGAAACTGAAGTAGTCCGTGAGCTCTGTCTCCGTTCGACAGGCCCACCAGCTGGGGTCGGCCAAGGCGAAAGACGCGCTCGAGAGCTTCGCGGCAGACCTTCAAAAGCGAGGCGCTCGGCTCGAGTGGTCGGGTTCTCAGGCGGCCGTGAAGGGCCCCGGGGTCTCGGGCACGGTTGCGGTCTCGGACGACGAGGTGACCGTCGACATCAAGCTCGGGCTGCTCGCGCGGGCTGCAGGCATCGACGCCAAGAAGCTCGAAGGATCCATCGCGCGCCGCCTGGAGTCGGCGCTCGGGGCCTAGCTCCCCCAACGAAGTCCGCCGCTGGCGACCCATCCCAATAGGGCGGCGGTTGCCGCGAAGAACAGAATCCAGGGCAGAGGTTGCTCCCGAGGGCGCACCCATCGGCGTCTGAACCGTTCTGTTGTTGGCCCCGGTCGAGGTCGGACCCCGGCCTCCGGGCCTGCGGGGACCAACCCGGCTGGGGCGGGGAACGCGAAAGGGGCCCGGTCGAAGCGATGGACCTGACCTTCGCGCCGGGCCGCGAGAAGGTCAGCGAGGTCGCTCTGCTCTACCGGCGGACCCGAGTCCAGGGCGCTTTCGAGAGCCGCGATCATCGGCTCCACCCCGCCGGGACGATCATTAGGGTGCTTGAAGAGCGCACGCTCGACGATGGTCTCCACGTCCGACGGAAGACCCGGGATGCGTGCACCGAGTCGAGGGGCGGCGTTCTCCAGGACGGCCCGTGCCGTCATGAGATCGCTCGATGCCTTAAACGGCACCTCGCCGGATAGAAGCGCGTAGAGGATGATTCCGAGACCGTAGACGTCGGCGCTCGCCGCAATGGCTTCTCCTGAGACATGTTCGGGGGACAGATAGGGCAGCTGCTCGTGAACGAGGGGGTCGGTCGAACGTCCACTGAGGCCCGTGGCGCCTACAACGGCGCGTCCTACCCTCGCCACTTTAACGGCGCCGTCCCAGCCGATCCGTATGTCTCCCGGCGTCAAAGCACCGTGGACCCAGCCCGCTCGATGAGCATGCCCGAGCCCTCGAGCGGCCTGAGCGACGACGAACAGAGCGAGACGTGGCGGAAGGTCCTGGGCTGCGGGAGCGTCGAGGGCGAGGCCATCGATCCACTCTTCGATGACGAAGGGACCTCCCCCTTCGGCCCGGTTCACCGCGAGCACTTCGACCAGGTGCGGATGAGCGAGCCCGACCGTCCGAGCCGCCTGAGCGCTGTACGCCTTCGTCCAAGCCGCATCGCGAGAGCGCGGGGCGGCCGGCCGTTCCAGGCCGCAGGCCCGGGCCCCCGCTCTCGGGCGGGCTCGCCACAGCTCGAACGTCTCGTTGACGGCTGCGCGGCTCAGCAGCCGGAACTCTCCAGCGTGGGTAGGACCAGCCGGCGCCACGGCGGGACCAGCGTCGCTGATCCCATGGCCCTGGGCAAAGCGTCGGGAGATATGCACCAACTTCGTTGCAGACTGCACAGTCAGGTGGAGCGCGGACGTCGGTCGCCGTAGCCACTCATGTTGGCCTGGGCCTTGCTCTGTGTACGGGCGAGCTGCCCGGAGGCAGTCGGAAAGTGAAGGAACTCACACCATGGTCATGATCGGCGGAAGTCACCTGCTCAATGCCCTCGGCATCAACTCCAACCTTTTGTTCAAGCGCCTCGAGCGAGTCGAGCAACAGGTCCGGGACCTCCAAGACCTCGCGGATAGCTTCGGCGCTGCGGCGGGCTTCATGGGACCGGGAGCCCTCGCCCAGATGCTGCAGTCCGGCGGTATTCCTTCCGCGACCCACATGCACGGTCCGCCGTGGGGGGGCTGCATGTGCCCGGGGAGCTACGCCATGCCCCGGACCTTCGACTTCGGCTCGACCGGCGCGAACCCCTTCAGTCTTCGCGGTCTCATGGACCGGCAGCGGGGCATGATGTTCGAGCGGATGCTCACCCAAAACCCCTTCGCTCGGGCCCAAGCCGAGATGATGCTTGGCGGGCGAATCCTTCCGGACGGCCTCGCCGACGGCCGAATGACCATCCAGCCCTTCGCGCCCGGCTTCTTCCCGGCCGGCGGTGCCGGAAACCTCGCCGCGGCCCATGCCATGAACGCGCTGAATCAGCTCGGAATGATGAACCCCGCCGCGGCCGCCGCCGGAGGCTCGATGGGTGGGTTCAACAACATGATCATGGGAGCGCTGCAGAACCTTCTCGGTCAAATGATGGGTTCTGGACAGAACGGCAACGCCGGAAACGCCACCAACCCTGCCTTCGCCAATGGCAACAATCCGTTCCTTCCCAACGGTACGATTCCCGCCGCAGACACGGGCGAAGTCCCCGGCAAGTCGAAGTATGCGGACGCCGCCGGTACCGATGGAGACGGTAACATCGCGGCTGTGCTCGCGGACGGGAGCCTCACCGTCGAAGACCAGGTCGCTTTGATGCTCATGATGATCATGAAGCAGATGGACAAGCAGATCAAAGCGCAGGCCGACAAGGTGCACAAGCTCCACCAGAAAGCCCAGCAGGCAGCGGCGAACCCTCAAGCAGGGGGGGCGGACGACGGGGCGCCTTCGATCGACGTGGAGACCATGAAGCTCAAGCGCATGATCGACAAGCGTTCCCAGATGTTCGACATGCTCAGGCAGATCATCGACAAATACAACCAGACCGCGAAGAACATGATCGACAGTATCGGTCGCTGATAGTCTCGCGCGTCGGAGCTGACTCTATTTCTCGGCTTTGATGCCCTAGACGGGACACTAGCGCGAACAATCGGAGGGCGGCACCCGGCATCCCTGAACGTCGCTCATCAACATCTCCCCATAGGTGAGGCGGGCAAAGAGCCCTGGCGTTTCCCACGCTGCCGCCAATACTTCATTCGCTACCTCGAGTTCGTGAAAGCCCTCCTCGACGAGAAGGTTCTGGGCTGCAATCCTACCTTCGCTCCGGAGGGTCAACTCGGCCCACGCTCGCACGCGGCGCTCGAGCACGATGCCTTCCGAGAAGAGACGGAGCTCGGCAGGCCATATTGCGTCATCGCTGAGCTGTTCGAGCAGGTGGGTTGAGGCGACGAGGACCCGGACCGGGTTGGGCGGGATGCCCAGCACCACGTCCCCTTCCAGGCGGGACCGGATCCGCGACTGAAGGGCGAGCGCACGAGCTACGGGATCTCCGGAATCCAACGAGGAAGCGCTCGAAGTGCTCGTTGAGACGCCAGGAAGGGCCGCGAGGAGGGCTTTCACGAACTCGAGGTAGCGAATGAAGTATTGGCGGCAGCGTGGGAAACGCCAGGGCTCTTTGCCCGCCTCACCTATGGGGAGATGTT
>JBCBRU010000347.1:0-9197 GCA_039819565.1 Myxococcota bacterium | reverse complement strand
TCGCTCTCTCGCATCCGCGCCGCTCTTCAGGCCGCTGAGCTCGACGCGGTGTTGATCGCGGGGGACTTCGTCTACCCCCATGCGGGCGAGAGGCCGAAAGGTCGACTCAAAGCGCTCGACCTCGAGGTGGTAGACGAAGTCCCCCGCGATCAACACCGCGTCGAGCTCAGCGGCCTGAAGAGCGGCGCGGATGCGAGAGAGCGACATCGCGTTTCGGAAAGCACCGACGTGAAGATCGGCGATGAGCCCTATCCGCAGCTTGGCTGGCCTAGGCAAGCAGCGCTCGATCGCGAGCTCATGCCGGACCACCCTGAGGATCCGGGGCTCGATGAAGTGCGCGTAGGCGAGGACGAGGAGACCGAGCAGCACCAACCCGCGCTGCAAGCGGCGTCGGCGAGCTCCCCAGACAAGGAGACCTGCGAATACGAGACTGAGCGGAACGAGAGCCCACGCCCCGACCTGAATCCCGTCAAAGATGAGCTGAGATCTCACGCCTCGGTGAAGGAAACGACGTAACCATCCGCAGGGGAGGCTTTCCCGTCCACCAGGGTTCCCCAGGTCCGCTCCACCGCCGCCGTACCGGATTCTCGACGGGCGACCACGAACTCTCGCGATAGAGGATAGAAAGCGCGGTTGGCCGAGTTGAGCTCGGCGAGGACCGCAGGCCCGTCCGCCTTGACGCGTTCGGCGATGTATCCGGGAGCGAAGAACATCTCGGGCTTCGGCCCGGGCACGCGCTCGCGAGGCTGAGTCTGCGCCTCCCAGTCCGCGACGCCAATGACGAGACTTCGCGTCAGGTGCTCACCCACCGCCGCGTGCACCGCTGCGGTGACGGGGCGGCGCCCGAGATAGTCCACGAACACCGTGGGCCCGGACAGGGCGAGCTGCTCAGCGGCCTCGTAGGTCACGACCCGGTCGTAGAGACGGGTGCCTTCAACGAAGGCCAGATTGCGCTCTGAGGTCAAGCCGACGACCGTGATACCTCCTCGCGACTTCGCCTGATGAGCGGTGGCGAAGGCCGTCTTCGAGGAGGCACTCGAGATGATCACGTTCTGTGGGGGCGGCTCGGAGCGGGCTACGCAGTCAGCGGCTAGCCAGCCCGTGGCATAGAGCGGTCGGAACAAGGTCTGCTCGGCCTCGAAGTCCGCGTCGTAGGCAGGGTCGGCGTCCGTGAAAAAGTATTGGTTGTAAATGACGGCCTTCCCCCGCCGATGTTCCGCCCCATCAATGAAGCTACCGGCAGACACCTTGACCGGAATGACATCGAGGGACTCCGACATGGGGAAGTAGCCGTAGACTCTGCGACCGACCTCCACGCCTTCGGCTTGGGATGCTACCACCTCCGCGAAACCCCAGACGGGAGTTCGACCCCAGGCCGGGTCCTCCGCGGGGAAGAAGTCCCAGTAGGCCAGTGGGCCCGACCCTATCGCCGCATAGGTGACGTTGTTTGAGGTGAGGGAGAAGAAGTCGACCTTCAGCCGGGCCTGCCCGGAGGCGAGCGGGACCTCCGGCGCTTCGACGAGGCGCGTCTCGCGAATGTCGTCCTTTCGGACCTCGAAACTTCGCATGCCGAACATCATGCCCGGCCTCGGGCCCCCGGGCCACGCCCCGGGCGACCCGTCCCGCGGAAGGCGGCTAGAAACCGGGACGCGATGTGATGGAGCCCAAAAAGACGAGAGCCCAGGTGCCGACGAGCACCTGGGCTCTCTTGGATTCGGTTTCGGGGCGAAAGGATTCGAACCTTCGACCTCTTGACCCCCAGTCAAGCGCGCTAACCAGGCTGCGCTACGCCCCGGAACCCCGCCTGGGGACCGGGAGGAAAGCGGAAGCCCTACGGACTGTCAACCGGGGATCGATGCTCCGCGGGGCCCTCGCCTCAGCCTCAGACGAGAACGGCTCCGTTGGCCCCGAGTTGATTTGAGAGGACCCGGTCATTTTCCTCGGCCCGGCGCTCGCTGAGCTCTCCGACGAGATTCAAAATGGCGCCGTTGGTGAGGACGAGCTCGTCGAAGCGCTTCTTGGAAAGCCTAAGTACGAAGGCATCCTCGAGGGCGGTGACCGTGGCGTTGGTGGGCTTGTTCGTCAGCAAGGACATCTCCCCAAAGAGGTCCCCGGAGCTGAGCTCGGCCAGCGCGATGGGCTCGGCCTCCTCCTCCTCGGCCTTCTTCGTGACCTGTACGCGCCCGTGAAGGAGGAGATAGAGACCGTTCCCCTTTTTGCCCTCTTCGAGAATGACCTCGCCCGGGGTGAAGGAGCGACTCTTGAACTGCTCCATCAGCGTCCGGCGCTCGTCGTTGGGAAACGGAGCGAAGAGCGCGTGGGTTGCCATGGCCGTCGCCAGCAGCCGCTGGCGATAGAAGTTTCGCACCGCCGTCGCCACCGTCGGGTAGGTGTTGATGACCTCCTCCAGAAGCTCTCGGGAGATCTCGAATATCTGGGCGTCCTCTTCGACCCGGACGGTGGCAGTTCGCAGGCCATCCTGCAGCATGGCCATCTCGCCAAAGAAGGCGCCGTCGCCGAGGTGCGCGAGTCGAATCGGAGCGCCATCCTCTCCGATGCGGCTCACCGAGAGGAGCCCCGACGCGATGACAAAGAAGGAGTCGCCCTCGTCCCCCTCGCGAATCACCGTCTCCCCCCGACGAAGCACGTGCATCTTCATGCGCACGAGGATCTCGACGAAGGCCTTCTTCGGAAGCTCCGAGAACATGGGGATGAGGGGGACCTCTGGCTTGGCGGGAGGCACGGGCTCGGGTTCTTCGCTCCCGACCTCGGCGCCCACCGCCACCGCCTCGGGGAAGGTCTCCTCGATCTCTGCAGGGGCCGACGGTGACGAAGCCTCGAGAACGTCGACGAGCTCGAGGGTGGTCTCGATGGTGGCGTCGATGTCGAGCTGCTCATCGCCCTCAGGGAGCCGGGCGGGCGCTACCGCCTCCCGAACCGCCTCTGTGATCTCGATGTCCAGGGTCGATTCCTCAAGGGATTTCCGCTTCTCGGGCGTGCCCGTAATAATCGGGACGAGCTGGCCTTGAGGCACGAGGACAGGCTGGCTCATCGGCCACGAGGACATGACCGCGGGAGCGGCGGACTCCGGCTCCGGGGGAGCGTCGAGGTCGATCATCCTCACCCCGCTCGGCCAGGCGACGTCGCCCAAGGTGGCCGGATCCGGAGTGGGGTTTACGGGAAGGGCGGGTACGTCGGGCGTGCCCGCTTTCCGACGCGCGTACAGGTCGGCCAGCATCGTTTGGGTCGCCGTATGGTCCGGATCCGCAACCAGGATCAGCTTACAGACCGCGATGGCTTTTAGGAGGAGCCCGTCGTCGGCGTAGCGCCGCGCCACATCAGCGTAGGCTTTGACGGCCCCGGCTTTGTCGCCGAGCCGTCGACGCAGATCGCCAACCTTGATGCGGCAGGCGAGCTCCCGTGGCTCCTCGGCCACGACTTGCTCGTACAGCTCGAGGGCGTCGCGTAGCTTTCCTTCAGCGTAGAAACGAGAGGCACGGTCTTTGAGACTTCGCAGCTTGTCGGCCATAGGCTCTAGCCTGGGTCGACCGGGTCCGGAAAAGCTCCGGCCAAGGTCCGCGCCAGGGCGCGAGCGAGATCCAGCACCAGCGGCGCGGCTTGCATGCGCACCTCTTCCGCTGATGGGGGACCCGACTGGCGTCCTTCGTATCTCAGCTTCCGGTCGCGGATCCACCTTTGCTCGGGGGCCTCCTCGGGCCAGAGGTCTCCGGTGGCGCTCGCCGCGGCCTGGAGGTGCCCCTGACGTCCGCGAGCCAAGCAGGCGGCGCGTCGAAGCGCCCAGTCGAGCCCGCCCGCACGCTCGATCGACGGGATTTCCCCACGCGTCGCGGCAATGACGGCCCTCAATAGGCCCCGCACCGCGGGTAGATAGGGCTCGGCCGGGGATTCCGCCTCGGAACCCGCACCGGGACCGTCGCGGAGCGCACTGCTCCCCACGAGGCGCGGATCCGGAGGCACCGGACCTCCGCGATCCGCGGGGAAAGCCTCGGCGAGCCCCAGGGCATGACCGGATCGGCGATGCTCCGCGAGGATGGTCCACGCCGCCCATTCCGCTTCGGCCCTCGGACCTTCCGGCCACCAGGCGGGAAGATCCGGCGGCGTACTTTGCCGCCATCCGCGGCCGATCGCGGACTCGGGATCGACGGACTCCTCGACGATCTCCAGGATCTCTTCGACCTCCTCCTCGAGGTCCGCGGTTCCGCCGTCTCGGGCCTCGATGCCCGCGCCCACCGAGAGCGCCGCGGCCAGATCGTAGTCCTCGGGAGAGATCGCCTCCGCTTCCGGGTGCAGGCCATCTTCGGGATCCTCAGGAAGATCCGGAGGTCCTTCGCCGAGCTCCTCGGTCAGACCGACCTCGAAGTTCGAGGCGGGATGCGGCTCCGGCACCGGAACGCCCGGGTTCGTGTCCTCGCCGGAACCCGAGAGCGCTTCTTCGGGCGTCATGGGAGGGCCGCGCGGGGCCCATCCGTCCGGCTCCAGGCTCATGTCCTCTCCCTTGACGAAGGCAAGATACGTCCGAGCCAGCTCGCGCACGGTTCGAGCCCGGAGGCTGGAGTCCTGACGAGAGAGAAGCGCGAGAGCGCGGTCGGGATGCCCCGTAGCCAAGAGCGCGAGAGTGGCTACGAAATCCGACCCCAACCCGTCGCTGGCGAGGACGGGAAGAAGGCGACGCACCGCGCGGCAGAGCCGAACGCAGGTGGCGAGCCGAGCCAAATCACGACCGCTGGCGGCCACCTGGGCCAGGGCGAGGTTTCGCTCCTCTTGGGTCAGTGAGCGCTCGGCCAGCCCCGCGAGAGCGCCTGGATCCAGACCGTCTTCGGTCCCCCGGAAGCCTGGAGGGGGTCCGATCCAGTCGCCGAGGAGCGACTCGGCGGTGACCGCGTCCACGCCTTGCTGTCCGAGAGCCCGGACCACCGCGGCCCGCTCGAGAGGATGACGCCGAAGACCGATCTGCCCCGAAGGCACCCAAGTCACGGCCACGCGTGCGACCACGAAAGCGCCCAGCGAGGACTGCAGGCGATACCCATCGAGCGGGAGACTCGGCCACGCCGTGCGGGCCAGATGACGTCGCCGCTCGTCGAGCTCGTCCAGCTCCGCGTCCACGTCGTGAGCGAGGCTCTCCACGGCGAGGGCCCGTACGATCTCGAGCGCCTCCAGCTCTGCGGCCCGCAGCGCGTCTGGCTCCGCTCGACGGATCGCGCACCAGTCGAGGGTCTGGACCGCTTCCAGCTCCACGGGGGCCTGAGGCCCGAGGCTCGCTCCAGTCGAGATCTCGCCAGTCATCGGGCGAGGAAGATATCAGAGCGAGCGCTTCTTGGTCCGAAGCTTGCCCTCGGAGCTTTCGCTTCCGTCGGCGCCGCCATTCGTGCCGGTCGCGGACGCTGCTGGAGCAGCCTCGACGTCGACCACGTCTTCCTCGGGCGTTGCCCCATCTGACCGATAGGCTTCAGCCTTCTCTTCCTGATAGCTCGCCTTTCCCTCTTTGAAGGCGTCCGAGAAGGCCTGCTTGAGATCCTCTCGACTGACGGACGGATCCTTGAAGTAGATGTTGGCCACGCGGCCCAGCGCGTAGGTCACGGCGAACGACGCCGGCGCAGCCAGAACGCCGCCGAGCCCGGGCAGGAGGACCTTCTTGAGGGCCGACAACGCGGCCCGACCCGCCAGGGTCACGCCAGCCACGGCTCCCAGCTCGAGCGCCACCCGCTTGGCCTCAGCATCTGAGAGGTTACGCCCGTGTACGTGGCCAATGGTCATCACCATGGCCGTGTGGACCGGGAGCAAGAGCGCGACGTCGACGAGGGGGACCGGAACTAAAGACGCAGCGGCCGCCGCGTAGCTCGCGATGGTCACGACTTCGAGAGCCATGGCCTCGCGCTCCGCGTCGGGGATCTGGGTCCAGTCCGTCTTCCGGATCTCGGCGAGCCTATCGAGCCAGGACATGCCTCAGAAGTTGTACTTCAGAGGCGCCGTGATCGACAGGCCAGGTGTGAACTCGTTGGCGATGGTGCCCACGAAACGCAGGTCCAGCCCCACAGAGAAGCCGGGGAACAAGGTGAAGAACTCGATGCCGGGCCCCACGCCAAAGAGGACCCCGATGGACACGTCGCCTCCGTCTGGCTGACTGGCGGGTGCGCTCGGGTCCGGCGACACGAATCCTGCTCCCACGTCCGCCACCGCGTTGATGGCGAGACGCTCGAGAACCATGAAGCCCAGCTTGAAGGCGACGCCGGCTTGCATGAGGTCATAGTCGGCCGGCGCCGTGCTCGCCGTAGCCTGACCGAGTTGATCGATATCCGAGTCGGAAAGCCGCCCCGCCCCGGCGTTGAAGGCCATCCCTAGTCGGATCCCGGCCGCGAAGTTGATCGACTCGTTGCTGACCAGGTCGTAGCCGAGGGTCAGGCCGATCGAAGGCTGGAGATTGGACACGGTTCGCGTGGGAAACGTCGGTGGGAGGTTCGTGTTCCGGCCGCCGAAGGAGAAGTACCCGCCGAAGTCGCCGATAGCGAAGAAGCCACGGCGAATCGGAAAGCCGTCCTCCTCCTCCTCAGCGGCAGCGCTGGCGGCGCTGTCCGCTGCGGCGCCCTCGGCCGGGGCACTCTCGTCCTGCGCGAAGGCGGAAGTAGCGGAGGTGGCGAGACCTGCCGACAGGACCGCTACGAGGAGGTTGGAGTAGCGCATGGGCGCGGGAATGAATACACGCATGAGGGGCAGGTTCAAGTCCGGTCAGGTCGAAGCGAACACGAAGGGATAGGTCACGACCACGATGCCCCCGCCCTTCGGCTTGGGAAACTTCAGGGACTTCATGACGCGCACGGTGCAGTCCTCGACCGTCTTGTTGTTCATCGTCGTCTCCCGAACCGTGGCCTGAGGCACCGTGCCGGTCGGTGCGATGGTGAAGTAGATCGAAACCTTCCCGCCGAGGTTTGGATTCGAGTTGAGCTGCTTTTCGTAGCAGTACTTGAAGCGAGCGAGGTTTCGACGAATCACACGGGCGATCTCCGACTTGGCCAGAGAGCCCTTGATGATCGTGCGGCCAGGGACGATGCGGGTCCGGCCCTTGCCTCGTCCGCCGAGGTCGATGTTGCCGTAGCCCCCCGAGCCCCGACCGTGCCCGTGGGTTCCGAGGCCGCCGATGCCGAGAGAGTTGCCGCCGCCGCCGGCGCCGGTACCGCGGGTACCGAGGCCGCCCGCTCCGCCCGCGTCACCCATCTCGGTGCCGCGGAGTCCGCCCATCGCGTTGTTGATGCCGGAGCCGAGTCCGCCCGGCCCGAACACGTTGGACACCGCGGAATCGCCGCCCTTGAGCATGCCCAGAAGCCCCGAGTCCATCGCGATCTTGCGGTCCTTCTCACGCTTGTTGGGATCGACGCGGGGGGCCCCCGCCTTCGAGGCGACCTTGTCCTCCTTCGGCTTGTCCTTCTTGCCGAACTTGCCTTCCTCGTCCTTGTGCTTGGCCCCCTTGGCCCCGGAGAGATCGAGCTTCTTCGTCTTCTTCTCCTCCTCGGGCGCCTTGAGGATCATCTGCGCGAAGCGGTTGTCCTTTTGGAGGAGCTCGTCGAGCATGCTGCGATTGAGGTCCGGCGTGATCCACGCCGCCGCCACGAAAAAGATGTGGAGTAGCGCCGAGATCATGAACACTCGAGGGAAGAACCAGTCCATCAGGCCAGCCTTCCCAAGGACGGCGTTTCCTCGGACGTACTCGAGCTTGTAGGTCAGCGTCCCGTGCTTGAACACGAGGCGGTCGCCCATCCCGAGGGTGTGTCGACCGGCCGGAAGCCCGTCTTCGATCGCGCCTGAAGCCCGCCGCAGGGCTACCTTCGCACCTTGAGGGACATCGATGGCGGCCGACTTCCCCTCATTCGTCGCGATGACGTTTTTCTGGAAAGGAAGTTCACCGTCGACGGAGAGATCGAAGTTTCCGCCCTTCTGGTGGCGAGGTCCAATCGTGACCGGTCGACTCTTCGCGACCTGCGCCTCGTCCAGAACGTCGTCGCCCCAGAACACCGTGACTTCGAGGACGTGCTGCTGATCCGTCGGCCGCTCCTCCTCAGCCAACTCGAGCTGGAGGAGCTCCGGCGCGATACCGGAGTCTTCGGTGACGATGTTCGTGCCGGGGGCGGGCTCGTGCGTTTGAAGTTCCACTGCGATCCTCTGCTGCTGAAGGTCAGACACCGTGGAGACCCCCAGGTTCCCGGGGGCCTCGATGCTCAAAGGTTGTCGGTCGAGGTGATGAGCTCAGGAAGGAAGTCCGCCCGCGCTTTCAGCAGAGACCGGAAGTTCGTCTTCTTGCGGTTCAACAGATACGAACCCTCGGGCTTGGTCAGCTCGCCCTGAATCGTGACGTCCGAAAAGTCGATGACCGTCTTCTTCTTGTACTCGGTGCGGTCGGCCTGGCGGACGACCTTGTCCTCCTGCGCGAAGGCCGCGGCGGCGGAGGTGGTGGCCACAACAAAGGCGGCGGCAGCCGCGAGCGTGCTCAGCTTCATCATCGATCTTGTCCTCATCAGCTTGCCGGCTCGGCGGCCGGGGTCTCGCCCTCAGGGGCAGTTTCGGGGGCATCGCCTTCCGGAGCGGGAGCGGTGCCATCGTCTAGGGGAGCTTCGCCACCTTCTTCACCGGGAGCGGGGTCATCCCCTTCCGTGAAGATGGTGGACTCCGAAGCATCCTTGGCCTGGCGCTCCGTCTCCTCCGGAGGGGGGGCGGCGGCGGCATCGGCCGCCATCTGGATCATGAGCTTGATGCCGTTGTACCGGCCGCAGAAGCCGTCGAAGTCCTCTTCGGTGCAGGTGAGGCCCTCAGCCTTCATGTACTCCTCTGCATACTGCAGAGACTTTTGAGGCTGCTCCGCGTTCTGATAGATGACCATGAGCTGAAGGATGATCTGCTGGTCTTCCTGGGGCCGGTCGGTCGGGAGTTTCGTCAGGAGCGTCCGCGCCTTCTCGAGAGTGCTGGCCGCTTCGTCGAGCTTGCCCTGGCCCTGGAGCGCGTATCCGTGCCCCACCACGACGTCGTAGTTGTCACGCCAAGACTTCGACACCGTTTCATAGCTCGAAGCAGCGAGGTCATAGTCGCGGTGCCCGAGAGCGAGCGCCCCGATGTTGTAGTTGGCTACGGCGTGCTCGCCGTCGATGGCCTTGGCTCTCTTGAAGGCGGCCATCGCGCGGCCGTTCTCCTTG
>JBCBRU010000346.1:0-9204 GCA_039819565.1 Myxococcota bacterium | reverse complement strand
CTACGCCGAGGAAAGGGAGGGGATAGAAGCCGAGTCGGAGAAGCCCAATCTTGGGGCCCACGCTCTGGTAAGGACTCTGAAAGCTCTGCGTAGAGTCGTAGAGCTCATGTTCCGAGGAGGGGACGAAGACGCCCCCGAACACTCCGATCTCGAGGTCGAAGCGACCCGGTTCGGGGGGGGGCTCCGGGGCCTGCGCCTCAGCCCTCAGGCTCGCTTGGCCGTGCGCCAGGCCCGGCCACAGGGCCAAGAATCCCGTCAGGGCCCAGACGTATGGGGTCCACGCTTGAGACACTTCACCCGGGCACATCGACGCTCGAGACGAGGTCTCGACCTCTGGACCTGGGTCTCAGGGCGACGTGTCTCGCGAGCGCACATTGGCGAGCGACGAGTGGCGAGCACTTTGGTTCGCCGCAATCTTGGCTTCCTCCTCAGGGAACAGGGCGAAGCCAAAGCCCACGGTGATTTCGATATCCTGCCGGAGTCCGTCGGACTGAAAGGCAAGGACGTGCCGACCATCGACGCGGAGGTTCACGTTGGCGTGCGTGTACCATCGCAGCCCTCCGCCCCAGTGTAGGGTGCGAGAGTTGCCCTCCTCGAGCTCGCTGGGGCGCCGCAGCAACCCTCCGCCGACGAGAACGAACGGCGTGAGACGTCCCGGCACTTGCCCCAGGAGGTGGCCCCGGATCGCGTATCCTCCGGAGTCCGTGAGCCCGCGCCGTGAGCTGAGGTAGGTCGCCTCGGCTTCGGCGCCCACGAAACTCCACGGGAGGTAGGCCAGACGAAACCCGAGCGAAAGGTCCGTACGTCCCCCGGCGTCGGCAGGGTTTGGAGCCGCAGTGAGGACGTAGGCGCCCGCCCCTACCCCGATCTCGACGGTTTGGTCACGAGGCTCGTGAGGCTCGGTCACGGCCCGGGCGTCGGGGGACGAAGCGAAAAGAGGCGTGAGCAGGATCGCGACGAGCACAGTGTCGAAATCGACGCCGCCGACCTCGAATGAAGAGGGAGACGAGCAATGGTGTCGCGTCTCCCGTCCACACCTTGCGAAAGTGTTCCAAAGAAATGCGATCGTGAAAATCATCAACCGGAGATGGCCGGCTTTTCCCAAAGGTGGGCATTCGATAGCTTCCCACCGATGCCGTCGATCGACCTCTCCATGCCGAAGGAGATCCATCCCATCGCCTTCGAGCTCTTCTCCGCTTACACGGAGGCCGGTCAGACGTTCGAGCCCAAGACCCTCGAGTCCGCGAGCGCTCAGCTTCTCGGCCTGTCTTCGGATCTTCAGGTCCTTTGGAGTGCCGTCGCCAGCCTCGGTGCACTCGCTCTGACTCTCGAGGCCGACGGGGAGACTCAAGGAGCGGAAGCCCTTCGCGCCCTCGTCGCCAAGCAAGCCCCTCATTTCAAGCCCATCATGGAGGAGCTCGAACGCGAGGCGGGCGAAGGTCAGGCGCGGTCGGCGGAAACCTTCCAGCAGATGTTCGGCGGAGACGCCGCGAAGGCAGCGCCGCGACACGACGAAGCTGCCCCTGAGGGCAGCGTGTCGCTCAAGAGCTTGTTGCCCAACCCTGCGTTCGCTCCCCGACGCCCTGGCCCCGGCGGCCCGACCCGCGCGGCCCCGAGGGCAGGGTCTCGAGGCCCTGCTCCCAGCCCTCGGGGCCGACCTCGTCGGGGCCGTATCGATCTCCAAGGACCGTCTGGTCCCGCGCCCAAGGATCCGAAGGGCCCCCGCGGCCGCGGTCGTTGACTCCAAGGTCGAAGGAGGACCCTCCTCCCCCATGACTTCCGAAACCCCCGCTGCCGCTCCGCCGCTCCGTCTCGACGATCGTGTGGCCATCGTCACCGGCGCAAGCCGCGGAATTGGGGCGAGCATCGCTCGCACCTTTGCCGCCGCGGGCGCTCGCGTCGCGCTCGTCTCGCGAAAGATCGAGGGCCTCGAAGGGGTGGCCAATACGATTCGCGAGGACGGCGGGGAAGCCCTTCCTCTGGCCTGTCACACCGGCCGACCGGAAGCTGTCGAGACCATGGTGGCCGACGTCGTCAAAGCCTTCGGCCAGGTAGACGTTCTCGTTAATAATGCGGCCACGAACCCCTACTACGGCCCGTTTCTCGATACTGAGTGGTCCGCCTGGGACAAAACCTTCGAGGTGAACGTTAAAGGTTATTTCGCGGCCACACAGGCGGTGGCCCGACACCTGCTCAAGCGGGAGGCACCTGGAAGTATCGTCAACATCGCTTCCATCTTAGGCACGATGGGAGGGCAGTTTCAGGGCGTGTACGGCATGACCAAGGCGGCCGTCATCTCGATGACCCAAACCTTAGCCATCGAGCTCGGGGGAAACGGGATCCGTATCAATGCGATCGCCCCTGGGTTCATCGAGACAAAGTTTGCCTCCGCGCTCGTCGATAACCCAGACGTGCGCAAGCAACTGGTGGCGCGGACTCCAGCCGGGATGATCGGAAGCCCAGAAGACGTTGCTGGCCTTGCTCTCTATCTCGCGAGCGACGCGGCCCGCTTCGCTACGGGTCACACCTACTACGTGGACGGTGGTCTGCGCATCGCCTAAAGCCCCAACAACCACGCGCTGCGTCGGCGTTCGGTCTCGGGGCTCGCGCGTTCATCAATCACGATCTCGAGCTTTTCGGGCCGGACACCCACGCGAACGGTTCGGACCTGAACGCGCCCTCGACGGGCCACCAGGACCTCGATCACCGACTCGGGAGGATGCCGACGAAGCAGGGGCGTGGGTCCATCGGCAGGCAGTCGATCCCCGTCGATGGCCAAGACTTCGTCCCCCGGGAAGATGCCCCCTGACCAGGCCGGCCCACCTCGAAGAACCTCTCCCACGACCCAACGCCCCTCTTTGAGGCTCCCGGTCCAACCGAGGTCGCTCCGACGGCCGGCCCAATCTGCCCGAGCGAGCGGATCGTCCTTTGGCGACGCTTTCGACTCAGCGAAGCGGAGGCCCAACCTGCGAAGGGTGGGCTCTATGTCGATGCGCTCGGGGGTCCGAGCTAGAGCCTCAGCCCGCGCGCGCACCCCTGCTCCGCCCACCGCCTCGAGGACATCGTAGAAATCGTCGTCCCCGTAGCCGCGGGCTCCGGAGTAGTCCTTCCAAGCCGCCCGCATCACGTCGTCCAGGCTTAGACGGTCTCCGGTGACTTCTCGAATCTCGGCATCGAGGGCCAGGCCGACCAGAGCCCCCTTTCGGTAGTAGCTGATGCCCTGGTTTCGAGACTCCGGATCCGGCCGATAGAACTCAATCCAAGCGTCGAAGGAGCTGCGGGCGAGGGATTGAACCTCTTCACCCGGCGTTCGAGCCACGCTCTCCGCAACCTTAGAAAGCTCGGCGAGGTAGCTCTTGTCGTTGTGAAGTCCGGCCCGGCGGAGAATCAGGTCGTCGTAGTACGAAGTCAGGCCTTCGACGATCCACAGAGACTCCGTATATGCCTCGCGCTCCAGATCGAAAGGTCCCAGTACGGCCGGTCGAAGTCGCTTACCGTTCCAGGCGTGAAAGAGTTCATGGCTGGCCAGGCCCAACCAGCTCCGCCATCCGTCGAGCCCTTTCAGCCGGCTCGGAGGAAATAAGAGCAGCGTGCTCGCCTTGTGTTCGAGACCTCCGCCTGCGTTGTCGATGACGTTCAAGAACAGGTAGCGATTGAACGGCAGCGTTCTCCAGAAGCTCGCTTGCGCTTTTACGAGCCGCGCGACGTCTTGCTGGGCTCGGGTTCTCGGAAAGGGCCGTAGGTCGCCGAGGTGCACGAGGTGCACGTCGGCGCCTTCGAAGCTGATGGGATCATCGACCAGGTTCGCTCCTGCGATCAGCGGGGAGTCCACCAGCTCGTCGAAGTCCGTTGCTGCAAAGGCGGCTCCGGTCGCCGTGCCTACGTGGGGAAGCGCCACCGCGACCTCCCATCCGCCGGGCAGGTCGAGATGCATCTCCACCGGCGCCTCGGTCCGTCCCATATCCTGGAAGAACGTGGCGGCCGGGTTCACCACGGCACGATCTCGGTCGACGAACGAGGTCCTCACCGTGAGCTCATGGGCGTACAGCAGATATTCCAGGACGATGGAGGCTCGCCCGTCGGCGCGCACCCGAACTCGGTTCTTGGCCGTCTTCACCATCTCGAGGGGGGCCCCGTCAGGGGCTCGAGCCACGAGGCTCTCCGCGTTTCGAGAGAACTCTCGAAGAAGGTAGCTCCCGGGTATCCACACCGGCATTGCAAGCTCCACGGAGCTTCGATCCTTGACGGGGTACAGAGCACGGACGCTCAGCCGGCGCTGATCCCTCCCTTCGAATCCAACCTCGTATCGCACCGCGTCGGGGTTCGCAGGGCGTGGAATCGGGTCAAAGGGGGCTGGCTCTTCGATCACGGGTTCCGGCGTCGAGGTCTCAGGGGCCGGGGGCTGACAGGCGGCAGCGACCAGAGTCGCGACTCCTAAGCCAAAGCCTATCCGCCTCATGTTCCCGACCGTGAGCTCGAGCTGACCGGCGGCAGCTCGAGAGCTGCCTCGATTCGAGAGAAGAGGTCGATGCGGTCGACGAGGTCTTGAAGATAGTCGAGCTCGTCGGTGTCGATGATAAGAGTTTCGGAGAGATCGTAGCGCTGAAACCATTCCTCGTAGAGCTCCTGAAGCCGAATGAGATAGGTGCGGGGGATGTTCTGCTCTTCTGGGCGACCCCGCAACCGTATGCGTTTATTGAGCGTCCTCATTCCACACCGCAGATAGATCATGAGACTGGGAGGGCGAAGCTCATCGATAATCGCCTCGTACATCCGTCGATAGGTGAGGTAATCCCGCTTCGTCATCTTCCGTTGTCGGTAGAGGTTTTCGGCAAAGACCTCCGCGTCCTCGTAGATGGTCCGGTCTTGAATCACGGCTTCCTCGACGTGGGACAGCTGCTGATGAAGGCGGAACTTCGCCGACAAGAAGTACAGCTGCGAGTGAAACGCCCAGCGTCTCATGTCTTCGTAGAAGTCTTGAAGGTACGGATTCTCCTCGTTGGGCTCGAATATCGGACGAACCTCGTACTGGCGGGAGAGGAACTCGACGAGGGTGGACTTGCCCACGCCGATGTTTCCCGCCACGGCGATGAAGCGGCGCGGCCCGAGGGTGCGCGGGGAGGACATGCAGGTCGCGTAACGTGCGGGGTGGGCGTGGTAAAGACGGGTCATGCGGTATCTCCGCACGGCGCGGGGCACGGGCGCGCGCTACGAAGGGCTCAGGCCAGCTTTAGACCTCGCTCCCGGCGAGCGGGGGCTTCTGGTGGCTCCGAGTCGCGACGCAGGGGAGCAGCTGTGGCTGAGCCTAGGCCTGGGTCACGTCCACGGCCTCTCCCGCGTGACCTGGAGAGGACTCCAGCTGTCCCTCGCTCAGCCCGTATTGGCCCGGGAGGGACAGATCCCTCTGCGGGAGCTGGCGGCGGAGGCCCTCGCGGCGCGAGCGCTCGCCCGCGCCGGACAGTCCGGCGGCCTCGGTGCGCTCCGAGACGCCCCGGGGCTGCCCCGAGCCCTAGCCCGGACCCTCGCAGAACTGCGTGCGGTGGAGGTGAGCACAGCGCGCCTGGCCCAGGGCGGCCCTCGCAGCCGGGAGCTGGGCGAGCTTCTCGAAGCGTACGTGCGGTCCCTCGACAAGGGGGGCCTGGCAGATCTCGCCAAGATTCGACGGGCGGCGCTGCAGCGGCTGGAGACCTCGGGGTGGGAGGTCGACCGTCTGATCCTCCTCGACTGCGCCCCGCGGAATCCCGGCGACGCGCGACTCCTGACCCAGCTTGCGCAACGGGCCACTCAGACCTGGGCTGTACTTTCGCCGGACCACCCCGAGCGAGAATCATGGGCCGAGAGTTTGAAAGGCGAGCCCGAACCCATCCCGACGCCCTTTCCCAGCTGTGCTCTCGAGCGAGCCCGAGCCCAGGTCTTCGCGCCCGGACCGCTGGCTGCAGGCGAGGATGACCCGAGTCTGGTGGTTTTCTCCTCCAGCTCGGAGACCGCCGAGGCTCGAGATGTCGCCCGCCGCATCCTTGCTCATGCCGAGGGCGGCGTGCCCTTCGATCGGATGGCGGTCCTTCTACGAGAACCTGAGCGGTACGGAGACCGACTGGAAGACGCCTTTCGAAGGGCGCAGATCCCGGCTTGCTTTACGCGTTCGACGCGCCGGCCCTCGCCGGCGGGGCGGGCTTTGCTCGCCTTGTTGGCGTGCGCTCGCGAGGGCCTCTCCGCCGATCGCTTTGCTGAATACCTTTCGTTTGGTGAAGTCCCGGATCCGGATCCCGAAACGCCGACGAAGGCCGCCGTGCCTTGGGTGGCGGCGCGACCCGACGATCGTCAGCTGGTCTTCTTTAGTCTCGAACCGGAGCCGGATGGGATCCCCGCTCCCACCTTACCGGTCGACGAGCCCGAGGAGGTCCCGGTCATCGACGGCCGACTGCAGGCGCCCTTTCGGTGGGAGCGGCTTCTCGTGGACGCCTCGGTGGTGGGTGGAAAAGACCGCTGGCGTCGGCGGCTCCGCGGGTTGAGGGCCGAGCTGGAAGAGCGCCACGATGCCCTTCTCAAGCAGGGCGATGAGGGAGCCGGTCGAGTCCGGTTGGATCTTCGGGCCCTTCGCCACCTCGAGAGTTTCGCGCTTCCGTTGATCGACGCCTTGGCGGAGCTTCCCGGCGCTGCCCCCTGGACCACATGGCGCTCGGCTCTCGAAGCCCTAGCGGTTCGATCCCTGCGGGCTCCAGCCCCGGTCCTTCGCGTCCTCGCCGAGCTCCGGGGCTTCGAAAGTCCGGTCTCAGTATCGCTGGTCGAGGTTCAACTGGTCCTCCACGAACAGCTCGCCTTTCTCCGGGACGACTTCGAAGCCCCGGTGAACGCAGAAACCGCCGAAGTATGGGTGGGGAGCGTCGACGAAGCGGCGGGCCGAAGTTTCGAGGTCGTTTTTCTCCCAGGACTGGCGGAGAAGGGCTTCCCGAAGCGAGCCGACGAGGACCCGCTTCTCCCAGACGAAGAGCGACTGGACCTGGAGCCGAATCTTACGACGCGAGCGCGAAAGGCGGCGGACGAGCGGATGCGGTTACGGACAGCCTTGGATGTGGCCGAGATGACGCTGGAGGCGTCGTGGCCACGACTGGATCCGGAGCGCGGTCGCCCTCGGGTTCCGTCTTTCTATGCTCTCGACCTCGTGCGGGCCGCTCGCGGCGCGCTGCCCCGCATCGACCTCCTGGAAAGAGAGGCGGCGGCCCGATGGGAGGAGCGTCCCGGGTGGTCAGTGCCTGCCGATCCGCTCGATGCCATCGATGCCACGGAGTTTGACCTCGCGGTGCTCGCCGAAAGCCTCTCGGGGGCCGCACCTCTCGACGGGGCTGGGCGCTACCTGGTCGATGGCGCGAGTACTCCTCACCCTCACCTCGTGCGCGCGATTCGCGCTCGCGCCGCTCGCTGGCGGGCATCCTACGGTCCAAACGACGGGCTCGTGGCTTCGCCTACCGAGGATGCCTCGACAGAAGCCCTGGTCCGGTATCGGCTCGGGGCGAGACCCTACTCTCCGACGGGCCTCGAACACTACGCGAAGTGCCCCTACCGGTTCTTCCTCGCCTCCGTGCTTCGCCTGCGGCCGCGGGAGGATGTCGAACGCCTCGAGCAGCTGGATCCGATTCTGAAGGGCAACATTGCCCACTCCTCACTCTTTCGCTGGTTCCAAAGAATTCGGGACGACGACCTCCTTCCTTTCGAGGCCGAGGACGAGGCGCGGCTGCTCGAGCATCTCGAAGTGGCCTTGGATGAAACCCGCGCCGACTACGAAGAACGCCTCGCCCCGGCCCTCCCCGAAGTATGGCGGCGGGAGGTGGAGGACCTGGCGCGAGACCTCCGGGGTTGGGTTCGCAACGAGCTTCAGGACCCCTCCGGCTTCTCGCCGGTTCACGCCGAACTCGCCTTCGGGTTAGCGAGCCGCGGAGAAAGCGATGAGGCGAGCCGCACCGAGCCGGTGAGGATCCTGGAGCGCTTTTTGGTCCGGGGTTCGATCGACCTCGTGGAGCGGAGGGATCGCGATGGGTATTTACGCATCACCGACTACAAGACGGGACGTCGCCCCGCCGAAGGCTATCGTTCCGAGTCTCTTCAGCCCATGATCTATGCCCTCGCGGCCGAGACTCTGGTGGGTGCCGAAGTCGAGTCGTCGCGGCTGGCCTACTGCACCGAACGAGAGCGCTTCTCGTCGGACTACACGGTCCCCGGCCCTCGAGCTCGGAAAAGGCTCAGCCGTATCCTAGAACATATCGATGCTCAGCTCGGGGAGGGGTGGCTCCCCGCCGCCCCGCGAAAGGGAGCCTGCAAATTCTGTGACTATCGACCCATTTGCGGTACCGACGAGGAGCGACGAAACACTCGCAAGACGCCGGACGCGAAGGCGAGCCTTCCAACCGAAGAGGACTCCGCGTGACCACGGATGAAGCGCTCCGACGGCGCGTGCTCGAAGACCTCGACCGTTCGCTGTTCATCGAAGCGTCTGCGGGCTCCGGCAAGACCCGCGAGCTGGTCCGCCGTGCCGTAGCACTCCTTGCGGGGGGCCAGGTCGAGGTCGACCGGCTCGCCATCGTCACCTTCACCGAAAAGGCCGCTGGCGAGCTCAAGTTGCGCTTGCGTCAACAGTTGGACGCAGAGCGTACGACTGCGTCCTCACCCGAGGCGAGAGCTCGGCTCGAAGGGGCCATCGCGCGACTAGAAGAGGCCACCATCGACACCATTCATGGCTTCTGTAGGGAGATCCTCAGGGCTCGCCCCCTCGATGCCGGTATCGACCCCACCTTCCGCGTGGAGGGGCATGGAGGGCGGCTCCTCGCTCTCGCGTTTCGGAGCTGGTTCGCTGAGCAGCTGCAACACCCCTCGGAGCCGCTACGTCGTTTCTTGGCGCGCGGTCGCGTCCGGCGCCCGGGCCAAACGCCCTCAGGGGAGTTGGAGGACGCGGTGCGAAGCTTCCTCGAGCATCGGGATCTCACCGCAGCCTGGCCCGGCCCAGAGGAGGATCCTCCCGTCTTGTGGGCGGAGCTCGCGCCCGGGCTCGAGGACCTCGCGAGGGACGTCTCTCTTGGCGAGGCTTCAGATCCACTCCGGGTGGCCCTGCAGCCATGGCTCGACGAGTATGCGCTCGCGGTGGGACCAGGCCGCGCTCCGGAGGAGCTCGAGGCCCATCGAGTGGCCCTCCCGGGGCTTCTCAAGAACGGG
>JBCBRU010000345.1:0-9220 GCA_039819565.1 Myxococcota bacterium | reverse complement strand
GCGCGAGCAGCCTAGCAGATCCGACGCGCGCCCCATCGGCGCAACGCCGCTAGAGAAGGTCGACGAGGTGAGCCTTGATCGTCTGTCGCACCGCGTCGGTGGGACTGACCTCGAGAGCTCTCGTCCACATCTCGACGGCCTTCGCCTTGAAGCCTTGTCGCTCGTAGAGCACGGCGAGGTTCTTGAGAGCATTGAACTGCCCCGGGTCCAGCTCGACAACCCGCTCATAGGCGGAGATCGCCTCATAAAACCGTCCGGCCGCATTCATCGCCGAGGCGCTGAGGTAGTGTGCCCGCCACTCAAAGGGGTCAAGGCGCACCGCCTGCTCCGCGGCGGCGAGGGCGGCGGGGACTTCGCCGGAGCGGAGGCGCTCGAAACCGAGCTTGATGACGCGCTTCGAGTCGCGCTGCGCCTTCTCGGCCTCCGGAGCCTTAGGTCGACCCCCCGACTTTTCGAGCAGGTGTTCCACCTTGTGGAGCACCTCTTTGATCTTGAACGGCTTCTCGATGTAGTCGTCCGCGCCGTAGATCCGTCGAACGTCCTGGCTGAAGTTCCACCCCGTGTAGATGGCGGAGATCATGATCACCGGGACGCGTCGGAAGTGCTCGCTTTGCTTGATGGAGCTACAGAGCTCGAAGCCGTGGATTTCGGGGAGCATCGCATCGAGCAGCACGAGGTCGGGGACCTCCGAACGAAGCAGTTCGAGGGCCTGACGTCCGCGTGAGGCAGTGACGACCTCGTAGCCCTTGGACTGAAGGGACAACGTGAGAATCTCCAGGATCTCGGGCTCGTCGTCCACCGCGAGAATCCGCGGTTTGGAACCCTCACGGCGGGGATTGATCTTCGGGGGCTCCGGGAAGGCCTCGAGGGCCGGTCCGGGCATCTCGGGTTCCAACGGGGGTTCGACGGCGGGAGGCTGAATGATCTCAAGATGGGGCTCGTCGTGGGTCGAACGTGGTCCCTTCCACACTTCGGCTCCACGGGCTCGAGCTTCGTAGGCAGCATGGACCGCCTTTTCGAGTCCAATCCGAGTAAGAACGAAGGGCAACGTGCTTCGTCCGCTCGCGAAGGCGATCTCGTCGAGCAGCCCTTTCTCGCCCGGCTTGGCCAGTCCCAGATTCAGCGCCTTGTCCCCGGTGAAGGCCAAGGGAAGAATGCGGTGCGAAGAAGCCACCTCCTTCGGCACCACCCCCAGGACCTTGGTGTCGAGGGTGGAGGCCATAATATCCACGGCTGGCAAACCAAATTGCTCCGCAAGGGCTGCGGCCACCACCTCTTCCTCGACAAAGCCCAGGCGGACCAGAGTGGAGCCGATCGGCAGCAGAGAGCTCCCCTGGGCCACGAGCGCGTCGTCGAGCTGAGGTCGCCGAAGCACGCCCTTTCGAATGAGAATCTCGCCGAGCGGTACGTGCTTCTCCGGCTGAATGCGGTCCGTCACGGCCGAGGCCTCCTCGTCCATACTGCCGCGAGCGCGCTCGCGGTCCGGCTCGTCTGCGGACGGAAACGTCTCTGCTGCTCGCTGAACCACGTTTCCTGCATTCGGCTGGGTCTCTTTCGAGGTGAGTCGGTCTTTCCTGCGCCCACCGCCGGGTGTCTCAAGCTCATACGCGTCAACTCGGTCGCCGCACGCGTATTGGGTACTCCACGTTCCGGACCTCCCCTCGGTAGGCCCGCCAGCGGGCGCGTGCAAGTTGGTCTCGCGTGCATCCCAGCATGGCCGAACGCCGAAGGAAGCGATCCTGGAAACTCACATCGCGGGCGCGCCCGGAATTGTCGATACCGAAGGTCAGAACGATGGTCTCGCCGACCGTCCGGGGGTCCCTCCGAAGCTGACCCTTGATGCAGGCGACGAGACCAGGAAATACCCGCTGAACCCCGAGCATCACCTCCCGCTGGCTCAGGGGACCACTGCGACCGCCCGCGAGGGGTCGTCGCCGACGACCGGGTCGGCGTCCGGTGGGACTCGTCTTCGCCCGCGGTGGTGCTTCCGGTTCATCGTCCACCAGAGGGATGAGAGGGGGCTCGATGCTCACGCCCGCCAGCAAGGCCTCGACTTCCGCCGCGAGAGCCTTTTCGCGGGCTGTCGCAGCGGCGGCGGCGGACCACTCGCGACCGGTTCGGACCCCTCCGTAGACGACCAACGACCCCAAGAGCACGACCCCAAGGGCCGCGCCAGCCCAGCGAAGTCGACGGCTTCTCTGCTCGCGGGTGGCGGCTTCGGCCACCCGCGCCGCCGCCGCTCGACGGGCCGCGGCTTCTGCCGCCCGCTCCACGTGCCGCTGGAAGACCCCGTACCGCCGCAAGGCGCGGAAATCGCCATGCTCCGGAGCGATCTCGGTGTCCGGCCCGAGCTCCCCATCATACAGCCGCTCGAGCAACTCCCGAGCCGGAATGGGACCGAAGACGGCTCCCTCGGCTCTGAAGAGCCATCTGGAGTCCAGCCCGCGTGCCTCCTCCTCCGACAGCGTCGCAATGACCTCGGAGAAAGCCTCGAAGTCCTCAGCGAGCGCCCGCCCCTCGTCGCCGGCCATGCGCGCACGCTAGCAAGCTGCCAGAGTCCCGGGGAGAGTGGATGCACTCGCATGGAACGGGATGGGTCGAGATGGGTACGCCGGCTCGCCGACCGCCGCGCGCGCGCGCGGTCGCGCGGCGTCGATCACGTCTTGGTACTTGCCTACGACGGACGAGGTTTCGCGGGTTGGGCCCGACAGCCCGACCGGAGAACGGTGGAAGGTTGTTTGCGTGAGGCTCTCACACCACTCGCGCCCGGACTCCGTCGTTTCGCGGTGGCCGGACGCACCGACCGCGGGGTCTCAGCCTCGGGCCAGGTCGTCAGCTTCCGTGCGGACGAAGCGCTCCACTTGGACACCC
Organism: Myxococcota bacterium; assembly: GCA_039819565.1. Classification (GTDB taxonomy): domain Bacteria; phylum Myxococcota; class Kuafuiibacteriia; order Kuafuiibacteriales; family Kuafuiibacteriaceae; genus JAHQVK01. The sequence continues at coordinate 6,349 of JBCBRU010000345.1, read as the reverse complement.
TAGGGGCAGCCGTCGATGCGTCCGCCCCCGGAGAGCTGACATGTCTTCGTTCTCGCTACGCCCCTCACGGCTTTCACGCCCAGTTTTGGGCCCGAGCCCGGAGATACGCCTACCACTACCCTGCCCCGCAAGGGTCCTGGCGCCTCGCGTCGGGCCTCGATCGACGCATGCGGGCCCTCGTCGGTCGACGCTGCTTTCACGCCTTCGCTCGAGAGACGCCGATCGGTCGCTCTACGGTCCGACACCTGTTTAGGGCGGGGTGCCAACCCGGCCATCTGGACGAGACCCCGGTGTTGCGTTTCGAACTCTGTGCGGACGGATTTCTCCGTCGCCTCGTCCGAGTCGTAGTGGCCACGGCTCTCGATGCGGCGTGGGCGAGCGCTCCCGATGGGATTCTTCGAGACCTCGCCGAGACCCAGGACCGGTCTCGAACCTCCTCTCCGGCCCCTCCGGAGCCACTCGTTTTCGTCGGTCCCGTTTACGACCCTTGGTGTCCTTAGAACTTCGAAACAGGTGCGCCCGGCGCAAATTCTGATGCAGGGGACTAGGGCTCCGGGCTCAGCTCTCCGCCGAGCTTGGTGATGACGGTTCGAACCTCTTCGGAGCGGGGATGCTCGGCGTCCACTTTCAGGGCGCGCTCGTAGCTACGGATCGCTTCGCGGATCCGCCCATCGAACTGAAGGGCGGAGCCTTTCGCGACCCAGCTTTCGAAACGGCGCGGCGCTCTGGCGATCGCGCGCTGAGCCCGCTGGACACCTTCTCGGTACCGACCGAGATCCACGGCGGCCTGAGCAGAGAGGCGCCATACCTCGGCCTTGCCGGGGGAGGACTTTCGGAGATCGATCAGGATCTCCTCGGCTGCCTCCGCGTCCCCCGCCTCGATGAGCGCGGCGGCGCGTTCGAGAGGGGTGCCGTCGAGACTCGGCACCGTCACCGCCACTCGCCTTGCGCGACGCCGCTTCCTTCGTAGCGGGGGCTCGGCCGGGGGAGCGCTAACTGTGGTCGTGACCACCGCGGTGACGGTGGCCGTCGTCGCCGTCAAAGCCAGCGGCGCCAGCGGCTCTACGGGAGGCGGTTCCTGGGCCCCGGGGAATAGGAGCAGACCTAAGAGAATCCCAAGAAGCAGGGCCCCGCCCACGATCCAGAGCCAGTGTGGAAGTCCGCTGCCGCCTACGCCCGCCGCCGCGAGCATCTCGTCATCTCCATCCGTTGATATCGGAGCTGTGGCGGCCACCGGTCGCGCTTCATCCCTCCCGAAGGCGGAGCTGAACGCGTCATCGCTCAGCAGACTCTCCGGCACGTCGCTTCCTGAGAGCCACCGGCGGAGGTCCTCCGCGACCACCGTTCCCGTCATTTCGAGCCGGCTCGGAAGCAGGCCTTCAGACGAGTCATCGGCCTCGGAGGCAGGCTCGGGCGCCGGCACCGAAAAGCGTCCGGGTCGAGGGGATGCCTGCCGGGGATCTGGGATCCGGTCTGCCTCGGCATCCCCGTCCACTAGACCTTCCCTATGGGTCCGAACGAGCACTCGGGCTGCGGTCTCAGGCGAAGCTGGAGAGCGAGCGAGCACTTCAGCCACAGTGCGCTCGCCGTCGACGAGGCGGAGGATGCGCGCCACGAGGTCGGGCACGTCTGGGGCGGCCATCATCCGAACGTGGTCGGGGTGAAGCTGCGCCTCGAGACCACCGAGCTCCTCGACGTGCTCCAAGACTCGGGCCGCGGCTCGCTCTGCCTCCGCGAAGGAGGTGAGCACCGGGATCCCACGGCCGGTGGACGGAGCGGGATCGGGCCAGCGCTGAAGCTCGCCTTTGGGAGCGAGAGCGATCCAGATCAGGCCGCGCCCGATGTCCAAGCCAGGCTCCAGAACTTCGTGGATCTGGCCTTCACGCGCTCTGAGGACGATATCCGGGAAAGCGAAGCCTAGACCTCCATCCAGCCGTAGGTGGATCAGCCCTCCTTCCTCGGCGGCAGCCTGCAGGGTCCCGGCGACGTTCGAACGTTCGAATCGGGCGACCGACACCGGGCCTACTTAGCGCAGATCTGAGGTTGTCGTAATTTCCGGAGCTATCATGTCGGCGATGATTCGAACCTGGTTTCGAAGCCTGGCTCTGGCGGCTCTCATGGGGGCCGCTTGCTCCCGTCCCTCGACCTCGGAGCCTGCTCCCACGCCTCCACCCGCTCCTCCGCCCGAACCGGTCGCGATTCGGGAGGGACAATCTAGCTTGCTGTTTACGTACCGAGACCGGGACTCCGGGCGCTTCGTAACCGTCGAACGGCGCGAAGACGTTCCGGAGGCAGCTCGTGAGGCGGTGGTGGTGGTAGACTTGGAGCTAGCTCCCGAAGCCCGAGGGTCGACTCAGTATGTGCACGTTGCGGACCTTCGTGAGCCCCGCGCGGACGGCAGCTTTTCGGTGGCCATAGCCAGCCGCCATAGATTCGGCCAGAGCCCGATCTCGTCGGCTGGAGACCAGGACGGCTTCGGTCGCGATGGCGTCGTCCTCTACTCCGCGAGCTGGTGCGGAGTGTGTAAAAAGACGGCTCGATTGCTGCGCGAGTGGCGTGTCCCCTTCGATGAGAGGGACATCGAGGCTTCGCGGTCCGCCCTGGAGGAGCTCGGAGCCAAAGCGGCCCAGGCAGGTATCCGCCCCGGAGGCGTGCCGGTCATCGATGTGCAGGGCGTATTGCTGCAAGGCCTCGACCCGGAGCGCCTGAGGGCGCTGCTCGCGGAGAAGGGGCTGCTCCCCGGTTGATGCGCGCGTGGCCCGTGCACCACGCGCTGAGGTACGCACCACCACGGACCTGAGTGCGTGAGCCGCTCCGGGGCTCGAACGCGGTTGGCCCAGGGAATGCAGAGCCGGTGGGCATGACCTCCGCGTGCGTACCTCTCTCCTCAGAGGAAGGATCGATCTATGACCGAGGCGTGGGTCCCGGCCACCGAGGTCGGGAAGCCCGTCGCCGAAGAACTCATTGGCGCCACCGGCTGACCTCAGCGCTCGCGGAATCAGGTGTGAACACCGACCGAGCTTCCCCGCTCCGAGAAGTGCTTCGAGCGGCCGCCGAAGGCGTAGACGTCGGCCCTCAATTGGAGGCCCGCCTCGCCATCGTCCGAGCGGAGGTCGAGACTCTCGAGGCTTTGGTGCTGGAGCGCTCTCCGGGCGAACGCAAGAATGGAGCCTCGATACGCCGAGCTCTCGAACTGCTGCGACGTTTTGGGCGAGCGAGCTGCTTAGATCTCTCCGTCATCGAAGAGCCGCTTCGCCCCCTCTTGGTGACGTGGCTCGCGCTCGAGCATCGGTGGTGCTACGCCGCCGCGGGTACGGATCGAAGGAGCTTCAAGCGAGCAACCGGCCGCACGGGCGCCCGGTGAGCATCGCTTCATTCTACGGGCGGAACGGAGGGCGCATCGCCCTCGCGCACCTCGACCATGACGCAGGTGATGTTGTCCTTACCGCCCCGTTCGTTGGCGAGGTCAATGAAGGCACGACAGATCCCGTCCAGCGGCTTTCCGGACACCGTAGGAGCAATCTCCGCCGGGTCGAGGTAGCCGTGAAGACCGTCGCTGCAAAGCAGGTAGCGATCCCCATCTTGAACCGGCACCACAAACGTATCCACCTGGACATACTCGCGAGGCCCCACGGCACGGGTGATCACGTTCCCCCGGGGGGAAGCCTTCGCCTGATCAGGTGTAATCAGACCGGCCTTCATTTGTAGCTGAACCAGCGTGTGATCTTCCGTCACCTGCCAGGTCCGGTCCCCTCGAACAAGATAGGCCCGGCTATCGCCCACCGAGCCCACGACGGCGATGTTGTCGACCACGAGCATCACCGTGATCGTGGTGCCCATACCCTTGTTGTCCGGGTCTTGCTCGGCGATGTGAAAGACCATGTACGTAGCCGCTTGAATGGAACTCTCCACCAAGCGTCGAAGGGCCGCCACTGTCTCCTCTGACGGACGCTTCCGGTAGGCGTCGAGAATGTCGGGGCTGCGGCGGATCATGCCATGGACAGCTTCGACCGCTTCCCAAGACGCAACCTCACCGGCGGCGTGTCCCCCCATGCCATCGGCGACGACGAAGAGCATCAAGGGGTCGGATGCGAAGTACGCATCCTCGTTGTGATCACGCCGACGCCCCACGTCGCTGAGCGCCGCCGAAACGCAGTGCACCCACCAAAGCTATTCCGGGTGCCGGTCGGCGGACAAGTCTTCCACCGCCCCGTCTCCCCTCTTGCCTCCCGGCCCGCACCGCGAGAAGCCACCTCATGATGGCCCCGACCTGTCTTTTGACGGCAACTTTGGCGCTGGGCGTCGCGCAGGGCGTCCCAGCCGGTCCCTCCGGCGACGATCCGTTCGCTGCCCGTCCCGAGTCAGCGGCACTTTCGTGGGATCTTTTGGGCGGCGGAGTCCCTGACGGGGGGGCCCTCCTCAGAGCCGAGCTCGGGTTCTCGCGCCTCCTTGAGGCAGGGGTCGAGGTTCCGGTGGTGGACGGCTTTCTCATGGGTGCAACGATTGGAATCGATGTTGGGCACTTTACTCCCAGTAATGTCGATTTTGGCGACGGTGTGGACGGTGCCCTCGTGTTCGGCCTCACTGGACGGTACCGGCTCGTCCATGACTCGGAATGGACCATCGGCTTGCGGGCGGGCCTCCTCGGAAGCGCGCAGCTCGGTCGCGCCGGAGGCGGCGTGCGGGTCCCGCTGCGCGTTTCGGCCCTCTACGCCATCGACCGGACCTTTCTTCTCGGGGCGATGGTGGATGCCCCGATCCGACTCGAGTTCCCCGCCCGACTCGACGCGATCTTCTCGTTTCCGCTCGTGGTGGGCCTCGCGGCGGAGTTTCACCTTCTCCCTTCGCTCGCCCTCACGGCGATGGCCGGTCTCGGTCCGGCGCTCGATACTCGCGGGGTGGAGACCGCATTCCGCGGGCAGATCGGCGTAGGCTATCGCCTCTAGGGCGACGTTAGGACGGCGTCGATCTTCGCGACGCGTTGGGCATGACGTCCCCCTTCGAAGTCCGTCGTTACGAAGGCTTCGAGTATGGCCTCCGCCAAAGGCGCCGAGGTAATTCGCTCGCCGAGGCAGAGGACATTGGCGTCGTTGTGCTGACGGGCCAGACGCGCCTGCATCTCGAGGGCGGCCACCACCGCTCGTACGCCAGAGAAGCGATTCGCGGTCATTGAAACGCCAATACCGGAGCCACAGACGAGCAAACCCAATGAGGTCGGGTCGGACTGGACCGCTCGCGCGACCTGAGCCGCGAAGTCAGGGTAATCGACGCGACCTGGTCCATGGGTTCCATGATCCATCACCTCATGGCCCCAGCTTTCAAGCGTGTGGGCCAGGTGACGCTTGAGTTCGAAACCCGCGTGGTCGGCCCCCACGTAAAGCTTCAAACCTAGGCCTCGTAGCGGCGAATCACGAGGCTAGAGTTCGTGCCGCCGAAACCGAAAGAGTTGGAGAGCGCCACGTCTATGGTCTTCTGTCGAGCCACGTTCGGGGTGAGGTCCAAGTCACATCCCTCCGAAGGTCGGTTCAAGTTGATGGTCGGTGCGATGATCGAGTGAAGGATAGATTTCACGCAGACGATTGCCTCTACTGCGCCGGCCGCTCCGAGCATGTGTCCGTGCATCGACTTCGTCGAAGACACTGCGACCTGGTTCGCGGCGGCACCAAAGACATCCTTGATGGCTTCGATCTCCTGAGCGTCACCGACCGGCGTCGAGGTCCCGTGAGCATTGATGTAGTCGATTTGATGCGGTTCAACCCCAGCATCTTCCAGAGCTTCGCGCATACACCGACGGGCGCCCTGCCCGTCTGGGGCAGTGATATGGAATGCGTCCGCAGTGCTGCCGTAGCCCACCACCTCGCCCACGATGCGAGCCCCTCGCGCGACGGCGGTCTCGAGTCGCTCGACGACGAGGATGCCAGCCCCCTCACCCATGACGAAACCGTCTCGTTCCTCGTCCCATGGGCGGGAAGCCTCGTGTGGCTCGTCGTTTCGAGTCGATAGCGCCTTCATCGCGTTGAAGCCGCCGATACCGAGAGGGGTGATCGTGGACTCAGCTCCGCCGGTAATCACCGCGTCGGCCTTCCCTCGGCGGATGAGCTCAGAAGCCTCGCCAATGGCGTGAGCACTGGTGGCGCAGGCGGAGACCGGAGACCAGTTTGGTCCCTTAGCGCCCGTACGAATGCTGATCTGGCCAGGAGCAAGGTTCACGATCAGCATGGGGATAAAGAAGGGACTGATACGCTTTGGCCCCTTCTCATTGACCAGCTCGTTGTTCGCCTCGATCGTAGCGAGCCCGCCTAAGCCGGCCCCGACGATCACCGCCACCCGCTCGGCGTTCGAGTCGTCG
>JBCBRU010000344.1:0-9220 GCA_039819565.1 Myxococcota bacterium | reverse complement strand
GTTCCCAGGCAGGTCTCTGTTGCCCTAGTCCCCTGTCAGGTTGATTAGTTGCATAAGTGGTGAGGCGCTTTTCGCCCCTGGCGCCCCCGCCGGCTTCGCCTCTCGTCGGTTGCATATGGCCAATATGCGCCCTTCTCACGTGAACGCCAGGGGCGAAAACTGCCTCACCACTTATGCAACTAATCAACCTGACAGGGGACTAGGGCAACAGAGACCTGCCTGGGAACCCTCAGGGCATCCCATCCAAGTCCCATTTTGAGCTCAACGAAGGAGGTGCGAGATGAAGGCTAAAGTCGATCCGGCCCATGCCACTGTCTACTTCTTAGCCATCGTGGTGTTCCTGGTCGTCGCGCCTTCGCTGCCCCGCTGCGCGTCTCACTCGTCCCGCGGCGAGCTGCATTCGGATACGCGGCAGAGGATCGCTACCACGAGCCAGAAGGGAAGGTACGGGCCCGTCCCGTAGAGACCCTGACAGGACGCTAGCGGCGGCCCCAGGCGTGTCGGCTGCTCGATCAAAGGAGCATGCTTGGGGCCGCCGGCTCCTCCAGAGACGTTCGAGTCGAGCGAAGCAGGAGGTCAGTTGTCGTACTGTGCGCGCCTCGGGGTGAGGACGCCGGATGGGCTCCGCTGGAAGTAGAATACGTAACTATCATCGTCGATGTCGCGATACGCGCCCACAATGTAATCCTCGGCATTTCGTGGATCGACGTGGCGGCCCATCTGGATCTCCGCGTTGCGCTCGAGCGGGATGGGACCGGGACCCTCAGCACGGTACTGAAGGCTTCGGGGATACATGAGCTCAACCACGGTGCGAGCGACCTCCGCGTACGGGGCCTCCAGCCCCGCTGGCTCGAATCGAACGACGGCGATTCGGTCGTGCTCGATGCGCCCCTCACCGAGGCTCACGACGGGCGTCCAAGAGGAGAGAATCTGTCCGGCCGCACGTCGCTCCGGGTCCTCGGAGAACCCCTCTTCGGAGGGCACCGAGTAGCTGAGGCCCCCCGCCCACCGGGAGAGCCCGAAGTAGGGGTCAGGTCCGACGAAGCTCTCCACCAGCATCCGGCCCGAGACCAGAGGGACACCCTCATCGGTGTAGACCTCGACGTGCCCGTCGTCGCCGTCGGTGGACACATGCACGAACAACATGAACTGCCCCTCGACGTCGATGCGCTTGAGAACCGCCGAGCCCCAGTCCTGAGCCTCGGCCTGGAAAGCGTGGTCGAAGCCTTCGAGCACCGCAGGGGCCACGCATTCTCGGGCTGGCTGCCCGGGACGAGCATCGATGCGGGTGCCAAAATCAGAGAATCCGTACAGGAGCCCTCGAGCGTCGGGACGACCGAGAAAGCTCAGCGCTGCGTCCGCGAGACTCTCGTCGCTCCCCCGGATCGCCTCGTAGGCCCGGCGGGCGAGGCTCCCCATATCGGGCTCCGACCGCTCCAGGGCCCGCACCTCGGCTTGACTCAAGAACTGAGCGTCTCGCTCCGAGGTCTGGAGGGCCCGAAGCGCGTGAACGACGCGGGCGGTGGACCGCGCCGCCACCTCTTCGACATAGACCCGGGCGTGGGGGGGCTTGTCGGCGCGGAGCTCATCGGCCGCGATCCGCATGAAGCTGGGGAGCCCTCCCGTCTCGTCCAGCGACAGGAGCTGATTTGATCCCGCCGCTCGCTGGATCTGGCTTCGAACCTCCGCCTCGATCCAGCCCTCGGCGTCGAGCATGGCTACGAATGCGCCCACACGACCCGAGTAAAGAAGGCCCGCCCTGAGCGATAGCCCCCGGGGAGAAATCCGGTAGGGACCTCCCTCCCGCGAAGCCTCGGCCCGACCTGCAGATGGAGAGGCGATGTTTCGCCCGTCTCGCGTCTGGGGCAGGGTCACCCCCGTGATTCGAGCCGTACGTACCCCCGACGAATGCTTCTCCGACGTGCCAGATTTTCCGTACACACCCCACTACCGAGAAGACCTCCCCGGCTACGAAGGTCTCCGGATGGCCTGGATCGACGAGGGTTCCGGGGACCGGGTCGCGCTCTGTCTTCATGGTGAGCCCAGCTGGAGCTTCCTCTATCGAAAGATGATGCCCGTCTTTTTGCAGGCCGGGCTGCGAGTGGTGGCTCCCGACTTCTTTGGCTTCGGACGCAGCGACAAGCCGGTCGAGGACGACGTCTATACCTACGACTTCCATCGGGGGGCTCTTCTCGCCTTCGTGAGGGCGCTCGACCTCCGCAACATCACCCTCGTGTGCCAGGACTGGGGAGGGATCTTGGGCCTGACCCTCCCTGTCGATGAACCGGACCGGATTCAGCGACTCATCGTGATGAACACCGGCCTTCCCACGGGACAGAGCCCGGGACCCGGGTTCGATGCTTGGCGGCAGTTCATGGCTTCCAACCCAGAGCTCCACGTCGGGCGACTGATGAAGCGAGCGACCCCCATCCTGAGCGACACGGAGACCGCCGCCTACCAGGCGCCGTTTCCCAGCCGCGAGTACTTGGCCGGGGTTCGCCGCTTCCCGCAGCTCGTGCCCACCGACCCCGACATGGATGGGGTCGACACCTCGGAGGCAGCGCTCGAGTTTTGGCGAACTTTCGACGGGAAGAGCTTCATGGCCATTGGCATGCAGGACCCGGTTCTCGGACCGCCGGTGATGCGTAGCCTCCGCAAGAACATCCAGGGGTGTCCGGAGCCGATGGAGATCGCGGACGGGGGGCATTTCGTCCAGGAGTGGGGAGAGCCGATCGCGAGAGCAGCTCTCGAGCATTTCGGAGATCTGTGAAAATCTACTTGCGGGCGCGCATGTGGACGGCGTCCTGAAAGACCTTCCAGTCTTCGCCGTCACGGATGAGGGTCATACTCCCTTCGAAGACAGCCTTGCGCCCCTCGAGACGCACTCGAGCAATCGCGAGCCCCCCTGCCTTCTCTACCCCCAAGACATGGACGGCGCGGTCGTCCCCGCCGATCTTCTTGGCGGCCAGTAAGCCGAGATAGTCGTCCCGCCCGAGCAGCGTCACGTCCTCGGCCTCCCCCATCACGAAGGCCACTCGGAAGCGCTCGTGGGTTGCCGCCTTGACGGCCTCCACGGCGCGTTGATCGCCGGCCTCGACGAAGGCGCGGATCGCAGCCTCCACCGGAACATCGGATGTTGCGGAAGCCTCGTTGCTTCCGCCGAGGGCCAGTGCTCCGGCCGTCATAAGCATGGTCGTCTTCTTGTTGATCATCGGTGTCTTCCTTTCGAAAACCGTTGCTCAGGCAACGATTGCAGCAAAAAAATGGGAGCCGGGCCTCATCACAGGCTCCTCTTCACGTTGTCTTCGATACGAGCGAGAACCTCGCTGACCTGAGCGAGCTCCTCGTCACTCACGCCGGCGAAGAGGCGGGCCCGCTCTTTGGGCACCATCGCCGCAAAGCGGTCGTGGGCGTCGCGCCCAGCGTCGGTGAGACGCACCACGTGGCGACGCCCGTCTTCCTCGTCCTGCATGCGCACCACGAACTCGCGCCGCTCGAGCCCCTGCAGAATCCTGGTCATGTTCGGCCGGTCCGCGAAGATGCTCTCGCCCAGCTCGACCTGGCTCTGACCGTCGCGGTGCCGAAGCTTGTTGAGCACGAACCACTGCTCCGGAGTGAGGTCGACTCCGGCGCGCCGTCCCATCCCCAGGAGCTGCACGCGAAGCAGTCGGGCCAGGCGATGCACTCGGTACGCGAGGGAATCTTCGACCCGTACCCACTTCTTGGTGCCTCTCACCATTTGTTGCCTAAACAACTAAATGCTAACCGCGGAAAGATCAAGACCCTCATCCGAGCGGGCTGCCCGGGCTTGGGCGCGCAGGAAGAAGGGACGACGGCGGGGGATTCTCAGGGCGCGGCGAGAGGGTAGCTCGGGCGAATGTCGACGGGGATGCCCTCAAGACGGCCCAGGGCGGCCTGGATGGGAGGCGTCACTCGCCCGTAGGCTTCGAGGAAGGCGGCCGCCGCCTCGGCCTCTCCTTCGTGCTGGATGAGGCAGATGTCCCGAACGAGGTCCGTGATGCTCGCGGCAAGCTTGGCGCGATCCACCCTGAACACCCCGGACTCGGCATCAAAGGACGCGGCTCCGGTCTCCAAGAAGCGGTTGATCTGAGCGGCTGCCCCCTTTCCGTGGGCCTCGGCCACGCCGAAGCGAACGCTTCGGAACAAGCCGATGAAGTAGCTCACGAGCAGCTGGTCTCGAAACTCCGGAGGGAACTCCCCCCGCTCGATCATAAAGAGGATGTTGTACGCGCCCATCACGTCCGCCTTCTCCTCCTCGAGCGGCGAATAGTTGCTCCCGAGAGCCAGGCGAACTTCCACCTTGCCCTCATTCTTCACGTAGGCCGGCCCCAGGGAGTGGGAGAGCTCATGAAAGAGCGTCTCGTTGAAGAAGGCGTCCGCGGAGAGGAAGCGCCGCTGATCGGGGTCGAGGATGCGCTCTGCGATGGGGCGGAGGATCAGATCGAACTTCGTCCGGATGAGATTCCGGAGCAGAACCTTCTTGGCTCCCTTCTCCTTGCGCACGCGCTCGTCGTTCGGGAGGTTGAAAGCGATGGTCTGCACGGACTTGCGGGCGTCTCCGGAGGTGTAGACCACGTCGACCACGCGAATCGGGCTCTCGGCCCCGCGCTTGGTCTTTACCGCCTCGGGGACGGGGAGGTGAGCCTCCATGACGGGGAGCAGTCCCTTGTACTTCGCGAGACGAGCCGAGGCGGCGGGATCCGCCACGGTGACGAAGGACTCATAGGACGCCTTGAGGCCGAGCAGCTCATCCTCGTAAGTCTCGTAGGGGCCGATGGTCACCTCCACTCGGCTCTCGAGGTCCATCCACGCTTTGTCACTCTCGTAGTAATCGTCGGTCAGGAATGCCTTCGCCCGAAGCTCGAGAAAGCGGCGCAGCGTCGGGTTCTCGGTGGCGGCCGCCGCCGCTCGTAGCTTCTCCGCGGCCGGCTCGAGCCACTCGGCATAGGCTTCCCGATAGGGCACCGCTTCGAGCCCGTCGCCAGCTTTTCGAACCAAAGTGAAGAGCCCCTCAAGGGCCGCCCTCTCCTTGGGGTGTTGCGCCACATAGGCCTTGAACGCGTCCGCCGTGAGGTCCTCGGGATAGAAACCGGCCCCGGGCGGATGGGGCTGATCGACGGCGAAGGGCCGAAAGTGGTCCTGACGGTCCCAGGGACCTCTCATGATGTCGAAGTATGCGAGCTTACTCCTCCCCGCGGGACTGGTGTCGGTGGCGAGAGCTTTTCGGTGCTGCGGATTCCCGGCCCAGGCTTGCCGGTCGAAGATGGGATCCATCAACCGAGACGCTTCGATGAGGAGCTGAAGCGCCTCTTTCTCGGAGGGAGGCAGAGTGGAAACATCCGCGGTGAGCTTCGCCTCGGCGAACTGCGCCACGCGATCCGCTAGAGGCACCGCTGCAGGATGGCTTTCCTCTGCGGGGGCGGGCTGGGAAGCGGGGGCGCTCTGCGGAGGAGGCGCAGGCGGTGAGGCGCGAGTGCAGGCGAAGCCAAGGGCGAGGGAGAGGCCGAGGGGACCGCGAAGATCGGGCATCCGCGGCGTGTAGCCCGGCCCAGGACGCCGATCAACCAGCGGCGGCAAGCTCCGCTTCGTCGCTTTCGAGGTCGACGGCCGAAGCGGGGACCACCTGGTCTCGGCCCCCCTTCTTGGCTCGGTACATCGCATGGTCCGCGGCCTGAATGAGCCCCTTGAGGTCTCGCCCGTGCTCCGGCGAGGTGGCGATGCCGAAGCTCGCGGTGAAGCGGGGCAGCCCCGTGGCCTCGACCACCTCACGGAGTCGCTCGCGAGCGCGGTCGAGGACCCCCACGCCGTCCGCGAGGGTGGCTCCCGGAAGCAGCACCACGAACTCCTCGCCCCCGAACCGGGCCACCAGGTCGTGGGGCCGCACCACCTCTTTGAGGACCTGGGCGAAGGCGACGAGGGCGCGGTCTCCGGTGTCGTGGCCGTGGGTATCGTTGAGCCGTTTGAAGTGGTCGAGGTCGCAAACCGCCACGCAGAAGCGGGCGTGGGTGCGCGCCAAGGTGCCGAACTTGTTGTCCAAGCTCCGGCGGTTGATCAGGCCGGTGAGCGGGTCGGTTTCGGCCTGCAGCTGGGAAGACTCGAGGGCGCGGATCATCCCCAGCCGGGTCCCCACGTTCCGGCCGAGGGATTGGTACATCCCCTGGACGTGCTTCTCGATCGGTCGCTCTTCGGTGCCCGTGACGTGGAGGATCCCGGTGGTGCTGCCCATGACTCCGATGGGTACACAGAGGCCGCAATCGGCCGGGGCCGCGCGGTCCTTCAGCCTCGGGCAGGCATCCAGGGCGGCTCCGTCCTCGAAGTACATCGCGTGTCCCTGCCGAACCGCCACGCAGTCGGACGGCGACTGGACGCTGCAGCCCGGGCTGGGGACAGACTGCGAGGAGATCGCCTCGTGCAGGTGGGCTTGACTCGAGTCGGCGAGGAGAAGCTGGGTGGGACTGCTCGGCCCGAGCTTCTCGATCGCGCGCCGAACGATATCGAGAGCTGCCTCCTCCGACTCCGCCATGGCCAGCCCCGACTGCACCTGAGCTTCGAACTTTTGGCGGTCCGCTTCGACGCGGAGGCGCAGATCCCGCTCCCGGACCTGCTGGGCCATCCGCTCCATGTCCCGGGCGAGTCGGCCGAGGGAGTCAGGTACGTCCATGTCCGGTGGCGGCTTCAGGTCCGTGGTCTCGAAGCTCTCAATGTAGTCGGCGATCTGACGGATCCGACGCTCGACATGGATTCGCGCCCACACGCTGACGCCGGCTCCGAGGGCGGCGAAGACCCCCGCGACTACGGTGGCGAGAATGAAGGGGAACTCAGCGAACTTGGCGTAGGCGTGGAGCGCATCGAGAGCCTTCGGATCCACGAAGGACCGCGCCGCCTCGTTGGCCTGCCCGTCGAGGGTGCTGATCATCAGAGGCATCGAAGCGACGATGCCCACCGCGAACAACGCCATGGGCGCGTAGGTGAGCATCATGACGGTGCCGAGGTGTGGAGTTTTGGACGTCCCGAAGCGCATGGGTTCGGGTCAGGCATCGGCCAGACCCGGTGCGCCTTCAGCGCCAGCGACGACGCAAGGATGGCGCAACCCCGAACCGCCTCGCTCCGAGGCAGCGCGCCCCGCAAACCCTTGGGGGTCAGACGAGCCGGAGGCGAATCGGGGCGGGCTCGGTCAGGGAAGGCTGCTGTATCGCGCTCTCCCAACCCACCACGAGCACCGCCACCGGCGCGGAAGCGGCGAGCCGGGCGCTGAGGGGACTCCGACCTCGGCGAAGCCACCAGCTGCGCTCGCCTCGACCCACCACCAACAGGGCGACGTCAGAGCGAGAAGCCTCTTCGAGGATACGGGTGTACGGATCCCCAGTGAGTCGACGTACGGATTCTGCGGGCGCCTCTGGCGGCACTTCGAGCGGCGTAGCTCCCGCCTCCTGAACTTCGTCGGCGCTCACGTGAACCCTCCGCACCTCGCAGCCCATCCGCACCGCGAGGCTCCGAGCGCGATCGAGCGCGGCTCTCGAGCTTCGGGAGGCATGCACGGCAACCAGGACGACGTCGCGGCTCACACAAGCTCCTTCTGCACGAGCTGTGCTCACCTCTGTCGCTCACTCATCCACGAAGGCCGAGGTGATCCGTAACGTTCGGGAGCGCACCCCCCGCGCGCGGAGATTTGGAGCGATCGTCCAATAACGGGGTTGGCAACTCCAGCGACGTCCTAGACAAAACCAGTCGATGAAACGCGCCAGCGATCCTGGCTCGTCCGGTCTCTTCGACGTCGTTCGTGAAACGATCCGGCGAAACGAGGAGCCCAGCGAGGGCGCGGAGCTTCCCGACGTCCGGGCCCACCCAGGCCCGGAGGAGCGGTTCAAGAGGGGCGAAGTCCTCGGCGAAGGTGGCGAGGGAAAGATCTACGCAGCTCTCGACGAGCTCTTGGGTCGTGAGGTTGCCGTCAAGGTTTTGTCTGAGGAAGGCTCACCGGCGCGGGCTCGAGGGCTGCGCGAAGCCCGTGCGCTCTCCCGGCTCGATCACCCCAGCATCGTCCCGGTCCACGACCTCGTCGCCCGCGAGGACGGGTCGGCCACGCTCGTGATGAAGCTCGTCCGAGGGCGGAACCTCACCGATGTCTTGAGTCAGGTGCACGACCGTCCCCCGCCCCCCGCGGTGCTCTTCGATATCGTCACCATCGTGGTCCGCCTCGCCGAGGCGCTGGCCCACGCCCACGAACTGGGAGTGCTTCACCTCGACATCAAGCCCGCGAACATCATGGTGGGCGGCTACGGCGAGGTGCACCTCATGGACTGGGGTGCGAGCCTGGGACCGGACCCCGCCGAGTGGGGTCCCCCCATGCTCGGCACCCCGGGGTTCATGGCGCCTGAGCAACTCTGGGACGAGCCGAACCACGTCGATCATCGAGCGGACGTTTACGGTCTCGGGGCGGTGCTGTTCTTCGCGCTCGAAGGACGGGAGCCCGAAGACATCAGCCAATGGCGGCTGCCTAGCTATCTCTCCGGGCTCGAGCGCATCGTCCGAGGCGCGCTTGAGCCGGACCGAGACCGGCGCACCGCGTCCGTGGACGAGCTCCGCCGGCAGCTCATGGAGTTTCAGAGGGGCGAGGCGCCGGTGCATCCGCGGGACTATCCGGCCGGCACGTGGATCCTCCGGGAGCGCGAGCCGGGCCACGAAGCCTATCTCATCGACCGGGGGCGGTGCGAAGTGATCCGCGAGCGCGGAGACGAGCACCAGGTCATTCGAATCATGGAGCCGGGGGAGATCTTTGGGGAGCTCTCACTGTTCGGAGACGGTCGTCGCACGGCCTCGGTGCGGGCCCTCGACGACGTACGGGTTCAGGTCCTCGATCACCGCACCGTGATGTCAGAGCTGGCGGGCGGTCGACCTTGGCTGCGGGCCTTGGTCGAAGGGCTGGCTCAGCGCCTGCGCTCGAGCGAGGCCGACCCCGACGACTTCTTCTGAGAGCAGAACGGCGCAAGGGAGCCAGGTCTGGGCCTGCTCTCGAGGTCCGAGTGGCACCCGAGACCGGCTCGCCTCCCGAGAGCGCTCGCTCAGCGCTCTCGGGGCTCAATGAACGTCGTCGCTCTCAGAAGAAGTCGTCGGGGTCGGCCTCGCTCGAGCGCAGGCGCTGAGCCAGCCCTTCGACCAAGGCCCGCAGCCAAGGTCGACCGCCCGCCAGCTCTGACATCAC
>JBCBRU010000343.1:0-9226 GCA_039819565.1 Myxococcota bacterium | reverse complement strand
TGGAAGCCCTGGGGGTACGATACGTCGATATCCGAGACCAGAATCGAGGCTTCGCCACCCAGGGCTTCCACGTCGACCCGTGTCCGAAAGCCGCCCTGTTGTACATTCGCGTCGTTGATGGCGGAGTGAGAAATGACCCGAACGAACGCGCGGGCCTCAGGCTCTGACATACTCACCGCCTGGTAAATGATCTCCATGGGGCCCGCCGCCACGATATAGAGGGGGTTGTCGCGCGTCGAGGCGTCGATCTGGGCGGCGAGATTCCTCGACGCGGCGTTGTCTTCTCCCTCTTCGAGGAAGGCTTGCTTGGCGTCGAAGAAGAGGCCAGGGCCGATATCAAATCGCTCAGCCCCTTGCCGGTAGGTCTCGACCATCTGGGCGTCCTTCCGGTTGGTCTTGGCTCGACCCAGCGTATTGTTGTTGTAGTCCACGTGAACGAGTCGATCGAGCTGACCCGATGCGTTGAGGAGAACCAGGCCCAGAGCTCCGGCACCTACGTCGTCCGGGTCGCCGTTGCCGTCGCTGCTGATCGCAATCCGTCCCTCGGGGAAGACCGGCGCTGGCGCTGGCGCTGGTTCGGGTTCGGGTTCGGGGGAGGGCGGAGTCCCGGGCTCGGGAGGAGGCTCCGACTCCGGAGGAGGCTCGGGGCTCGGGGGAGCATCTTCACCCGCGACCACGAGCACGGTATCAAAGGCGCCGATGCGGTCACGACCTTGGCGGTCTCTGAAGTACTCGATGGTCACGACGTAGGTTCCGGGCGGGAGGGTACCGGCATTGAACCCGGACGAGCTGTCGCCGAAGAGCGAGAAAGGCGCGCGCTTCTCGCGGCGCTCGCGCACCCCGTCCACGGAGAACGTGACGGAGCCAAGCTCGGGGTCCTCGGTGGTGGCGAAGGCGTTGAAGGCCCCCGCATCCACATGAGGGATGGATAGGGTCTCGGAGGCGCCGGCGAGGCCAATGATGGACCCATCGGGTCGGACGGCCGTGAGCCCTTGGGTTCCGGCCAAGGGCGACTCGCGGTACGCGAAGGTCTCCTCGCTCTCGAGGCTGGGCCCGCATGCGCCGAGCGAGGAAATGGCGAGCAGAGAGAGCATCTTGCTTTCAGATCTCATGAGTTGAATCTTTCCCTTCGAGCGCTCGCTATTGCGGCGCATGGTCCTCGGCGCCGCGCGCCAAGCGCTCGACCTCGCTCACCAGCGCCGCAAGCTCCGTTGTGCACAGGGATTCGCGCCCGGCGTAGGCTTGGTTCAATGGGCCCCCCCGTCTCTCGAGCCTCTGGGCGAACTGTGCCCACTTTGCGTAGTGTGAGAGCATGTTCGGAACCTGGTTCTTGTGGCGATATAGGTAGTATCCGGGCTCCCCGTTCAGTAGGAGTTCGCGCTGCAAGAGCAGTACGGCTCGGATTCCATTGCAGCGGATGGAGTTCGCGGCCTCGCCAAGCTGACCCTCTTCTTCGACGACCAGGTCGGTGTGGTTGCGAAAGCGAAGACGCGAGCCGTCGAGGAGCGGCGGAACCGAAACCTGACCAAAGAAGTTGCTCTCTACGTTCGGGTGCTGGGGGGTACCTCGTTGCTCGCTGGTATAGTGCTCCCAGACGGCGAGCTTGTGGAAGTACATGATCGGCAAGTGAACCTTCTTCTGGTCGAAGCCATTGATGGCCCAATAGTGGAGGTTTTGCCCGCTATCGAGGAAATCCTCCTGCATGAGGAGGCTTGGGTCGTAGAGCAATCCGAGGGTTTGCCAGGGATGGTTGAGCTGTTGGAGAATGGTCGTAGCGGACCCGCTCAACCGGTCCGCAGGAGGAATCTCCTCGGCCGGCTCGTCCGGCCAGGCGTCGAACATCGGCCCCGCGTTGCCGCAGCCGAACTCCGCGAACTGAGCGCCCAGAGTGTAAAAGGGATTGACCGCTTCACCGTACGTTCGTGCGTAACCCAGTCGAGGTACTCCCGGCTCTTCCAGCCAGCCGGGGCGTCCGAGTACGGCCATCCGGAAGTAGTGCTGAACGATGAGGAGGGAGCGCCGCTTGAGCTCGTCTGTGAAAGTCATGAGCCCGCCTCGGCGGCTAATCTTGTTGCAACGTCCGTTCATGGCTCGCGCGAGGTCCTCTACGCTCCTGGCGAAGCCCATGTCGTTCGACTCGGCGGTCGACCGGTAGAGCATCTCGTGAAAGTTCTCGTCGGATGGATCATCGATGTAACGATCCTCCAGGCGGTACCAGTCCTCGGGGGCGTTGGGGACCCGGCCGACCCCCATGAGATAGTCATTGATGGTGCTGTGCTCCTCGCCGTTGAAGGTGTCCTCCGTCCAACGGGGGAGGGGTATGGCCATGGGGATCTCGCGGAGATTGGTCGATGCGGTCTCATCGAAGAGGGCTCGGGCGTCTTCCACGGTTTCGACGCGACCGGTGACGAGTCGGAGGTTGCGGCTCGCAAGCTCATTTGCGTAGGCTAGGTCCTGCTCGTCCGGATCCGCGCTCTCGGTCAGGACCTCTCCACCCGGCTGAAGGGGGCGCCAATCGCGGGAGCAGGGGGCGGTAATGTTGAAGCGTCGGCGCTGGGCATGGATGAGGTTTACGACGTCGATCGCGAGCTCGGGCGGGATATGGAGCCCAGAGCGTCGGAGAATGGCGTCGTCGGTGTACCCTATGACAGCCAGATCGAGGCCGTCCGGGCTGTGGCAGTTGGCACAAGCGATGCCTTCATGGTCCGGCATGCGCCAGGCGTCCATGCCCACTCGGTAGGCTTCTTCGACTTCGGCTTCGGTCCAATCCCACTCCGTGGCCGCGGTGGGATTCGCGTCGCCGTTGAGCATGCTCAGGGCCGCGAAGTCACTGCGGAGTTCCCCCTCGGAGATAAATGTGTCCGAGAATGCGGGCATATTTCCGCGGCCTTGCCGAACTACGGTTCGGTATTCATCGAGAGTGAGAGCGCCGGGGATCTCGGGATAGGATCCCCCTTCGATTTGCCGTCCGCTACCTTGAGCGCCGTGACAAGACGCGCAGGAGTTCGAGAAGGCCTCGGAGAGCAAGCCCTCCGAGGCACGGGCCGAGGGAGCGCCCAAAGTGTAAGGGGGTAGGTCGACCGAGGGGCAGCCAAGGATGCCGGTTCCCGCGATCGGCGCAGGTCGGTCCGAACCGCCCGGGTCGGGGGTTGTTGGTGGAGTGGGAGGTTCAGCGGGGGGCGGAGGGGTGCCAGGGGGCTCCGGTGACTCCGGAGCTTCGGGGGGCTCCGGGACATTCGGGCTGCCTATGGGCGGTGCCTCGGGAATCGTGGGTTCGCCGTCGAGCTCGCCGACGCAGCTCGCGACGACGAGACACGCCGTGAGCGCGCAAAGAGCTCCGCCACCTGAGAGGGGTCTGGGTGAGAGGGTTTCCAACATTCGTTTGGCCTCGACCCTCCGAGACGAGAAGCGGATGAGAACGAGTCAGCGATTCTCAACGGTCGAGCGCACGCCGCGCCTGAGCAGCGTGGAGCGAATGCGGAAACTCGCGGAGAAGTTGCTCCCACGCCGCGCGGGCGGCCTCGGCGCGCCCTAGCCGGGTCAAGGCTTGGGCTCGACCGACCAGGGCTTGTTCAGCAAGCGGTCCACCACGGCTCAGGTATGTATCGAACGCGCGAAGAGCACCGGCAGGCCTACGTTCGAGCAGAAGCCTCCCGACGCTGACGCGCGAAGTATGGGTTCGTCGCGATTTGGGAAAGCGGCGATGCAGCTCACGGTACAGTCGAAGCGCGACCACCGGCTGGCCCGCTCGGCGCGCCGAATTGGCCCGGCGGAAGAGTTCGGTTTCTGTCAACGGGGTTTCGTTCGGAGACCGGGTGCTGCGTCGACGTCCGGGCCTCACGGTCGGCTTGGGCGAGGCCTCCGGTGGGACCAGCGACGGGGGGGGCTGAAGCCTGTGGGTTCGAGGTGCGGGGGCAACCTGAGCTTCGGAGTCCGGGTTTTTGTGCGCGGGTCGCGGGACGGGCGCGCGCGGCGGGGCTGGGCGCAGCGCTTCCTCGAGAGCGCGCTGGACGACAGGCACCGCGGCGGCCGCGACGCCCGCGCCCAGGAGGGAGGCGGTGGCGAGGGCGACGAGCCTCGGGGCTCGGTGCTTCTTGGTTGGCGTCCTTCGTTCGAGACGAGCAAAGACCCGCTCGAACATCGCGCCGTCTTCGGGTTGGGCGGTCGCCTGTTGGTGCATGCGCCAGGTCACTCGACAGGCGGGGCAGCTCTCGACATGGCGCTCGAGCTGCTCGCGTTCCCCCTCGGTGAGCTCGTCGATCCGGTCCCAAAGAGCCTCGAGATGGAAATCGCTCATGCCTCGCCCTCCCAGATCGCGAGCAACTCGGGCCTGGCCTGAAGTGTACGCTTGATGGAGCTCTTGGCCAGTCGGAGCCGGCTTCGAACCGTGTTCTCCGGCGAGCCGGCGATTTCCGCCACCTCTCTGATACTCAGCCCCATTCCGTGTCGAAGCATGAAAGCCTGCAGCTGCTCCTCGGGGAGGGCGTCGGTCACCGCGGCCATGAGTCGGCGGTGGTCGAGCCGATCCGCCGGATCACTGACGGCCTGCAGCTCATCTTTCAGTTCCACTTCGACCCCGTCTCGCTTCTGCATCTTCTGGGCGCGGATCCAGTCCACTGCGACGTTGCCCCCGATACGATACGCGTAGCGGCGCACGTGGCTGTCCCCGCGGAACTTCTCGAGGCCCCGAAAGAAACGGAGCGCCGCCTCTTGTACGAAGTCCTCCACCTCTGGGTGGTGGGCTCCGAGTGTGGACCGACCGGCGCGAGCAAAGATCGGGGCTATAGAGACGAAGAGCCGGCGCGCGGCGTCTTCATCTCCCCGAATCGACGCCCGGACCAGATCGCGCAGATCGCCCGAGTCCGACTGACCTTGGGAGGGCAATGGGCCGACGGTCACTCAATGGGTAGGACGAGATCGAAACGAAAACGGACCAACCGATGGGTAGAATCTCGGGCGTGCGAAATCTGGGGCTGATCGCGCTGTGGCTTATGGGGGCCGTGGGGTGCTTGACGGAGCAACTCGTCGCGTCCGCGGCAGCGCCCTGTACGGACCGTGTCCTTCCGTTTCCCGGCCCGCGATTCAAGGCCCTCATTCCCCATCGAGAGGGCTGGTCGCTCCTCTACAGCACCAACAATCGCCTCAGCTTCGTCGCTCTCGGGCCGGACGTCACCGTGGAACGCGGGCCCATCGTGCTCGCCGACGGTCGTTTCGACGACCTGCAGGCTTACGAGGACACGCTCGTCTTCACCCGCCGCTTGACCATGCAGCCGGAGCTGTTCTCCGGGACGCTGCGCCGGCGGGAAGGAGAGCTTGGTCTTGTCGCCCAGGCTTACTTTGGCCCGGACGGCGCAACCTCACCGGTCATCGCGTCGAGCTCGGAAGGTCTTCGGGTGGGCTGGAGCCGGGGCTCGGAGGTCGGGATGGGTCGTCTCAAAGGAGGTCTCGTGGAAGCGCCGATCGTCTTTTCAGCGGACTCCGCCCTCAAGCCGCAGCGGCTCTTCGCGCGCTCAGAGGAAACGTGGATGCTGACCACGGACAGCGAGCGCGCCACCATGGAGCGGTTTTCGTCCGCGGATGTTCTCGGCCGGCTGTGGGAGGCCCCCGCCACCGCTGCCGATGCCACGATCGACGGAGGCGAGCTCCTCACGATCACCACCGATGGGGCTGAGGTGGTGGTTCAGGGTGTCGACGGCTCTCGCCCGCTCTTTCGGTACGCCGTCAGCGCAGCCCAGGTCCGGCTCGCTTCCTCCGCAGAAGGTCCCGTGGCCGGCTTCGTCGACGCCGACAGCGTCTACGTGTGGTTCCTCGGCGATGAGGATGCGCCCCGACGGCTTGCGAGTCCGACGCCGCGGGTCACCACCGAACTCGAGCTCCTCGCTACGAGCGGGGGGGTGATCGTCGCCTACGAGACCGAGGACTCCGAAATCTCGGTCCGTCGCGTCTGTAGGGAGAGCTAGCTCATGGCGGGCCCCTGCCGACTTGCGGTCTCTCTCGGACGTTGGAGCATCCTTCTCGGCGCCGTCTCGGGGTGTTTGGCGGGAGCACCGGGGGCGGCCCGGGCCGAGGCTAGGGACGTGGCTCTGTGGGTGGCGGGGGAAAGCGCGTTGGCGGGGGCGCTTCGGCAAGTCCTCGCCGGAACCCTGCGGCAGCCGGTGCGTCTCGAAGTCGTCGAAGAGCTTTCTCCTGAGATGGTCCTCACCCCGCCCCCTCGACCCTACGCCGAGCTTCGCATTCTTCTCGATACTCGTCCCCGAGGCTATGTCACCTATGTCATTGCGGACGATGCCCGCGATCGGTTGAGCGTGTGGCGGCTCGACCGCGTCGAGGGAGAAGATGATGTCCTCATCGAGCAGCTCGCGGAGATCGCGGCCGGGTCGCGGTCTGCGATCCGCGCCGGGGAGGCGTTCGGCGAGGACCGCCAAAGCGCCGCGGCTCAGGTCCGGCGTCTCGGGGCGGCGACGACCCCCGGGTTGACCACGCGGGCCCGGGGCTCCGATGTCGAAGAACCCTACGACGTCGCCGGCGCGGTGGCCTACCGGACGGGCTTCGTGGGCGATGGGGCATGGACCCACGGCCCTTGGCTCGGCCTCACCCTCTCGGTTCGCGATCTTCCGGTCTCGTTAGGGGTCTACGCCGGATACTTGGTGGGCTCGCCTCTCGACGACGATGTGGGCACCGAAGGGCGTCTCGATACGGCGCTCGCGCGCCTCGATGTAGCCCTCGCTTGGCGCACCGAGACCGCCGCGCTGTCGGGCCGGTTGGGTGCGGGTCTCAACCTGGTGATTCCCGCGCTCACGGTCAGCGAGCCCTTTGCGAACCGATCGAGCGTCGTCGCCCAGGCGGTGGTGTCGTGGGTCATCCGTGGAGAGCTCCGCTTCGGGGATGAGGCTTGGGCCTTCGTGGATCTCGGCGCTGACCTTCTCATGACCCCGTCTCGCTACCTCGTCGAGGCGGCGACGGGAGAGCTCTCCGTGCTACGCGAAGAGAATACCGTCGTCCCTCACGCGTCCCTTGGCGTTCGCGCCTTCTAAAGGGCTCCGCTCGGACCAGAACTCAGGCCGAGCGCTCGGTTTAGTTGCATGCGAAGCGATCGTAAGAGTTCCCAAACTCATCCACGATCACATATTGGACGCCCTCCGCCTCCCGGATCACCAAGTCTTCATCGAAGACCTCGACCGAAAACGAGTATCCCTCCGGGAGCTGGGTGAGCCGGTCCCCCAGCGTGGCCACCGCGTCTTCATCCACGAGCTCCGGGTCCAAGATGCTGGTGTAGTACTTCATCGCGTACTGACACTGGCCATCGTCGATGACGAAGACTCGCTGACCCGCGAAGTGGACGAACTCGGTGGTGAACTCCCGTTGAACCTCCGAGGGAACGTAGCTCGTGCCGAAGAGCGTGGTGTCCAGCACTGAGCGACGGGCGGGGACGGGAATGTCGTCGAGGGTCTCGATGGTGGTCCCTAGCTGCTGCTCGAGAGTGCTCAGGGGGAAGAGCTCTACCGTAGCGGCTTCGACCATCATGTACCCGAGGCCGGCCGGGACTTCCTCGGGGGTGCCGAGGTCGGGGGTCCCGCCGATGGGCACCACGGTGTCGACCGAGCGCCAACGCGGCCCCCCGACCGCGTAGGCATCCATGTCGATGGCCGAGAGCCAATCATCCGGGCAGTCGTGCAGGCCGACGTCGTTCCACACGCGTATCCACAGAGCATCGTCGGCGATGAATAGCTCGTTGAGCTCGCAGATCCGCACCCCGCGTTCGGTCTCGGGGCTATCGCCCATGTTCCCGGCGTCCGTCATCTGTTCCGTATCGTCCGTATCCGTGCCGGAGCAGCCGGCAAGAAGGAGCACCGCGGCGAGGCAGAGTCGTTTCATGGGTTTTAGGGCTAGTGCCCAACTGTTGAGAGAGTGTTGAGACCCGCGGGCCGGACCGCTTTCGCGCAGCGTGCGCGTTTTCGATTCTTCAGGGCTCAGCCCCCCGATACCGCCGGAGCATCTCTCGCTGGGGCATGAGCGCGAAGCGAGAGGAAACTCGACGTGGGATGCCCTGGGTAGGGGCGATTGGTCACGATGTGCCGGACGAAGTCACGCCCGAGGGATGATATGAGACCTCAGCTCCCCAACTGTGAAACTCATCACACCTATCTCGCCGCTCGAGGGAGGCTACCATCGTTGATAGGATGGAGCGCGCTGCTCGTGCTCGTTCCGTGCGCGCTTCAAGCCTGTGGCGACCCCGCGTCACTGAGCTGCACCACCTTGCCGTCATCGACCACGTTCTACGGCGACTCCCCCGGAGAGACGATATACGCCAGCGCAACCCCCAACTGCTCGGAAAACTCGAGTCGCATATCCTGGAATCCGGGAGCGTTCACGTTCAGCTATGGGCGTCCTCAAACTCGCCACATCGACGTGGAGCCCGACCCCTGGTTCATGGAGTTTGCGTGGGACAGGGGGGTTCCGAGGTGGAAGATCCACGAGAACGCGCCCCTTGGAGCCCATCCCTACTACTACCACTACCAACCGTCGCTCGAGCCCGGCCAGCTCGTGGACATCAGGGTGCGCGAAGGCAAGTCTGGCGTCGCCAACCTCGAGGTCCTCGTCGCACCTTCGGACGAGCCCGCGGGGTTCGTGCGGTCTGAGCAGATACCGGTCCTCGACTGCGGCCCTTTCCGGACCCATCCCGAAGGAGAAGACATCTGTTTGGTCTCGTTCCCCGTGGGCAGCGCCGTGACCCTCGCTGCGGTGCCGACCGTCGGCTATCAGTGCGGAGGCTGGGCCGGCGCCGGCTGCACCGCCGACTCCAGCGACCCCACCGGATGTCGCGCGACGGTCGATACGAGCGGGCCGGCTTCGTGCGAGGTGACCTTCACTTCGTCGAACGTTCCGACCGCATGGCTCACCGTCGATCAAGAGGGCAGCGGTAGCGGCCGGTTCGAGGCCCGGCGGAGCGGCGGAGATCTCCTCTGCGAGAGAACTGAGACCGAGCTGCGGTGCCCGGTCCAGTCGGGTGACGTGGTCACCGTCGAAGCCGAGCCCAACCTCGGCTCGAACTTCGTCTCGTGGAGCGGGGCCTGCTCCGGGACCGAGCGGATCACCACCGTGACGATGGGCGCCACGGACGCGCAGTGCACGGCCCGTTTCGACTCGTTCGGCGAAGCTCGTCTGTCGCTCGGGCTCAACGCTCCCGCCGAATCCGAGGCGGTGTTGTCCTTCACGGACGGGGCGG
>JBCBRU010000342.1:0-9237 GCA_039819565.1 Myxococcota bacterium | reverse complement strand
TCGGCGTAGTCGATGGACTGAGCCCCCAGGCGGACGGAACCCACCTCGTCCTCAGCGGTTCGACCCTCTACACGCTCAGGACCAACTGACCTCCAGAGATGTTCGAGTCGAGCGAAGCAGGAGGTCAGTTGGTCCTGAGCGTGTAGAGGGTCGAACCGCTGAGGACGAGGTGGGTTCCGTCCGCCTGGGGGCTCAGTCCATCGACTACGCCGATCCCGAGAGGCGATAGATCCGCGAAGGTCGTCATGTCGCCGCTGCTCCGGTCGAGGCGGAGGATCCGGCCGTCGGTGGCAAGGAGGATCGCATCGGACCCGGCGAAAGCGATGCCGCCGGCGAGGAGCTCCCGATCCACCGAGATCCAGTTGTAGCCCTCGCCGCCCTGGACGGCGTCGAAGAAGCCCACCTCGGCGCGCTCCACTCTCCTCTCGCCCGCCTCCGTGACGAAGGTCCGCGGCTGGGCCACCATCTCCTCTCGAACCGGGTCGTAGGCGAGGCTATCCGTGAGCTGCTCGACGGCGCCGTTGGGGAACTCCTCGATGATGTCGCCGGGGAGATAGCAGAAGAAGGTCTCGAGGCTTTGCTGGTTGAGGTCGAGCAGAAGCCCATCGTTCGGGACCGTCATCGCGAACCGCCCCTGGCCGAGAGCCACGACGTCCGTGAAAGCCTGATTTCCAAGGGCGGCGGCGCTCATCACCACTTCTTGACCGGCAGCTCCCAGCCTGAGGAGGCCCGCGCTGCGATCGAGGACGAAGACCTCCCCCGTAGAAGGGTCGACGGTCACCCCTACCGGCGCGTCGACCCCGGTGAGGCTCCGTGAGGAGACGACGTCGACCGGAGCCTCGGCCGCCGGATCACCACCGCACGCCGCGACGAAGAGAAAGGCCGAGAAGAAGGCTCGAGTTTTCATGCTCTGCCCCTAAGCGAGGCGCGTGCCAGATCTCACCGTCACTCGATTCCGACAAGGGGTCTCAGCATTCTGAGTTTCCCCGCCCGAAGGATCCGGTCGGAGGGAAGCACACGCCGAAGAGACAGGTCGCGATTTCGGCGCCTCGAGAAAAAAAGAGGACCGCATGGATGCGGCGCGTCGAGAAACTGAAGACGCGGCCGAACAAGGGTCGCCGATGAAACACGGTGCATCCGTCGAAGGGCTCCGCCTCCTTCAGCGCGTCGTCGAGGGGGCGCTGGGATCCGCGATCCTTCATGCTCAGTCCTACTCCTGTGGTGAAGTGCGGGACGACCGCCGCGCCTTCCATGCCTTCGTGGGGATAATGGTCGACCACATCGACGCCCAGTACGAAACCGAGAGCCGCTTTCGAGAGCTCCTGAGCGAAGCCTGGCCGCAGGCTTCGGCCACCCGCCTCGGTCGCTCCCGAGGCAAGCTCGACGCGGCCCGAGCCATCCTCCAGAGGTCCCTGGAGGACTCGCGCAACCGCGCCTCCGACCCCACCAGCGCCGCGCGGCTGGAAAAGGCGCTCCGGGACTTTCAGGGTCTTTGGTCGAAACATGCAGCCGCCGTCGAGGAGACGCTGACGGAGGCTTTCGTGCAGGAGCATGTCGCGCTCGAAGACGAAGAGGCCTTCGTTGCGGAGCTCGAGGCCAAAGCCGAAGCTCGCGGGGCCCAGGAGCCCGACCAGCTCGCCTTCTTCCTCTACAACCTCAGGGACGAAGATCGGCGCGCCTTCGCCTCCAGCGTGCCCTGGATGGTCAGGAACGTAATGGTGCCCTTCGTGTGGCGCGAGAAGTGGCGGTCCATGGAGCGCTACTTCGCGCACAGCAACGCCGCTTAGACGCGCCGGGCGCGAAGCCCGCGACCGAGCGCTCCTCCGAAGTGCCGTCGGTCACCCGCCCTTTGACGGCACCGTCCGACCGGCCTAGCGTAAGCCCGATGCGGGCGATCGCGCTGCTGGCCGCCCTGGCCATATCTTGTGGGGGCGGAGCCACATCCTGCGGCGGATGCGAGGGCGGCGCCTACACCTTCCCGGTCGATGATCCGGCCCGCCCCGACGCGGTGCTGCTCCCGGACGTGGGCCAGGTTAGAATCACCCAGGACTTCCTCGACTTCGTTCGTCCCAACCTGCCCAGCGTTCTCCGGAGCGCTCTCGCGAATACGCCCGGTCTCAGCCTGGATCCCTCCGGGGCGCTCCGGATCCCTTTGCCTCGAGCGCAGCTCTTCGACATCGGCATCGCGGAGGCCGAGCTGCAGGACGCGGAGGCGGTGCTGTGGCTCGACGACCTCGAACAAGCCCTCGAGCTGAGCTTTCAGACTCCCAATCAGGTGCGAATGCTCCTGCGAGATCTGCGATTGGGGCTCGACGGGCGGCTGCGGGGCGACCTCCTCGGAGACTTCTCCTGCCCCTTCACCGGAGACCTCGGCGCCGACCCCAACCGACACGCCGCGGTCGTCACGCTCGACCTGGTGCTGGACCCTGGGGTTGGCCCGCGGCCGGACTCCCGCCTCGACGTGCAAGCCCAGCTGCAGGCCGTCAATCTCAACCAGCTCGACATTCGCGTGTTCGGCTCGAACGTCTACTGCCAAGAGCCCGAGTGCACGGACTGCGCCGTCGAAGTGTTCGGCGCTTGCCTCGACCCCGGGGGCCCTTGCGCAGAATGCAGTGTAGCTTGCGGAGGCATCGCCACCGCCACCGTCGAGCTCTCGGAAGCCCTCCTCGACGTCGTACGCCCGATCATCGTCGATGCGCTGCGTCCGGCCATCGAGGGGTTGATCGACGATGCTCTGACCGACCTCAACGGGGAGCGGGCCGGATTCGAAGGTCAACTCGACCTGCAGGATCTCACCGGACTCAGTTTCGTTCGAGGTGAGCCCATCGGAGTGCTGGTGGGCGCCCCACCGGGACGCTTCCCAGTGGTGGATCGAGCTGGCCTCGGCATGGAGCTCGGGCTCGAGAGCGGCCTCGAGAGCGCTCTAGGAGAGTGCATAGGCGCCCTGGACCCCTTCAACGCCGTCCCGGGCCCTCGGCCGGAGCCTCCCGAGCGCGACCGGCAAGGGCGCCCGTATCATCTCTCCGCGTCGCTGGGCGCCTCCGTCCTCAATCAGCTCCTGCACGCCGCCCACGGCTCCGGGAGCCTCTGCCTCCAGCTGAGCACCGAAGATGTTCGCGAGCTCACGGGTGGGTCGTTCTCCCTGAATGCGACCGTCCTCGGCCTCCTCGCCTCCGAGCTGGAGATGCTCACGGACGAGCGGGCCCCCGTCATCGTCGAGCTCAAGCCCCGGCAGCCCGGTCAGATCAGTCTGGGGAGCGGCGAGCAGACGGGCGTCGACGCGATGGACAACCCGGTCCTCGACTGGCTCGTGCAGCTCTCCATCGACGAGCTCGGCGTGGCTTTTCACGTCCTCATCGAAGACCGATACGTCCGAGTCTTCGAAGTCACGACCGACGTGTTCGCGGGTCTCAACGTCGTCGTGAAGCCCAACAACGACCTCGAGCTCGCCCTCGGCGACCTCCGGATCGATAACATCGAAGAGGTCTTCTCGGAGCTCATCCCGAATGCCGACTTCTCGATGGTCCTCCCCACCTTCCTCGATCTTGCGCTGGGTGCCTTTCTCAGCGAGCCCGTGACCTTCGACGTCAACCTGACCTCGGCCCTCTCGGACGCTCTCGATGTGCCGATCGGTCTACGCGTCAACGACCTCTATCGAGACGGCTCCGGACAAGACTTCCTCACCCTCTCCCTGACCTTCACCTCTTCGGAGGCGGTCGCCATGAAGCGAGGCTTGGCGACCGCCGCCTCGCTCGCCGAGGCTCCGGGGCTGGTTCGGCCGACCCAAGACGGCCCGGTGCCAACCGGACGGGTGCGGCTCCAGGTCGGTGAAGACCTCCCCTATGAGCTCCAGCGGGACCTCGAGTACCAGGTGCGCGTCGACGGTACGATGTGGAGCGTGTTCAGGACGCCCTCTCCGGACGGCGTGCTCCATGTCTCGCAAGCTCTTCTGCAGATACCCGGTCGACACCGAGTCGAGGTGCGGGCTCGGCGGCGAGACGACTACACCAGCCTGGATCTGAGCCCTGTCGTCCTCGACGCGATCGTCGATGTCTCTCCACCAACGGTGAGCGCCCGATGGGGCCGGGAGGGCCTCGAGGTCACCGTGCGCGACGCCGAGGCTCCAGACGGTCAGGGGCTCGCGCTCGAGGTCACCCTCGACGCGGAGACGCCGCGCTACATCACCCGGATGGCGGCGGGGGCCGTCGTTCTCCCGTATGCCGAGCTTCTCGGGCGGACCGTGTCTCTCGTCGCGGTCGACGGGATGGGGCATCGTAGCCTTCCCCTGGTAGTCCAAGCGCCTCAGTCCCCCGCTGACGAGACGGAAGACGACGAGCCCTCCGGCTGCGCCCAGGTTGGTGTGAGCGGATCCGGGACGGGGCTCGTGCTCCTGGGGCTCCTCGCGGTGTTGCGGCGGCTCCTCCAGAGAGGTTCGAGACGAGCGAAGCAAGAGGTCAGAGGGAGGCGCGGAGCTGGGCCTGCTCCTTCTTGAGAGCCCGCACATCCTCAACGAGGCTACTCACCGAGGCTTGGTTCAGTCCGTTGTACACCCCGCGGATGTAGCGACGGTCATCCACGAGGATGAAGTTCTCGGTATGAAGAAAGTCCCCCTCCCGTCGAGTCGTACCCAAGTCTTCATCCGCGAAGTAAGCGCTCCGCCCCAGTCGGTAGATTTCGGCGCGGGTTCCGGTCACCATGTCCCACTGGTCGTGGTCGATGTTGTATCGGTCTCCGAAGGCCCGGAGGGTTTCAGGGGTGTCACTGTTCGGGGTGACCGAGTGAGAAAGGAACCTCACCGCCTCATCGCCAGCGAAGGCGCGCTGCACTCCGAGGAGGTTGCGCGTGGTCTTGGGGCATATCCCGCTGCACCCCGTGAACATGAAGTTCGCCACGTAGATCTTCCCTTCGACGGTCGCCTCCGTCACGAGCTCGGCTCGCTGGTTGGTGAGCCGAAACGGAGGGATTCGATGGAAGCGGGCGAGACGTGAGCTCTCCGGAGAAATCCAGTGAGGGGTGAAAGCGGCGTCGGCGTAGAAGGGAAGCCATCCTGCGGACACGGGCGCGGGCAGGGTGCGAGAGCACCCCGCCAACAACATCAAACCCGCCAAAAGCCTGATCCTATGGTTCATCGTCTATCTCCTCGTCTCGAAGCTGGAAACATAGATTTGCCCGCTTGAGCCCGTAGACTCGGCCGTCCCGGGCCTCGTAGTTGGCGAACAACTTCCCGTTCCTTCGCCAGGCGCGCTGGAGCCCCTGTTCTCGACCGTTCACGTATCGAAGCTCTTTGAACAGCGCCCCGTTCGCGTACCATCGGCGCTGCACGCCGTGGGTCACTCCATCACGGTATCGCGACTCGGAGCGCTTGGTCCCCGAGCGCCACCAGGTCTCAGAGCGCCCCTCGGGCTTTCCGTCCCGGAAGTAGCCTCGATAGGCCATCGTGCCGTCCACAAACCACCGCACCCGCCGCCCTTCACGACGACCTCTCCGAAACGCCACGAGCTCGCGGCGCTCCCCGTTCGGGAACCGCAACTCAGCAATCCCGGTGTAGGGCTCGCCGTCGAAGAAAAAGCGCCCCTCCAGAGGACGGAGGTCCAAGGCGGTCAAGGAGACCGGCTCCAACCTCGTGGAGATAGAGCCCAGCAGCACCGCACCCAGGGGGAGGACGACGAAACTAGCGAATCGAGCTCGGCGCACCCTGATAGTCTCCGGGAAATAGTATGTAGTAGGTGTTGAGGTAGGTCTCGTTCTGGATGTGGTAGTGGTACTCGTCCTCGGTGCCGTGCTGCGTTACGTGCGTGTGCCCGCCCGAAACATCGAGGTCATCCGGGTACCCTCCACCCGCCGAGGGACAGCGGCGACCGTAGAGGAAGAAGCCATCCGCAATGATGCCGATCAGGGCGTCGTCGTCATCCGACCACGCCTTGGGTTCGAGGTGATAGTGGTAGCTCTGCGGCCCGGTATGGGCCCCTGAATAGTCCAGGGAGCCGACGGCCCGGTCGAGGGGCACATTGGGGCCTTCTTCGTCGTTGTAGATCATCCCCCCACTCACGGCGATACCGATGGGGCCAAGGCCCGTAGCAGAGGGGCTGGCGGCCCGCTGGGGTTGGGTGCTGACCGTTAGGGAGAACATACCGTCGAAGTCATCGATGTATCCCGGGGCCATTTGAGCATAGGAGGTCACCGTGGGTTCCACGAAGAGAGGATGCGCTTCGGTCGGGGGCGTATCCCCAGGTCGCGATGCATGGTTGGGAGAGGACCAGTAGGGAGAGGTGTGGTTAGCGAGGCCGTTACTCTCGATGACGTACTGACCATCCTGCACGTAGACTTGGACATTGGTCGAATCGAACTCGGCGAAGGCGGCGTGGAGGCCGGGCGACCCCGCGTCTGAGTCTTGGGCGGCGCCTGCGTCACTGCCGTCTCCGGCGTCCTCCCCCGTACCCGCGTCGGTCTCGAGGCCGACATCGACGATCATGCCGGAGTCTATGGTCTCTCCGGGGTCGTCATCGGAACAGGCCAAGCCTCCAAGGGCAGCGAGAAGAGCGGTCTGGAAAAGGGCTCCGCGTGGATCGGGCATGCCGACCACGAAAAGCAAGGGTCGGGCCAAGGGCCCGTCTTGTCCTGTCCGAGGGGCCGTCGGCGGAGGTCACCGGTCGTCGGCGAGAACTGCCGTGGGGGCTGATGGCGGCCACGACTTGGCTCCTCGGAACCCGTCCCCGATGATGCTCGAAGTGCGGAGCCGCATTATCGTTCATCTTGCCGCGCTGCTCGCGGCGGCCCAAGCCGAGCCCGCGCAGGCGCAGAGCAGCGTCCGAGAGTTCGAGCTGGGCGGCAGCGCCCACGTCCTGGGCCCTGACTGCATCCGCCTCACCCCTGACCTTCCCTTCCTGAGCGGTTCGGCGTGGTTTCGGCGCCCCGTGGATCTGAGCCGGGCCTTCGAAGTCCGCCTGAGTCTCGTGCTCGGCGAAAAGGACCAGGCAGGCGCAGACGGGATCGTATTCGTTCTCCATCCCGAGCCGGGCACCGGCTATCGAGGGGAGGGCATGGGCTTCGCGGGACTCGTTCCCTCGCTGGGCGTGGAGTTCGACACCTACCGCAACCTGCACCTACAGGACCCGGAGGCGGATCACGTGGCGCTGATGGCCGACGGCGAATCCTTCCACGGGAGGAGAGGGCTGGGCCTCGTCGAGCTCCCCAATCTCGAGGACGGGAGCCGTCACCCTCTGCGCATCACCTGGGAGCCCGAGATCCAGCGGCTGACCGTCGCGTTGGACGGAAAGGTCCTCGGTACCGTGCCCGGCGCGGTCCTCGAACGCATCTTTGAGGGCCAGACGCGGCTGTTCTGGGGCTTCACCGCGGCCACCGGGCGACTGAGCAACGACCAGGACATCTGCCTCGAGACCTTCCTCAGCGTCTGACCTCTTGCTTCGCTCGACTCGAACATCTCCGGAGGAGCCGCCGGCGCCGGAGCGAGCTCTTCAGCCGCCGGCTAGAGAGGGGGGGCGCGGAAGGGGAGGGGGGCGTCTCGCGAAAGGCGCGGAGCGACGGGCGTCAGCTGGCGTTGCGCCGCGTCGGCCCAAGCTTTCCACGTGGTGAGGAGCCGGTCCCGACTCTCGGCGTCGAGGGTAAGGGTTCGGGTCGCCGGAACGAACTTTCCTCGAGTCTGGAGCTGCGTCACTTCAGGGCCCGCGAGGTGGACGGTGCCCCGCGACGATTGAACGAACATGAAGGCGTTCCCGAGGAGGTCCTGCTCCAAGGCTCCCTGGAAGCGACGCCACCGCAGGTCCCCGATCACCTGTTCGCTCGTGGGATCCTCCTCCAGTCGCTCCCCGGTCTGGAGCTCCGTTGCGCCGAGCCCTAGCAAGGTGACCTGCACCGGGTTGAAGCTGGCGTTGGCCGGCTGGCCGACCCAAATGGAGGCGAACAGGGGCGCGGGCCTCCCCTGCACGAAGAGTAAGACCTCGGCGCCGTTCGTGAGGCGGAGAGAAGGCGTGCGCGTGGGCGTATCGAAGCGGACCTGGCGCCGGACGGTGCCGCGGGTGCTCGCTGGCCCCACCGAGGACGAGGTGTCGAAGAAGGGCGCCATGACCAGGTTATTGACGGAGGTCGTGCCGAGGAAGGAATAGGTCACGAGCCGCCGCTGGGGCTCGACGCCGGTGTCGGGCGGACCGAGGTCAGGCGGCACGCCGCTGTCGACGTCAACGATGCCCATGTCCGGGAAACCAGCATCCGTAGGGGGGGATCCGGCGTCGGCCGCTACCCCAGCGTCCGGAACCGGGTCGAGAGATTGGGTTTGGTCGGTGCAGGCCGAGGCGACCCATGCCGCTACGGCGGTCGAGACGATGAGCGTGCGAAACATCAGTTGCCTCCCGTGAGCCAGCTTGCGGCGGCGTTGATCAGAGTGTCTCGACCGGCGAGGGCGTCGCTCTGCCGCTGGTATACGACCTCGTCGGGAGGGATACCGATACCGGTCGTAAAGTCGAGGTTCGGGTCGCTGCTCCCAGATCGGAAGATCGTGTCCTGAAGCTGCATACTTCCGCCGAGGATTTCATCGAGGATACGGGGGAAGCGCAGCACCGGGCCAAAGGCGCCGTAGGTTGGCACGGCCCCGAAGATACGGGTCTGGCCGGTCGTGCGGTCACGAAGGGTTCGGGAGAGGTAGTCGTTGCCGGAGACATCGCGTCCGTTGAGGACGGCCACGCGGGCGTTGGGGACGCGGGAGGGCGGATTCGGGTCTTGAAGAGATAGCTGAAAGAAATTGCCACACTCCCCTCCGAGGTCGCGCTCGCAGCGAACGAACTGAGCCTGGGTGGTGGACGTGAGAGCAGGGCTCACCTGCGGGAACACCTGAACCCCAGGGGTTGCGTTGGCGGGCAAGAAGGGGGCCGTTAGGGCCACGATGCCGTCGAAGGTGCCGCCCACCCCGGTGCGCTGGTCGATCAGCACCTGCTCCGGCAGGTTTGCCGTAGCCCCGCGGGCGTCCTCCCGCCACTGCCCCACTCCGAGCACCCCATCGATGATGATGGATCGGTAGGTCGTGATGTCGCTCCAGGCCACCCGGTCCGTGCCGCGACCGCCTCCTCGGTTGGCGAGACCCACAGGCTCTCGGAACCGAAAGTCACATTGCACTCCCGCTTGACGCCACCAAAGCGGCGTCTGCCCTTGGCGAAGCGAAGCCGAGCGTCGGTGCACCGCGGCCGAGGTCGAAACCATCGAGATCGACGGCGCCGCCCTCTCGGC
>JBCBRU010000341.1:0-9257 GCA_039819565.1 Myxococcota bacterium | reverse complement strand
CTGAGGAGCACCGCAAGGATCCTCAGCATCTGGTTCATCGTCTCGTATGGCTTCGGGATCTTTCTCGCAGCGCCCCTGAACGCCATCAAGATCTTGGGATTCCCCCTGGGCTTCTGGTTCGCCCAGAACGGCTCAATCTACATCTTCATTCTGCTCATCGCCGCCTATGTCTATCTCATGGGCAATCTCGACAAGCAGTACGGTTTTCAAGAGGACTGAGGTTTAGAAGATGAGCGTTCTGACTTGGACCTACATCATCGTGGGCCTGACCTTCGCGATCTATATCGGTATCGCGATCTGGTCTCGAGCGGGCTCCACGAAGGAGTTCTACGTGGCGGGCGGCGGTGTCCCCCCTGTCGCGAACGGTATGGCTACGGCGGCGGACTGGATGTCGGCCGCATCTTTCATCTCGATGGCCGGGTTGATCTCGTTTCTGGGATACGACGGCTCGATGTACCTCATGGGGTGGACCGGCGGCTACGTTCTCCTGGCTCTCCTCCTGGCTCCCTATCTGCGTAAATTCGGAAAGTTCACGGTGCCCGACTTCGTCGGCGACCGATACTACTCGAGCGCGGCCCGTATCGTGGCCGTGGTCTGCGCCATCATCGTGTCCTTCACCTACGTGGCGGGGCAGATGAGGGGCGTGGGGGTGGTGTTCGCCCGCTTCCTCGAGGTCGACATCACCACCGGCATCGTCATCGGTATGGCCATGGTGTTCTTCTACGCCACCTTGGGCGGAATGAAGGGCATCACCTACACCCAGGTGGCCCAGTACGTGATTCTGATCTTCGCCTTCATGGTGCCTGCGATCTTCATCTCTCTTCTCCTCACCGGCATGCCCATCCCACAGTTGGGCTTCGGCTGGACGCTGGGCGGCGAGGTGGGAAGTCAGCTTGCGGCCGGAGAGAGCGTCTATCTTCTCGACAAGCTGAACCAGCTACACGCCGATCTCGGCTTTCCCGCCTACACGGACGCGAAGCGCCCCATGCTCGACTTCCTGTGCATCACCATTGCACTCATGGTGGGAACGGCCGGTCTCCCCCACGTGATCGTTCGCTTCTATACGGTGCCGAAGGTCCGGGACGCGCGCGCGTCGGCCTTCTGGGCCTTGATCTTCATTGGCTTGCTCTATACCACCGCGCCGGCCGTGGCCGCTTTCGCGCGCACCAACCTGATTGGGGCCGTGACCGAGGCCAAATATGATCCGAGCGGGACCGCGAGCGGCGAGGAGAAGATCATCCCCGGTTGGTTCTATACCTGGGAGAAGACGGGACTTCTGGCTTGGGTCGACAAGAACGGCGACGGAAAGGTCCAGTACAAGCCCGGGGCCGCCTTCAAGGGCAAGCCGAAGTTCAAGGACGGGCAGGGAAGCTCCGGCGAGCGCCTCGTGACCAACGACTCCACCGACAACGGCAACGAGCTCTACGTCGATCGAGACATTATCGTTCTCGCGAACCCCGAGATCGCAAGGCTGCCCAACTGGGTTGTCGCCTTGGTGGCCGCGGGTGGCCTCGCGGCCGCGCTCTCGACCGCCGCCGGCCTGCTCTTGGTGGTCTCGACGTCGATCTCCCACGATCTCCTAAAGAACGTGATTGCGCCGGATATCACCGAGGCACAAGAGCTCATGGCTGCGCGCGGCGCCGCGGTGGTCGCGGTGCTCGTGGCGGGTTATCTAGGTATCTATCCACCAGGCTTCGTAGCGCAGGTGGTCGCCATCGCCTTCGGCTTGGCTGCCTCCAGCTTCTTCCCCGTGATCATCATGGGCATCTTCTCGAAGCGGATGAACCGTGAGGGGGCGCTGGCCGGCATGATCAGCGGCATTGGCTTCACCCTCATCTACATCTTCCTCTTCAAGAGCGGCACCCTCAGCAAGGAGAGCCAGCTCTTCGGCATCTCTCCGGAGGGCATTGGCACTATCGGCATGGTGATCAACTTCGTCGTGGCCAACGTCGTGTCCCGCTTCACGCCGCCTCCGCCGGCCGACGTTCAGGAGATCGTCGAGTCCGTGCGTATTCCGAAGGGAGCCTCGGGCCCGAGCGCGGGCCACTGATTCTCGACAACCCGGGGCTGGCTAAGACCGGCCCCAACCCCTCGGGAGCGGGGTGCTTCGGCGCCCCGCTTCCGGGAGTCACAAGGATACCTCTGGGAGGAGATCATGCCCCGTTTCAAGAAACTCGGCCTTGCGGCCGCCCTGACCCTCGGCATCGCTGCGGCGCCTTCGGAAGCTCTCGCCCTTCAGGCCGAGTATGCTCCGATCGTCGTCAAACCCAACAAGGACACGTTCCTTCGATTTATCGTCTGGAACCAGATTTGGTCGCGGCTCATCGAGAACAACCCCGGCTCTGAGACCGAATGGACCCCCGACGTTGGCGTGCGTCGCGCGCGCTTCCTCGCCTTCGGAAAGATTGGGGACGACGTCCTCATCATGTTCCACTTCGGTATCAACAACCAGACGTTCCTGCAGAACGAGTTCGGCACCAACGGCGGGCCGAACTTCTTCGTGCACGATGCCTGGACCGAGTTCAACCTGGTCAAGTCCAGTGCCTTCCGCCTCGATTTCGGCGGCGGTCTCCTCTACTGGAATGGCATCTCGCGCATGACCAACGCGAGCACTCTGAACTTCTTGGCCATCGACGCCCCGATTACCAACTGGGCCACGATCAACGGCACGGACCAGTTCGCCCGTCAGCTGGGCTTGTACGTGAAGGGTGATGCTGCCAGCAAGCTCATCGACTATCGGATCGCGCTCGTTCGACCCTTCTCGAGCGGTCGCTTCGGAGCGACGCCCACGGATACTTTCGGCCTCAGCTGGTATCTCAAGGCGCAGTTCCTCGACAAAGAGTCCAACACTCTACCTTATGCGGTGGGCACCTATCTCGGCGCCAAGACGGTCTTCAATATCGGCACGGGTGGTCACTGGCAGCCCAACGCAGGTGCGCCTGCAGGTACGGATGAGACGGGCGAGAACGGTGACATCCTTCTCCTCGGCTTCGACGCCTTCGCGGATCTTCCCCTCGGAGACAAAGGCGCGGCGGGAGCGGTCACGGCGTACCTCGTGGGTTACATCTTCGACTACGGCGAGGGTGATGTGGCGCCCGTCAACACCGGCATCATGCGCATTCCCTCCGGCGGGACGCCGACCTCTCTCAACGGCACGGGGAACGGGTACGCGCTCTTCGGAGATGGGTTCAGCGCTTACGGGCAGGTGGGCTATCTGCTCCCCGGAGATCCGGACGGGCTGCGCATCCAGCCGTACGTGACGGCTCAGCTCAACGCGTGGTCTGCCTATGACGATATCGCCCCGGTGCTCGAGGTGGGGTCGAACTTCTACCTCGAAGGCCACCATGCCAAGTTCACCCTCAACTACCGCGCACGGCCGATCATGACCGCCAACGAGACCAGCTTTGGTGCGTTCGACGGCTTTGCTTCGGAGTTCATCCTCCAGACCATGATTTTCCTCTGAGATCGTCGGGTCGCCCCTTCCCGGGGCGGCCCCGTTCATCTCGCGCCAGCGAGGCATTCTTTCGTATCCGCTCGAGTCTCGCGGTCTCGGTCACGTGGGCCGTGGACCTCTCCGCTCCCGCAGTCTACCGTCGCGCCGGACATGGCCTCCCGTTTGCGCCGGAGCCTCGAGCGGCTCGTGGTCTCGGACGAACTCCGCGCCCGGG
The DNA here is from genome assembly GCA_039819565.1 of Myxococcota bacterium. Taxonomy (GTDB): domain Bacteria; phylum Myxococcota; class Kuafuiibacteriia; order Kuafuiibacteriales; family Kuafuiibacteriaceae; genus JAHQVK01. Next base: position 5,589 of record JBCBRU010000341.1, on the reverse strand, counting down.
CGCAGCAGCTCCCCACTCGGGATCTGGGAGAGCTCGGCGTGGATCCGTTCGGCTACGACCCGGAGTACGTCCCGTACGTAGGGACGCCGGCGGCCTGGCTGTATCGGCACTACTTTCGCGTCGAAGCCTTCGGAGTGGAGAACGTGCCTGCCGAGGGCCGGGTGCTGCTGGTGGCCAATCACTCAGGACAGCTTCCTTTCGACGCCTTCATGATTGCCGCCGCTCAGTTCCTCGAGCGGGACCCGCCGCGCATGGTCCGTTCGATGGTCGAGCGGTGGATTCCCCGCCTCCCTTGGGTCTCCACCCTCTTTGCTCGGGTCGGACAGATCGTCGGTACGCCCGACAACTGCCGGCGCCTTCTGGCTCGTGACGAGGCCATCCTGGTCTTTCCGGAGGGGGTTCGGGGGATCTCGAAGACGTTTGATCAGCGCTATCAACTTCAGCGCTTCGGCCACGGTTTCGTGCGTCTCGCCCTGGAGACGCAGACGCCGGTGGTGCCGGTGGCGGTGGTGGGGGCGGAGGAGCAGGCGCCGGCCTTGGCGAACCTCGAGCCGGTGGCCAAGCTCCTCTCGATGCCCGCCTTCCCGATTACGCCCACTTTTCCCGCCTTGGGGCCTTTAGGGCTGGTGCCCTTGCCTACCCGCTACCGCATCCATTTTGGCGCGCCCCTTCATTTCTCGGGGACCGGGGAAGAGGAGGAGGCGGCGGTGCGCACTCATGTGGAGCGGGTCCGACTGGCCATCGAGCAGCTGCTCGCTCACGGGCTGGCCCAACGCGAAGGGGTGTTCCGGTGACCATCGTGATCACCGGTGCGGCCGGGAATCTGGGCCGGCTCGTGGTGCAGCGGCTGCACCGCGACGAACCGATCGTCGCCTTTGACCGCCGACCTCTCGGGGGGCTGCCCAAAGACGTCGAAGTTCGGCGCACCGACTCGAGATGGAAGGCCTTGGAGGAGGTCCTCCGTCACCAAGAGGTTTCGGCGGTGGTCCACCTCGGCCTGATGCACAACCCCCGCCACGATGTCCGAAGCTACCGCTTCAACGTGGTGGGCACCCAGCAGCTCCTCGAGCTCGTGGCCAAGCACGGGGTCCCCAAGCTGGTGCACCTGTCGAGCGCGAATATCTACGGGCCCGACCCTGACAACTCCCATTTCCTGACCGAGGATTCGCCCCTCCTCGGGGCCGAGCATCATCCCGAGATCCGCGATCTGGTCGCTGTCGATACCATCGTGCAGGCCTTCTTCTATCGACGCCCGGAGACCCGCACGGTGCTGCTACGCCCAGTGCACATCGTCGGTCCCCGGGTCCGAAACGCCCCCTCGAACTACCTCCGGCTGGAGCGCCCCTGGGTTCTGACTGGCTTCGACCCGCTGGTTCAGCTCATTCACGAGGAGGATATGGTGGAGGCCATTCGTTGCGCGGTGCGGACCGACGTCCGCGGAGTCTTCAACGTGGTGGGTCCAGGGGTGGCGCCCCTGTCTAGGGTTCTCGACGTGCTCGGACGTCGGCGGCGCTCCATACCTCCGTTTCTTGCGCGGCCCGCGCTCAGGGGCGCTTGGCGTCTACGCACCTCGAGCTTCCCGCCTCCCGAGCTTCGCCATGTCCAGTACCACTGCGTCGTAGATGGAGGGGCGGCTCGCGATATTCTGGGTTTTGAGCCTCGCTATTCTCTGGTCGAAACGATCAGGAGTGTCGAAGGGCGGGAGCTACCCTTCGAGAACTTGAACGTCGACGACACGCGCGATACGTCTCGGCCCCCATGATGCGCGGGCCGACCCTCCACGTCCTGACCCGGAGCGCCGGAGCGATGTTGATCGGGGGAGCTCTCCTTTGGTCCTCGCCCGCCGCGCATGCCCGTACCGTCGATGCCTGCCAGGAAGCCTGGAGCAAGGCGGTTCGGAGCTACCTGACGAAGAACCGAAAGGCCGCCCCCGACGGCACGGTGCCCAAGCAGCAGGACCTCGACGGCATGGAAGCTGCAGCCCAGCAATGGATCGCCGCGTTTCGTCCGGCGTGCGAGATCGAGGCAGACGGCGACAAGCCCTCCGCTCGCGTCGAGGCGGCGATGATCGGCGTCAAGATTCTCGCTCGACTCGATACCCGGGGATGCTCTCGCTTCCTCGAGTACTACATGCAGTCCAGTCGCTCTCAAGAGATCTGTCGCGGGGCGGCCACTCGTCCCTCGGAAGTCACCCTCCGAGACCAGATCGGAACCAGCATTCCGAGGCGCTGACCCCGCGAACGCGGGTGTTTGCTTGTGCGGGTGGGGGGGCTTCAGCCTCCGCCCACGCCCTGGTCGGGCGCGGGGGGCTGAAGCCGTGAGGACGGCTCAGCGAGGCTCGATGCTGAGCGTGTAGGGGGCGGTTCGTCCTTCCGCCTTGGCCTGAATGCGGATCACCGCCTCGCCGCTGAACTCGACGGACTCGAAGTCTCGGCGGCTGTCGAAGGACCCGATGAACTCGCCGGCTTCGTTGCGGAAGATGGCGTCGGTGGTCTCGTCCCAGACGTACATGTCGAGGTCTGCGGTCGCGTTGGTGAAGGTCAGCGTGGCGCGCCACGGTCCGTCGACCTTGATGCGGAAGAAGTCCGGGCTGTTGTTGCAGATACCGCCGGGGTGAGAACCCAGGTCGAGCTGCGGAGCCAGCTTGATGATGTCGTTGGGCTCCGTGGCCTCGTCGTCGCCATCCATGCAGTTGGTGGCCGGGGCAGAACCACCGCCACCGGAGTTGGACTGGACGAGGTTCACGATGCCGTCCACGGTCGGCGGGGCGCCGCCGGAGAGGCTCAGGACCTGCATGTCGCTGCGCCGGACCACGAAGAGGCTCGGCCAGCCGTTGGTGGTGGACAAGACCTGCTTCACCCCGCCGAGCTGCTGGCTCGGGTCGCCCAGGCCGACGGTTTCGATGTCTCCGAGGCGAATGCTCGCCGAGTTTCCGGCGTGCTGGGTCGAGAGCTGATCCGCATACTCGACCGTGGCCACGGAGTAGGTGCCACGTGCGACGCCATCGCCCACCACGAAGACGGGAAGAATCCCCGCTTGATCGAGGGTCTGCTCAGACGCCGCGGCGGTGCGCATCCACGCGTGGCACGGGCCGCACCAGCCCGCGTTGAGGCTGAAGATAAAACCGGCGTACTGGTCGAAAGAGCTGTCGCACATCATCTCCTCGATCGAGAGGGGACGGGTGGTCTGAGTCCCGTCGACGTCGTACATGATGGCGTTGGGCCAGCTCGCGTTGGGCATGCCCGAGTTGGTGGCGATGCGGTCGGAAGGCACGAGCTGGCAGCCCACACCCACGTTCAGGGTGGCGGCCTGGTCCTCGTAGTTGGAGGTGATGATCGCATCACCGCGGCGGGTGGCGTAGAGCAGGCCCTTTCGGCCCGCGTCGTCGAGGGCGGTCACGATTTCGGGCGCCGACGACGAGAAGCTCGTGGTGGTGGTGACGTCCTGGGTGGTGCCGTCCCGGTACTCCGCGGTGGCCGTGAGCTCCGAGACCTCGAAGAGCTTGAGCTCGCCATCCATGCTGAGGGTGAGGCCCACGAGAGCCACCGGAAGGACCTCGAGGTCCTGGCTCACGGTGAGGTCGCCGATCTGAGCGACGAGTTTCGTGGTGCCCTCGGTCAGGCCGTTGACCTCTACGCCGCCGTCCGACTTGGCGCCCAGCCCGGCGAGGGTGGTGTCCTCGATGGACCACTGAACCTGCTCGACCATGTCGAGGTCGACGGTCGCTCCGTCCGCGAAGGTGCCCGTCAGGGGCACGAGGATATTGAGCTTGCTCTCGACCTGCAGCGTCGCGGGCGCGTCGAAGGCCAGGGTGGTCAGCATCCCGTGGTCGAGGCCGTCCCCAGCGTCGAGCCAGAACTCGGCCAGTCCGGGCACGTTCGCCGGCTCGCCGTTCGGTCCGGGACCGTCCGGTCCGCACGCGGTCAAGCCCGCTAGGGCAGTTACAGCAGCAAAGGCGCCAAATCGCATCGAGGTCATCTCCATTCCATCTCCCTCACGTCACCGACCTTCCGGTTTGCCTTGGGCTCGACCCTAGGGCTGGGTCACGAAGCCGCGTTGAGCAAGCTCAGCTCGAGGCAAGAATCCCGGAGTCCCGGCGGTGTGTACTGGCTCACACTGACACTAGGTGCGGAAAGTTCCATGACGATGGGAATAGAGCAAGGCACGGAGGCCCGGGAGAGCCTCCAAACCGCAGAAAAAGCTCTGAAATCCTAGACGCGAGGGCTGAGCGCGGGCGGAGCCATGGGGGCCGCGAACACCTCGGAGACGGCGTTGGCGGTGATATCCAGCTCGCGCCCCAGCTCGTCGAGGGTTTCCACGACGACTGCGGACTCCGCGTCCCGCCGCTCGGCGTGGGCGCTTTCCAGCTGGACGAGAGCGAGGCGAAGCTTCTCGAGGAGGGCGAGGTTCGCGTGGAGCTTGGCCAGCACCCGCTCTCTGCCTCTCTCGATGCGCTCGAGGGCGCGCCCTTGCTCTTCGAGGGTCCCCCGGGCCTCGGCGTAGGTGCGGCGCGCGGTCTCGTCGAGCGTGCTCGCCTCCCGAGCTCTGAGCTCTTCGATGCGGCCGTCGAGCGCCTGACGGTCCTCGCGAGCGAGCTGATCGTCGAGGCGGCGGCAGTCCTCCGCGATGCGGAGGACTCGAAGGAGCTGCCCGCGCACTTCGGTCGAGACTCGGGCCGCCGTCGGTCCGCTCTCGCGGGTCGAAGGGAGGGCCGCTCGAAGACCCACGTACTGCCCCAGCGCTCGGGTCAGGAGCTCGTGGAGCTCGCCGTCCCGCAGAGCCAGGGCATCGTCGAAGGCCTCCTCGATGGGGTCGCGGGCGGGAAGGAGATGACGGGGGGCCGAAGAGAGTCCGACGAAGAGGCCGACCACCGCCCCCGCTCCGGCCGCCGCGAGCGGCGCCGGCACCAGCGGGAGGAAGAGTCCGGTCTCGAGCACCACCGCTCCCACCTGGAGCCCGGCGAAAGCGAAGGCGCCCGCGAAGAGACCGGACAGGGCCATTCTCTTCGGCCGCTCTCCGGATCCCACTACGGGGGCCGCGAAGGCGCCGAGGAGGGCGGCCGCGAAGGGCGTCCACGCGGTCGCCAGGCTTGCGGCCAGCGCGCCCAGGCCCCCGAGAGCTCCGGCCAGGAGTCCGGAGCGCGGTGATCCGCCGGGGCGATAGGCGAGACCCGCGAGGGCCCCAGCGAGCGTCATCATCGCGAAAGACAGGCCCCCGGCGCCGCCTTGGCCCGCCAACCAGCCCACGACCTCCGCGAGGAACGCTCCCCCGGCCGCGCCCCCCATCGTGCGGAGGACGTCGTGATGAAGGGGGCGATGCCCGGTGGCGCGGGCCACCAGCGACTGGGCGGAGTGGATCTCGGGCCGGACCGGCAGCGCCGGGACGGGGGTGGGCTTGGTCTCCGGGTCGGAGGTGGGGAGAGGAGCGGTCTCGCTCATCGCACCGCCCCGGGCCCTGCGATCTCGAGCAGAGCCCGGGGCGGTGCGATGAGCGAGACCGCTCCTCTCCCCACCTCCGACCCGGAGACCAAGCCCACCCCCGTCCCGGCGCTGCCGGTCCGGCCCGAGATCCACTCCGCCCAGTCGCTGG
>JBCBRU010000340.1:0-9271 GCA_039819565.1 Myxococcota bacterium | reverse complement strand
GAGAGGACTCCGTGAGAGACGTGCCTTTCCGAAGGAAAGGTCACGGCAGCTCGAGCAAAGAAGCGAGAGGACTCCGTGAAAGACCCACGTGCCTTTCCGAAGGAAAGGTCACGGCAGCTCTCCGCCCAAGCCCAACCGACTCGGTGAAAGACCCACGTGCCTTTCCCAAGGAAAGGTCACGGCAGCTCGAGCAAAGAAGCGAGAGGACTCCGTGAGAGACGTGCCTTTCCGAAGGAAAGGTCACAAGAAGGTCGCATCAACTCGGGCGAATGGTGCCGCTCTGCAGATCTTTGGTGCCAGGCGGCTTGCGGATCTCGGCCCGGAAGGGCGACGGGATGCGCTCGGTAAAGGGGAGGGCGAGCTGCGCGGTGCCCAGGATCAGCGGTCCGAGGGCAGCCACCCGCGCCAGCCCCTCGAGGGTGAAGAACCAGTAGGCGGCGACCCCAAAGCACCAGAGCGCCCATAGCTTGACCCCGAGGGTGCTGCCCCCGCGTCGAGCGACGTCGCGGGCACGCTCCTGAATCCAGAGAATCAGCCAGGACTCGGGGGCCAAGATGAGGGGCGCGAGGCCGAGGAGGAGGCACAGCAGGAGGTCGCCGGCGGTGCCCGGGGTCTGGTCGGTTTGGACCTCTATGGGGTCGGCTCCCGGCGGTGAAGCCCCGAAGCTGACCGCGTCGAGGCGGGCCGTTTCGGTCTGGAGGCGGGTGCGGGTGAGCACTCGAGAGGCCGGGAGGCGGAGCTCGGGATGTTCGACGAGCCGCAGGTCGAGCTCGGATTCCTCGGCCACGGCCCCCGCGTAGACGAGCGTCGCCTGTCCTCCGGGAGCGGGAGGCCCGCCCGCGCTGGCGAGCGGAAGCTGCTGAGGCACCCGGGCCCCGGACGCCAGCACGTCGAAGACGATCTCGAGCTCGTCGGTGCTTCGGCGGGCCAGCGGGTAGAGAGGCTGGTCGCCCGAAAAGGTCATCAGGAACGGCCCGAGACGGGAAGGAGAGCGATCGCTGGGAAGGCGATCGTAGGCCGCGAGGGCCATCAGCACCGCGCCCCGACGGAGCCATCCGCTCACCGTCCGGCGGTCGACGGTGGAGAGGGGGGCGTCGTGGCGGGTGAGGAATCGCTCGAGGTCGGGGGGCAGAAAAACCTCGCCGGTGACCGAAGAGGTTCGAGCCTCCCCGGAGAACAGCTCCAGCGCGTCGACCTCGAGGGCGCGAGCTTCGGGGCGGGCGCGGGTCTGCGGAGCCGCGGAGGCGGGCCAAAGCCGGTCGGCGGCGAGCGTGACGACGGATGGGCCGAAGGGCCGCGCCCGGACCGCGTTGGCCAGCGGGACCCTGGGCACCGTCGCGGCGGAGAGCTCCGCGAACAGGTCCGGTCCGGGCTCGATGGTCGCCCGGGCCGGGAGCGGCCGAATCCACACCAGCTTGGAGACCTCCGAGCGAAGCCAAAGCTGCTCGAGAACCTGATACTGGCCGTCTCCGCTGTCGGTGAGCAGGACCTCCACCTGAGTGGCGGTGACGGGGGCGGTCCCGCGGGCAGCGAACACGTCGGCGTGGGCCGGCGCGGCCATGCCCAGGAGGACCAAGATCGACGAGAGCGCGACGAGACCTTCCCGGACGAAACAACCCACGATCGGAACCTTAGCAACCCCGCGATGCGTGCGATACTCACCGCCCTGTCCGCGTGTCCATGAACGCAGACCCCGCGCCTTCGGCATCCCGTCCGCTCTCCCGCGTGCGGGGACGGCACTCTCTAGCGGAGTTTCCCGCGACCGCAGCCGCGGTCTCAGGTGCCTGTACGTTCGACGGAGCCGGTGATGACTTTGGGGGAGTCGGTGCCCTCCACCGCCTCCTGGGTCACGATCACCTCATCGACGTCCTTGCGGGCCGGGACCTCGTACATGATGCCGAGCATGGACCGCTCCACGATGGCGCGAAGACCGCGGGCACCCGTGCCTTTGGTCATCGCCTGCTTGGCGATGGACCGGGTGGCTTCGTCGGTGAAGGCGAGCTTGACGCCGTCCAGCTCCAAGAGCCGCTGGTACTGCTTGAGCAGGGCGTTCTTGGGCTTGGTGAGGATCTCGGTGAGGGTCTCTTCGTCCAGCTCGTTGAGGGAGGTGATGACGGGGAGGCGACCGGTGAACTCGGGAATCATCCCGAACTTGAGGAGGTCGCCGGGCTGCACTTCGGCGAGGAGCTCGCCCACCCGGCGCTCGCTCTTGGAGCGGATGTCGGCCCCAAAGCCCATGCTCTTCTTGCCCACCCGCTGCTCGACGATGTTGTCGAGCCCGGTGAAGGCCCCCCCGCAGATGAACAGAATGTTCGTCGTGTCCATCTGCACGAAATCCTGCTGCGGGTGCTTACGGCCGCCCTTAGGAGGGAGGTTGGCCATGGTGCCTTCGATGATCTTGAGGAGAGCTTGCTGCACGCCCTCCCCCGAGACGTCTCGCGTGATCGAAGGCGACTCGCTCTTCCGAGCCAGCTTGTCGATCTCGTCGACGTAGACGATGCCCCGGCTCGCCCGCTCGATATCGTTGTCGGCGGACTGGAGGAGGTTGACGAGGATGTTCTCGACGTCCTCCCCGACGTAGCCGGCTTCGGTCAGGGTGGTGGCGTCGGCGATCGTGAAGGGGACGTTGAGGATGCGGGCGAGGGTCTGGGCGAGGAGAGTCTTGCCCGACCCCGAGGGGCCGATCAGGAGGATGTTGGACTTCTGGAGCTCGACATCGTCCTGTTCACCGGGGTCGTCCAGATTCGACTGGACCCGCTTGTAGTGGTTGTGAACAGCGACCGCGAGGGCCTTCTTCGCTCGCTCCTGGCCGATGACGTAGTCGTCTAGGACCGACTTAATCTCGGACGGCTTGGGGACGCGGAAGGTCCCGTCGTTCGGGCCGTCCTTCTCCTGCTCCTCGGCGATGATGTCATTGCACAGGCTGATGCACTCATCGCAGATGTAGACGGAAGGTCCGGCGATGAGTTTCTTCACTTCCTTCTGGGATTTTCCGCAAAAGGAGCACGTGAGGTTGCCGCCGTAGCCGTCCTCTCGTTGGCCTCGCTCAACCATGTGACACCATCATGGAGCCCGAAAACGCCGGCGCTTTCAATCGCGGAGTTCCGGAAAAGGGCTACCCTCAGGCCTTCTCCTGCTCTTCAGTCTTCTTGTTGAACACTACGTCGTCGATCAGGCCGTATTCCTGGGCTTCCACCGCCGACATGAACTTATCGCGGTCCGAGTCGGTCTCGATCTGGGCCTCGGAACGGCCGGTGTGCTCACCCAAGAGCCGATAGAGGGTCTCCCGCATGCGGAGGATTTCCCGGGCCTGGATTTCGATGTCCGAAGCCTGACCGCGGGCGCCCCCCATGGGCTGGTGGATCATGATCCGTGAATGAGGCAGCGCCTTACGCCGACCCTTGGTGCCGGCAGCCAGGAGCACCGCGCCCATCGAAGCGGCCTGACCGATGCAGATCGTGGTGATCGGGCACCGGACGTACTGCATCGTGTCGTAGATGGCCAAGCCGGCCGTAATCGAGCCGCCGGGGCTGTTGATGTAGAGGTTGACGTCCTTGTCCGGATCTTCGGACTCGAGGAACAGGAGCTGGGCGACGATGACGTTGGCGATGTCGTCCGTGACCTCGGTGCCCAAGAAGATGATGCGGTCCTTCATCAGGCGGGACCAGATGTCGTAGGCCCGCTCTCCCCGGTGGGTCTGCTCGATGACGGTCGGAACCAGATAGCTCACTAGTAGGGTGCCTCTGCGGCCGAGCGCGGCCGCGCGTCCATCTTGGAAGCGCTCCGGGCGGCGTCAAATGATGGTGACGGGGATTGCGCCGAGGGTCCAGCCTTTCGGTGGGCTCGGCACCCACGCGCCCGTCCACCGAAGAATCGGCGGCGGCGTGGGCCGGGCGAGAAGCGCCGGGCGCCTCAGTCTTCGCTCTCGTCGTCCGAGCCGACGTCGTGCCCCTCGTTGAGGGCGGCCTCGAGCTCCTCCGCGGTCACCTTCTTCTCGGTGATGCTGGCCTTCTCGACGACGTGGTCGAGGGCCTTGTCCTGGAGCATGTTGTAGCGAATCCCGTCGATCTGGTCGTTCTCGACGAGCTGCTTCCGCAGCTGCGGGACCGGGATCCGGTGCTCTCGAGACAGCTCCTGGATCCGGCCCTCGAGCTCTTCGCCGCTCACCTGCAGATTGGCGATCCGAGCCACGCCCTCGAGGAGGAGCATGCCCTTCACCTGTTTTTCCGCCGAGGGGCGGGCCTCGACCCGTAGTTTGTCGATCATCTCCATGATCTTCGGGTCGTTGGCTTGCTGCACGTAGCGCAGGGTATCCTGCAGCATGTACTCGATCTGGCGATCCACCATGGCCGGCGGCACGTCCACCTCGTTGGCTTCGATCATCGCCTCCATCACCTGATTTCGCAGGAGGCGGCGGCTCTTGGCGTCCTCGCGGGTGGCGAGATTTTTACGAATGCCGTCGCGGAGCTCGTCGAGGGTGTCGTACTCGCCGAGATCTTTTGCGAACTCATCGTCGAGGTCGGGGAGGATCTTGGTTTTCAGCTCCTTGAGCTCCACCCGCCAGTCGACGTCTTTCCCCTGCGCTTCCTCAGGACCCTCGCCCTCCGGAAAGCGCAGCGTGAAGCTCTTCTCGTCGCCGATCTTCATGCCGATCAGCTGGTCCTCGAAGCCGGGAATCATCCGCCCCGACCCGATCTCGACGGTGTAGTTGATGCCCTTGCCGCCCTTGAAGTCCTCGCCGCCCACCGTCCCGAAGAAGTCGACGACGGCGAGGTCTTCCGACGCCGCTTCGCTGCGATCCTCGATGGGCTCCACCACCGTGGCCTTTTCGCGCAGGGCGAGCAGCTCAGCCTCGACCTCCTCGTCGGTGACGTCGCGGACCTTCCGCTCGACCTCGATGCCTTCGACGTTCTGGGGATCGATCTCCGGCTTCACGGCCACCGTGGCCACAAAGGAGAGGGTCTCGCCCTTGCTGACCGAGGGCGCCGTTTCGAGGTTCGGTCGGTCGATCGGAAACAGGTCGTTGTCGTCGACCGCCTTCCGGAAGCCCTCGTCGATGAGACGACCGACGACCTCTCCCTCCACCGTTTGACGGTAATACTGCTCGAGGACCTTCCTGGGCACCTTGCCCGGTCGGAATCCACGGACCCGGGCCTTCTTTTGAAGGCCCCGATAGGCGTCGTCGAGCTCCTTCTGAACCGTGTCCCAGGGGATCTGGACAGTGATCTTGCGCTCCACGCTGGAGACTTCTTCGACCTCGATGTTCATCGTGTGGCTCGCCGGCGCCGGCTTTGCGAGAGGGGGGACTCGAACCCCCACGGGCTAGCCCACTGGAACCTAAATCCAGCGCGTCTACCAGTTCCGCCACCCTCGCGGGTGTCCCGACCTTTGATAGCCGGACGCGTGCCATTATCGCCGACGGCGGTGCTTGTAAAGTCGGTCTTCGGCTCCCGAAAGCGGGTCGGGCCGGGAGCGAGACTCGAGTGGACAGGTCAGGTCAGGTAGGCCACGCCTCGCGTCATGAACGCATCGGACGCGCCCTCGGAATCCAAGCCGGCGGCCGTGGTGCTCCTCAGCGGCGGTCTAGACTCCACCACCGTCGCGGCCATGGCGCAGTCTGCGGGCTATCGGGTGCACGGCCTGTCCTTCGACTATGGGCAGCGGCACCGCGTCGAGCTCGAGGCGGCCGGCCGAGTGGCGAAAGCCCTCAATCTCGCCGGACATCATGTGGTCGGCGTCGATCTCGGCCGCCTCGGAGGGAGCGCCCTCACGGAGTTGGGCCTCGACGTGCCCAAGGGCACCGAGCCGGGGCAGGGCGGCATCCCCGTGACCTACGTACCGGCTCGCAACACCGTATTCCTCTCCCTCGCGCTGGGGCTGGCCGAGGTCGTAGGGGCTTTCGACCTCTTCTTCGGGGCCAACGCCGTCGACTATTCCGGCTACCCAGACTGCCGTCCCGCGTTCGTGTCCGCTTTCGAGGCCCTGGCCAACGTGGCCACCGCCGACGCCGTGGAGGGGCGGGGCCGCTACCGCGTGCATTCCCCGCTCATGTCGATGACCAAAGCCGACATCATCCGAAAAGGCGTAGCGCTGGGGGTCGACTTCTCGATCACCCATTCGTGCTACGACCCGGTGGGGGGCCTCGCGTGTGGCGCTTGCGAGTCGTGCACGTTGCGCAGGCGAGGCTTCGAAGAAGCGGGTATGACGGACGTCACCCGCTACGCGCTTCAATAGTTCAAAGGCAACACTCTGTTCGAGGTCTGAGTGCTTCTCCTTCGTGCCCTGAGACCCGGGTTGGGGTACCTGGCCGGCAATGAACAAGCTCATCCCGGCCGCTTTCGCCGCGGCCTTTGCTCTGTCCTCCGCCGCCGCCTCGGCTGCGCCCCACACCCTCGATCCGTCGCACTCCTTCGTGATCTTCAAGGCTAGCCACTTCGGCATCGCCAACGCCTACGGCATGTTCACCAAGATCTCGGGCAACTTCGACCCTGAGAAGGGCTCCGTCGAGGTCGAAATTGACGCGAACAGCCTCTTCACCGGCAACAAGAAGCGCGACGACCACCTGAAGAGCCCGGATTTCTTCAACGCCAAGCAGCACGCCAAGGTCACCTTTAAGGGCGAGAAGGCCGAGAAGACCGCCGACGGCTTCAAGGTCATGGGTAAGCTCACCATGAAGGGGAAGACCAACCCTGTCGTGATGACGGTCAAGAAGACCGGCGAGGGTAAGGGCCCGCAAGGCAAGTTCCGCACCGGCTTCGAGGCCACCATGACCGTCGATCGCATCGCCTTCGGGGTCGACACCTATCCCGGCGCTCTCTCGAACAACGTCGAGCTGATCATCAGCGTCGAGGGTATCAAGCAGTAAAGCCATGGTTCAGGCGCTCATCCTCTCCGTCGTCCTTCCCATCGTCGTGGCCACCGCGCTGGTCTCGATCGGACATCAGCTGTGGCGTCCCGGCTCGCCCGTGGCGGGCGGTCGCTGGTCGGTCGCGTTGGCCCCGAGCCTCGGCGCTCTTGCCGCGATCTGGGCGGTCAAGAGCCTCCCGGGGCTTCCGCCGTCCGACTACAGCCAGTGGGCGGTGTGGATGAGCCTCCTCGCCGCCGTGGGGGTTCTGGTCCTCGATCGAACCGGAGCTCCCCCGGCGGCTCACCTCGGGTTCCGAGGATTGATCTCGCTCCTCGTGCCCTTCCTCGTGCTCTCGCCCCTGGTGAACGGGAGCTGGGGTCTGGGCACCACCCTCGCCTGGGTGCTCGGAGCGGGCGGGGCGATCTTCTTGGCGTGGACGGTGATCGACGCCCAGCGGGAGGCCGTGAAAGGCCCCAAGATCCCCCTTGCCCTCACGATCTGGGGCACCGCAGGAGCCATTGCGCTCGCGGCCTCGGGCACGATGCTCCTCGGTCAAGAGACGGGAGGAGCGACGGCTACGCTCGGGGTGATCACGGTGCTCGGGCTCCTCAGGCCGGAGCTCGACCCGGCCCGGCTTCTGGCCGGCCCGATCTCGGTGGTTGTTTTGGGGCTGGTGCTAGCCGGGGTTCACTACGCCGAGGTGAGCACTCTCACGGCGGCGCTGGTGGCGTTCGTTCCTCTGACGCTACTTGCCGCTCGCAGGAACCCCTTCGCGCAGTCTGGCCTGCAGGGCTTGGTTATGCAGGGAGCCTTGACGTTCGCGGTCGCCGCGGCAGCTATCTCGGTTGCGGCCGTGCAGGGCGCCCCCGAAGCCGCGGACGACGCCGAAGACTCGAACAGCTACGGATACTGACTCTCAGCCATCATCCTCAGGCGATGATCGAGGGGTACCGCCAGAACCTGTGACCTCCTCGTGCCAGGCGCTTGCCCATTCCATCATGGGCGCCATCGCGACCAGCAGCCTTTCCCCGTGCGGAGACAGCGCGTACCCCGCGCCGTCTTGGTGAACCACGATTCGTACCTCCCGAAGCTCCGCGAGACGCTGATTCAAGACCGTAGGCGAGATCTCGTCGCAGGCCGCTCTCAGCGCCCTAAAAGTGAGCGGCTTCGATCTCAGCTCCCAAATGATGCGAAGCACCCAACGACGATGGAAGAGATCTATCGCCGCGTTGATGGCGGCCTTGGACACGCTTTCTAGCTACAGAAATCGTAGCTTGATTTCGAGCCTCTCGATCGCTACAGAAAACGTAGCAGGAACGACATGACGGCCCGCATCGAACCGCTCGCCTCACCGCTTTCCCCGGAGCTTCAGGCTCGGATGGACCGGATCTTCCCCCCGGAGCTGCCTCTGCCTCAGCTCTATCTCACCGTGGCTCGAAACGAGGGGCTCTTCATCGACATGGTGGATCGCGGCCTCATTGGGCCCACTGGCCTCATGGACCGTCGAACCCTGCCCAAGCGACTGCGCGAAGCGGTCATTCTCCGCACCTGCGCGGCCGCTGACTGTGCCTATGAATGGAACCTCCACGTGCAGACCATCTCCGAGAGGATGGGCCTGTCGCGCCTCGAGATCGATGACCTCCAGACTTCAGATCTCTCCGCGGAAACTTGGACGCCCGCCGAGCGAGCAGCCCTGGAGCTCGTCGAAGACCTCGTGAAGGGACGCCGCGTGGACGACGCTCCCTACGCCGCGGCCCGAGCCCACCATGACGAGGCCACCCTCATCGAACTGACCCAGCTCGTGGGGCTATATACGATGGTTGCGATGCTGGTGGCCCTCGGCCGTCCCGCCCACGACCGCTATCGCTGAAGGGTGCGGCGAAAGTCCCGGGTGCCGTCCTTCCGCCATGCTTCCATCGTGAGGGCTCGATCCGTGATCTCGAACCAGAAGAAGCCCTCGTGGCCGTCCTCCTCGAATCGGGTGGGGTTTCCGTCGCGACGCTCTAGGCCGTCCAGCTTGGATCCCGCGCCCGACACCACGAGCTCGGTGCGGCAGCCATCCGGGGCTTCGAGAACCTGTCGATTGTGGTCGTGGCCAGATAGATAGAGGTCCACCCCCGCGCACAGCTCCTCAGCGAAGAATTCGGCGAGACGGCGCCCGGAGACGAGTCCGGTAATGTCCAAGCGTCCCAGTCCGTCGTAGTTTCCGGCGTTACCGTGGCCTCCGTTCGAGCGCCAAGGATGGTGACCAAAGGCTACGACCCATGGGGTCTCGACGGCCGCGAGCTGCTCCCGCATCCATCCTCGCTGGTCCCGGACCCACTCCAGACCGAGCATGATCATGTTGGTGTCGACGGAGACAAAGGTGACGTGGTCTGCGACGAAGCGGTAAAAGTGATCGGGCAGGTTCCACTTCCAGGACCG
>JBCBRU010000339.1:0-9330 GCA_039819565.1 Myxococcota bacterium | reverse complement strand
CGCTATCAAAGCCGGGTGGAGAGCGATCTCGACGCCCTGCGGTCGACGGAGACCGGACGTGCCCTCCTCGAAGAGCTGGACGGCACCGGCCGCGCCACGACCATCGAGACTACGAACGGGGGCAACGTGGCCCGTTACACCACCGCCGCGGATCGGCTCATGACCTCGGGGAACACCGTGAACGGGCCGGGCACCGATACCCAAGTGGGCTACAACCGCTCGCGCATCGATCTCGGGAGCGGGAACGCCTGGTCGGCGCGCCCCCCCATCGTGGGCCTCTACCACGAGCTCGTGCACGCCGCGGACGCGGGGGCGGGAGCCATGCCCACCGGGGAGACGGACGGGGCTCGCAACCGCGAGCGCATCGCCGTGGGCCTCGACATCGATCAGGACGGAGACCCCCGAACCCCGCGGATTCAGCCTAATTCCAACACCGAGAACGGCTTCCGAGACGAGCTGAACCTCGAGCGCCGGGCCCGCTATTGACGCGTCTGAGGTCCGCATACGGCCAGCGAGCCTGCGGCCTCGCCCTCTTCGCGGCGCTGGGCTGCCGCGCCGGTGAAACTCCCCCTGCCCAGACCGAGAGAGATGTCATGTTGACCTGCACCCCCCGGCTCGAGGGCAGCCGGCTCGAGCTGAACCTCGCGATCGAGAACCCCCTCACCGCCGCGATCTGGGTAGCTGAGAGCCTCCCCGTGCCGGCTGGGTCGGGGGTGACCTCGAGCTCTCGCGCCGCCTATGTGCGACCGTACATGGGCGGGGTGCTCATCTCCCGCGAGTACCTCCCGGTGCCGGAGCATCTCGACGTCGAGGCTCCGGAGCGCCCCGAATGGGTCCGGGTCGAACCCGGCGAGGTCCACCGCTGCACCCTCGAGCTGCCCTGGCCCCTCGTCGCCCGCGACCCCTATGACGCAAAGGCCCTCGCGGCGCCCGGTCCCTCCCGCAAGCTGTGGTGCGGACTCGGGTACGTCGTGGACGCGGGGCGCGGTCCACCGCGAGACCCCAAGACCCAGTCCCGGGCGGTGGTCGAGCTCAAGGGGCTCCGTCACCCCGACTCGAGCGGGTAGGTACCGACGAGACGCCCTGAGTATTCTTTGGCCGATCCTCCCGGGCTCTTTCTTCTCTGCTGAGACCGGCCTCAGCCGAGGGAGCTGGAGCTGGGGCGGTCCGGCCAGGGCCCGCTACGAGCGAATTCCCGCATGCGGCACGCAATTGAACACCCTCTCGGGCGGTGATAACTACGCCCTCGGTGAAATGAGACCCACAGAATCCTACCCACGCCTCTTCACGCCGCGGGCGTTCGCTGGATCGCTCGCGCTGTCCGGGCTGGTCCTGTTCACCGCGGGCGCCTGCACTTCGAAGCCCGCCTCGGATCACGGCGGGGAAGCCAAGAGCGCCCCCGCGAAGGCCGCCTCCGCGCCCTCGGCCCCCGCTTCGGCCCCCGCCGGCGACGCCTTCAAGCCCCTCTCGAAGGAGGAAGGCATGGCGCTCCTCGCCGAGGAGGAGTCCGCCCTTCAGCTCCCCTCCCCCTCCGACCTCCTCAAGGCGATCAGCAACCTCGAGGCCGGCGGCGAGACGGTCAAACTCGACAGCTACATCGGCAAGGCGCCCAAGGGGAGCAACGACGATGTCGAGAGCCAGGCTTTCGTGGCCGGGACCTTGATCACGGACTTTTTGATTTACGCCCAAGCCGAGGACAAGGAAGCCTGCCAGAGCACCGCCAAAGCGCTCCGGGCCACCGTCAAGGCCCTCGACCTCGAGGACAAGTTCGATGCCCCTGGCAAGGAGCTCGAGGCGGCCCTCGCCAAGGGCGACTGGGGGGCCGTGAGCCGAAAGATGGACGAGATCTTCGAGACCTTCAAAGACACCCGCGACGACTCCAAAGACTCGGAGAAGGTGGCGGCCATCCTCACCGCCAGCGCCTGGATGGAATCCATCTACGTGCTCTCCCAGCACCTCGATGCCAACTACTCGGAGCCCGCGTCGAAGCTCCTCCGCCAAGGGTTCATTGGCGAGTCTCTGCGCGACGAGCTCGGCAAGTTCTCCTCCTCGGGCTTCGCCGAGAAGCTCCAGCCGGTCATGGTGACCCTGGTCGAGGCGACCACTGTCGACCGTGAGGCCCCCGTATCCAAAGAGGCGGTGGCCAAGATCTCCTCCGCCATCAAGGGCCTCCGGGCCACGCTCGAGGGATGATGATGAAGACCTTCGCCCAGTTGGCCGCGCTTGGCGCGGCGCTTGTCAGCCTCCTCGTGATCCCTCAGCTCGCCGAGGCCACCGCCCGTGACGCCGAGATCAAAGCCAAGAAGGCCGCGTTCGAGCTCCTTCAGTCCGGATACACGAATCGGGCTCGATTCCACGCTGGATACATGAAGGCGGGCGACCGCAAGATGATCCGCACCGTCTTTCACAGCGGCAACGAGTACAAGGTCGTCGCCAACGGAGACGAGGACGCCACCAACATCGACGTCGAGATCTACGACGAGGACTGGAAGCTGGTGGGCCGCGACGAAGACGAAGCTGGGGTGGCCGTGGCCTCGGCTGCGCCCAAGTGGACCGGTCAGTTCTACGTGATCGTGACGCTCAAGAGCGCCCAGGGAAACGCGGCTTACACCAACACCGTCATCGTCTACCGCTGATTTCGAGGCTCGGGGACGACAGGGATGCTGGTTCCGCCTGAGCCGCTCATCAGCTTCATCGCGGCCGTCGGTCATGCTGACGGCGGCCTCTCCAAGCACGAGCTCCACCTCCTCCACCACCTCACCGAGACCTTCCTGGAAGCTCCCCTTTCCGATGCGAACTGGGCCGAGCTCCTCAGGCTCGACTTCGACGTGGCCCTGGAGCGGATGCGGGGGGCGCTCGTCTCGGCGCGCGGCCTGTCTCTCGAGCAACGCCTCCTGCTCCTCGCCATCGGCTACGACATCAGTGCCGTGGACGGCGTCGACCCGTCCGAGATGGCCGTGGTTCGAGAGGCCGCCGAGCTCCTCGACATCAGCCCTGCGGATCAGGAGGCCCTCTACCGCGCCATCGACCCCGGCGGAGCGGTCTCGCCGGTCCAGGGTGCGTCCTCGCTCATCCGTGCGGTCCACATGGGGCCGGATCCCGCGTCGGACTTCGTCCTCCTCACGCCCGCGCAAGTGACCTTTCTTTGCATCGGCTCCCTGCGCTTCGTCCGGGTTCAGGATGTCCGAAAGGCCGCCTTTCTGGACGGACAGCCGATTCCCATCAAAGGTCTCACCCGGCTCCGCGACCGCTCGAACCTGACCTTCCCTCCGCACCGCCTCACCGCGAGGGACGTCTCCGCGCTTCTGGATGCGCGTGATGTCTCCTGGACGTCGGTCGTTCCCGACCACGTCGACGTGGACGTACCGGAGGGTCTATCGCTGTGGCGCCGCGGGACCATGACGGGGCTCGAGGCCCATCGGCCGGGCTTCACGCTCAGCGGGAGACCGGTGCCGGTAGGGGCTTTGGTCACCTTGCTGCCGGGCGACCGCCTCGCCGATGCGGCCACCGACTTTGGCCCGGTGCTGGCAGCCGAGGACATCACCACCCCCGCCACCCCCATTCGGAGCGAAACCCCGGACGGTGAGCTTCGGCCGGACCGCTTCGAGCTGTCCGAGGTGACGGTGCGCATCGGCCGCACGACGATCCTCGACCGGATCTCGTTTTCCTTCGCTCGCCGCGAGAAGGTGGCCATCATCGGGCCCAGCGGGTCCGGAAAGACCACCCTGCTCGAGGTCCTCTCCGGCCATCGAGTCCTGAGGCCCGGCGGCGGGACCGCGACCGCCTTCTTTGGAGAGCGGCGCCTCTCCCTCCCCGACCTGCGAACGCGCATCGCCCTCGTTCCTCAGGACGATATCAACAACCCCTTCCTCACCGTCCGCGAGCACGTGGAGTTCGCAGCGGCGCTCCGCACCCAGAGCGTGCCCTCCGAACGGCGGGCGGTGGTGGAGGAGGCCATCGCCCGGGTGGACCTGTCCGATAAAGCGGAGCTTCGGGTTGGCACTCCGGAGAACCGCATCTTGAGCGGCGGACAGCGGCGGCGGGTGGGCGTGGCCCAAGAGATGGTGGCCTCACCGGACATGATCCTCCTCGACGAGCCGCTGTCTGGCTTGTCCTCCCAGGATGCTCGCAATCTCTCCGCGCAATTCAACGGCCTGGCCGCGGAGGGGGCCGCCGTGGTGGTGGTCGTCCATCAACCCTCCCGAGAAGTTCTCTCCCGTTTCGACAAGGTGGTGGTCCTGGACCGCGGCGGGCAGCTCATCTTTTGGGGAACCCCCTCGGAGGGCACCCGCTACTTTCGACAGGTGGCCGGACTACGAAGCTCGGGGGAGCTCGAGGATCACCCGGACGTGATCCTCGCGGTGGTGGAGCAATGCAACCGGGACGGCCGGCGGCGCTTCTCGCCCGATTACTGGCGCACCCTCTTTCAGGTGCACGGGGCCGAGCGGGCCGAGGCCAGTGGTCACTACGCCGCGGTCGAAGACGACGCGGCGAAGGTGCGCATCGACCCTACGGCCCTGGTTCGGCCGGTGAGCACCGGGCGCGTCTTTCGCACCCTCCTCCATCGGGACTTCCTGGCCCGGCTTCGAAACCACCAGGCCCTGTCCATGTCGCTATTGGCCCCGCCTATCCTCGGCTTCCTGGTTGCCCTGGTCACTTTCTATTTCGAGGACCACCTCTATACCTACTCTGAGAACTCGGCCTTCATTCACTTTCTCCGCCTCACCCCCATCATGGCCTTCTTCTTTGGGATGTCAGGTTCGGGGACGGAGTTCGTGCTGGATCGCCGCAGGATTCAACACGAGCGCCGCATGGGGATCTCGGTCGCTCACGTCCTCGCCTCGAAGTTTCTGATGCTCCTGTGCTTCGTCGTAGTGGAGGCGATGCTGCTCATCGGCCCGGGACTGGCGCTCATGGGCTATCCCGGGAGCCTGACCCCCCTGATGGGCCTCACGGTGCTGGTGGGTCTGACCGGCGCGGGCTCGGGTCTGTTGGTGTCGGCGCTCGCCCCCAACCTCAAAGTCGCCTTCGTCTTCGTTCCGGTCCTCCTCATCCCCCAGATCGTCTTCGGCGGGCTCATCCCCTACGCGCAGATGAGCCCCCTGGTGAGAGCCCGAGGGGGTGCGTCTGAGCACGAGGCGCCGCTCATCGCCCAACCCCTCCCCAGCCGATGGGGCTCCGAGGGTCTGGTCGTGGCGGCCGTGCGCCCCTGCCTTCAGGCGCGATGTACCGTCGAGAAGGACGTGAGGGCGCTGCGCGATCTGCAACGACAGTGCGGGCAGGTCGAGGACGGGGAGAGTCCCAGCCTCTCGGGGCTGATGAGGTGGTGTGGACGCGCGGAGGAGGTCTGCGGCCGCGCGTACCGCAACGGCGGGCCCGGACTGAGCCTGCGGGAGGGATGCCGAGCGCTAGCTGAAGGAACCCTCTCCCAGCCAGACTGTGTCAAGGACCGGAGCCGCGCCCTCGCGGCCATCTCCTTTTGCCGGTCGGTGCACGAGAGGGCGCAGCGAAGCTTCTGTAACGCCGCTATCGAGTCCGAGGTGAAGTCCGCGAACCGAAGGGCTCGGGTCCTTGACGCCACCCGCCCCTCGAGAGGCAGCTCCCCCTGTGCGGTGCTCACGTCGCCCGGCGATCTCAACGTCTTTCAAGCCAGCTTTCGGCGCCACCTCGGACTCACCTACGCCGCCGAGATCTGGAGCGCGATGATTCTCTTGGCTCAAATCACCCTGCTCCTGCTCCTCACCTGGCTGGCCCTGGCAAAGCGGAAGAGCAGCTCGATCTAAGGTCACCTACTCTGTAGCCGGCGGCGCAAAGCCGAAGGGGTAGAGGCCCACAACGCTCTGGATCTCCTCGGCGTCGACGAAGAATCGATCGATCTTGAAGCGCCCTCCTCGTCGCACCACCCGCGCCCGATAGCTGCCTATGATCAGCAGATTGGAGGGTTCCGCGGAGGTCATCGTCCCCGCCTGAAAATGGGGTGTAACAGAGGCCGCGGTGAAGCGGCCCCCGCGACGCGTAGCCTCGACCTTGATGTTCCCGATGAGATGCCGAGTCGATGAGATCTGGTTCATAGCCCCAAAGCCAATCTGGAGATCTATCCAGTCCGAGAGGGAATGGGTGACGGCGAAAGGCTCAGCGTCGTTGCCAAAGAAGGTGGCGGTGATGGTTACGTGGTCCGTGAAGCACTCGCGAAAGGCCGGGAGCGCCTTCGATCGCGCCGACGGCGCGCCCTCCCGCCAGCGGGTGAGGAAGAGGAGGTCCTGGGCCCGCCCGTAGCAGGTGGCGAGGTTCGTCAGCGCCTCACGCGCCTCCACCCCGCGGAGCCGTGCTTCGAGGGCCGGGCCAGGTCGGGTGCGATCAGGCTCGCGGGCCACCGCAGAGCGCACGATCACCACGGAAGCGACGACGAGGAAGGTGATTCTCAGTGCTTGGAATGTCACGAGGGAAAGCCTAGAGGTGCCGATGCTGGTGCTGCCACGTACACTTGGAGCGCCTCGTGGTGCATAGTCGCACCAGTCAAAGCTCGCTATGGAGGAATGGGACGATCTCCGAATTCTGCTCGCGCTGGTGCGCAAGCGCACCGTCCGGTCCGCGGCAGAGGCACTGCGCGTCAACCACACCACCGTTTCGCGGCGCCTCCGAGCCATGGAGGACCGCCTCGGGACTCGGCTCGTCCAGCGAACCCCCGACGGCTACAGAACGACCGAGAGCGGAGAGGTCCTATACGATGCGGCGGAGCGCATGGAGACGGAGCTCTTGCGCGCCCAGCAGCAGGTGGAGGGTACGGGCGAGACCATCGCCGGACGCATCCGCATCAACACCAGCGATCTCGGAGTTTGGCTCGTAGGCCCCACGCTCGCCCGCGTGGGGCGAGAACACCCGGACCTCGAGCTCGAGATCTCTATCTCGTCCGAAGTCGTAGACCTCGCTCGGCTCGACGCAGACCTCGTCTTTCGCTTGGAGACCTCCCCGGACCCCAACCTCATCGGTCGGAGGACGGGGAAGATCATGGGGGCCGTCTACGGGGCCCGAAGCCTCGAGCCCCGACCGCGACCTGGCCTCAATCTCGCGGAGCTGCCCTGGGTACGCTGGCAGTCACAGTGGCGACGATCGCCCTTCGAGACCTATATCGAAAGGACTTGGCCGGGGAGCCGCGCGGCGGTGCGGGTCGACAGCTACAACTCCGCCGTGTCCATGGTTGCGGCCGGGGCCGGGCTGGGGGTGCTCGACACAACCACCATTGGGCATCGTGATGACCTCACTCCCTATACCGCCCCTCTGCCCGAGCTCGCGATGGATCACTGGATCCTCATCCATCCCGACCTACGGGGAGTACGCCGAGTATCTCTGTTGGTGCAGGAGATCGCGCGGGACTTGGAGCTGGCGTCTGCTCGTGATGACTGACGTACGACTCTGATTACGGAGAGGACGCGTCGAGGTCCCCGCGCGAGCTGCATCCGCTCCTCACCTGGGGCCTCGGCAGAGCATCTTGGTCCGACGGAGGACGCGATCCCCGACCCTTTTGCGGGAAACGTCTCGCTACGGGCTCAGATCCCCCTGGAACCAGCCTCTTCGACCTGCGCGGTGTACGTTTCAGGCCAGATTTAGCCCTATTCACTCGAACAAACCTCGCGAGAGGTTATTCGTATCTGCTCTTAAATGGTTGGGATTATTTTTTTTCTAATGCATATTAGGCCTACAATGCTCGGTTTCCTCTTGATCATATTGAGTTCTATTTCGTAACTGGTTCGAAGACCGAAAACCCTTATCCATCTTCGATTTAGGTGGTTTGGATTCAGTGATCCCCACCCGATCGAAAGATCTCGTGAGCCAGATGCAGCTCCCTTGCAATCTGGCCGTCCTCGCGAGGAACCACCTAAACGACGGATGCCGCGCCCGAGGAGCTGACTTAACCCAAGGGTTACATCATGAAAGTCATCAGCATGGGAAGTCTCCTCGCGCTCGTGGCTCTCACGAGAGATACGTCGACGATCGCGGACGACGAAGGGCGCTGTCGCCGCTCTATCGGCGAAGCGAGAGATTTGGGGGAGAGAGCTGAGGGGATCTACGTGGAACCGGCGTCTTCCCCGCCCAACTCATTATCTATCCCAACGGCAGGTCGGGTGGTGGGGGAGCGGGTTCTTCGGAAACGGTACCGAGACTTTCTCAGCGGCCCCGTATACCGAGAAAGGGAGCGCTGCGGTGGGAGGTCGTTCACGACCGCAGCAAAGATTGCGTCCGACCCCCGACCCTTCCAAAGTGAGGCACCTCGCCCAGAGTGCAGGTTCTTTAGCGCATCGTGCTCCGAGATCGCGGCCCACCGACCTACCCTCACGCCGTTCAGTCGGAGCGAGGGCTCGTGGGCTCCCCGCACGCGAAGTGCGAACGGGACTTCGTGAGTCGAACAAGGGAGGGAGGATCGATGAGCCCAGAGGAGAACGTCTCCGAGCTGTGGCCTTTTTTCGAGGCTGACGCTCGACGCAGTCTGGAGGAGGCTGAAGAAGCCATCATCGCCGTCAAAGGCGCGGAGAACGAAGAGCTCGAAGAGGAGGTCAACCGCCTCTACCGAGTCCTTCATACCTTCAAGGGCAACGCCCGCATGATGGGTCTCACGGTGCTCGCGACGGTGACCCATGCCGCCGAGGACCTGCTGGGTCTGGTGCGCAGCGGCCAGGTTCCCCTCAGTGACGACGTCTACGAGGTCGTCCTCCTGACCGTGGACCTTTTGGCGGGGGAGCTACCGGCGCTCATCGAGAGCCACCGGGACCTGGAAGAGGACGACGTCGAGGGGGTGCTCACCCGCCTGAACGCCACCCTGAAGAGCTTCCGCGGCGACCCCTCGTCGACCTCCCTCGACCTGGCGTCGGCGCCGGTCGTGCTCTTCGATGAACTCGAAAGCGAGTCTGGTCCGGAATCCTTGGACCTCAGCCAAGCCCCGGTGGTGCTCTTCGACGAGCTCGAGCCCTCCCCCCCGGCGGCGGCCCCTCCCCCCCCGGCCCCTAAGAAGCCTCGGGCCTCCGCGGCGCCCGCCGCAGACCTCGACCCCTTCATCCAAGTTCGGAGCTCACGCATTCAGGGGCTTCTCTCGCTCTCGTCGGACCTCGGCCTCGTCACCGACACCGTCACCCTCCATCCCGAGATCATCGAGGCTTGCTCTCAACGCCCGGAGCTGGAGGAGGGCCTCCGAAGGCTCCGGAGCATCGTCCGCGAGACCCGGTCGACCGCCGCGGGCCTGGCCTTGGTGCCCGTGGGTACGGTGTTTCGACGCTTCGGCCGGGTCTCGCGGACGATGCTCCGGAGCCTTCGGAGGCCCTCCTCCAGCTCCGGGCG
>JBCBRU010000338.1:0-9374 GCA_039819565.1 Myxococcota bacterium | reverse complement strand
TTTCGGGTCGCGATCTCCGTCGTCAGCTCATAGAAGAGCTTGTTGGAGGTCATCCGAACCACCTCCTTTTCGACGTCGACCTGGTTGCCGTCGAGTCCCGCTTCCACGTCGTATCGGAGCTCCGCGGCTGGGACACCTGGATTGGGCCCGATGTATCCGTCGTCGAGCTCGGCTTCCAAATACTCCGTGAACTCCACGTCGCGCGGAACGTAGTAGGGCGTGTCGGCATTGGCGACGTTACCCGAGAGTACGGAGTGACGACGGTAAGACATATCCAGGGCTCGCTCGAGCCAAGGGATCATCTTTTCAGTGGGAAAGAACATTTCTATTTCTCCGTCTGCTCGTGAGGAGCGGCAATCATTGTGAAATAAGAGATTCGGCGATCGAGAGCAGGCAGGACCTTCTCTTTACTTCCTAGGTCGGCCAGCATCACCACGCGAGGAATCCGCTCGTGGCGCAGTCGTCCGTGGAGGCGAGCCAGGTCGAGATGCTCGAGAAGGGAGGAGAGCTTCTCCTGCGCCCCCCGCTCCCAGGCGTGCACATCGTAGAGCGCCCAGGTTCCGAGGGTATCGGTCTCTTCGATGTCTCGCGCTACGCCCGCGAATAGGCGCTGAGCTTCCCGAGCCGAGGAGCAACGATGCACGGGTAGGTCACTTCGGCGGCTCAAAGCGTGAAGGCGGGCCAGAAAGTGCTCATGATCGTCAGGCAAGGAGCGTACGACGATCGGGGAGTCGGAGAGGGCGATACTCCGGAGGGCCGGTTCGAGGGCGGCCAGCTCCGGTCGTTCACCTACCGCCAGCTTCGAGCCATTGATGGTGAGCGTGAGCTCCTCGCTATGTATTTGGGTCTGAGTCATGGATTTTCCCTGGGAGCTTCGAGCTGGTCGAGTCGACTCCACAGCTTCGAGGGGTCGTACGTGGATTCTGGGCTCGTCTCGTCGCCTGCGGTGGCGTCGAGGACGCCCCGCCGGGCGAGCAGCGCGACCAGACGAGGACTGAGAACGGACCGCCCCACGGTCGCCAAGATGCGGTTGGTCAAACTCCGCAGTCGGTCCGTCGAGCAGGTCCTAGCGCACTCGGACAGAACATGTATCGCGGGTGGGGCTAGAGCCTCGGCGGGCAGGGCCGGGCTGGATGCGGCGGCAAGGACGGCATCGGCGGCGGCCGGGAGTCGGCCTCGACGGACCAGAGCCTGGGCGAGGTCGAGGGACAGAGCCGCGCGTCGATCCCCGGCGGGGAGTTGGGTCATGCTTCGACGAAGAGCGGAGATAGCCCGCTCGTCTCGCCCGAGCGAAGCCGCATAGCGACCTTCGAGGCGGGCGCGTCGCCAAGCCAGGTTACCGGCCGGCTCGGTTTGGAGATGGCGGATGATGAGGTCCGTTCGGTAGGTGTCCCCGGCCGCGAGGAAGGCCTCTCCGAGCGAGAAGAGAAGCTCCCGACGAAATGGGATGCGAGGGTTCCCGGTGAGGAGGTTCAGCATCTCGATGGCACCTCGCATCGGAGCTTCGATGGCCACGTAGGCCCGGGCGACCTCGAAGCGCGTCCTCTCGTCCAGGAGAGGGAGCTGGGGCTCGAGCTCTCGCTCGAAGAACGCGACGACGTTAGCGGGGTTGCGATACCGGGTGAGTCGCGCGACCGCGGAGCGCCCGATTTCAGTAAAGGTAGCTCGGTGGGGCCCCGCCGGTCCCCAGCGGGTGGCTCCATTGCGGATCAGGCGGAGGGTGGGAGCCAGAGCGAGCTGCTCCTCGCCGCGGTATAGATGGATCGCGGCCTGAGCGTAGTCCGCCTCCATCCTTACGGCGGGGCAGCGCGAGAAGTTGGAGGTTCCCTCGAGAAAGATCTGAGTCTCTTTGCGGTCCTTCTCCTCAACGAGAACTCTCCGAAGATGGAGGTGGTCTTTCAGACAGGGCCATCCTCCGGCCGCGGCGGCCATGGCCCAGCCTTTTCGAGCGCTGCGGATCCGTCGAGCCCTAACCTCCAGGTCCGCGAGTCGCATGAGGCCGAAGGCCCGGTCTCGAGAAGTACTGCTGCGCGCGGCTCGATCGTAGTAGCCGCGGGCGAGCGCGAGCTCCTCGCGGGCCAGGGCGGCTTCGCCCCCCACCACCCACAGGTCTCCGGGGAGGCTCTCCACTCGAGGAACGACTCGGGCGGCGCGCTCGGTGTGGGCGAGAGCTCCGGCCGTGTCCCCTCCGAGGAGCGCGTTGAGGACCCGGGCCAGCGACGCCCGATGGACAGTCCACGGCTTGAATCCCTCCGCGACCAGCTGAGCGTAGAGGGTCTCCGCCTCATCGAAGCGATCCTGAAAGGAGAAGTGATTCGCCAGCGCCATGACCCGGAAGGGCGCGTGGCGCGGGCGGAAGCGATCCGCGTCGGCGAGGATTCCTCGTGCCTCGGGCAAGTATTCGAGACGGGTCAGAACCTCGGACACCACCAACGAAGCCTGAGCGTACGACTCTCGGTGCAGGGCCCATGGCGAGGGGTTGATGGCGAATAGGAAGGCCCATCTCTCGAAGGCCGAGATGGATCGACCCGCCTCGAGGGCCCGCAGGGCGAATCTCGAGGTGACCCAGCTGCGGCAGATCGGCTCCGGGACGAGGGCGAGCTTCTCTTCGAGGTCGAGCTCGTTTCGAAAGTCGATCTGGGGGCTAGACTGCAGCGCCTCTCCGTCTGGGTTGCCTGCGCAGGGGGTATCCCGGGGAGGGAGAGGAAAGAGAACCGGCCGGTGAGGGAGGTCGACGAGGCCAGGGAGATGGCCAATGGATCTTCCCGGAGGCGGAAAGGGGTCGGCCTTTCTTGGCGTGAAGGTGATGGTCCAGGCACTCGGTCGCCGGATTCTACGGGTCTTGATCTCCGCCGCGCCCGTGGTGAGGCGAAGGAGGAGGCGCAGCTCATTCCCTTCCTGGGAGATGTGCTCGACTTCTCGTACGAAGGGACCCTTCTGCTTAGCCAACACCGCGGCCGCATCAGCCGGAGGGCGAACGAGGGTCAACTCGGCCACGGCGTCGCCGCGGAGGTGGCGTACTCTCAGCTGGGTAGATGCGGGTGACCTCAGGACCTGCACCTGGTCGGGCAGGTCGGGAGGGTCTGCGGCCAGAGCCGCCCCTGACGGTCCGAGGAGGAGACCTACGATGGATAGGCATCGGAGGGCGTGCACAGCCCTCTACTTCTCAAGACTGATGCCAACCTGGATGATGGTGTTCTGACGCCGGGAACGACTGAACTGTCGAGAAATCGCCCCTCTCTGCGTCGGTTAACCGTCGGATGTCAGCCCTCCGTCGTTACCGCGGGAAGAGGGAGCAGGCCATCCTCCGTCAGTCGCTTTCGCTTCTCGATCAGGGTCGTACGCTTCATCTGGAGGAGCTCCGCGGCCCTTTTGACGTTGCCCTTAGTGATCTCGAGGGCGTTGGAGATGATGCGGGCCTCGTAGGTTTTGACCGCTAGGCTCAGCCCCCGACTCTCCACCTCGTCCAGCGAAGGAGCGAGAGACGTGGGAGGCGGGACGTGGGAGGCGGTAGGGCCGCCGGACATCATCGGAGCGTCGCTCGTCGACATCTCGACGGCGAGATTGTTTCGCATTCGGTCGGGGAGGTCTTCGATCTGCACGGGGGCTCCGTCCGCGAGCATGACGGAGAGCCGACTCACCAGATTCTCCAGCTCTCTGACGTTGCCCGGCCAAGGGTATCGACCCAGGGCCTCGACGGTGTCTCGGGGAAAGATAGGGGCGCGGCCGTGCTCGTCGACGGCGAAGTGGCGAAAATGCTCGAGGAGGATGGGGATGTCCTCCAGTCGCTGGCGTAGAGGAGGAATGGTCAGCTTCACGACTTCGAGTCGGTAGTAGAGGTCCGGCCGGAATCGACCGGCGAGGGCCTCTTGCTCGAGCTCTCGGTTCGTGGCCGCGATGAATCGAACGTCGGCGTCCTTGGCCGTGGTGCCCCCCACGGGAGTGAAGCTTCGCTCCTGAAGGAGCTGGAGGAGCTTGGGTTGGAGGTCGGGCGGAAGCTCACCGATCTCATCCAAGAAGAGGGTGCCTCCACGAGCCTTCTCGACCTTTCCGGGCTGACCCACTGCTCCTGTGAAAGCACCCTTGACATGGCCAAAGAGCTCATTCTCCAATAGGGAGTTCGTCATGTTGGCGCAGTTGACGGCGAGGAACGGACCCTTGGCGCGGCCCGAGAGCTGATAGATCTGGCGGGCCACGGCCGACTTACCGGTACCCGTCTCGCCCTCGATCAGGACGACCGCGTCACTGGTGGCGACCTTTTCGAGGAGCTCGGTGAAAGGGCGCAGCCAGCTCTCGGAGCCCACGAGGCCCAGCTTTCGGCGGGTCCGAGTAGACTTGGGGGCTTTGGTGCGGCTGATGGCGTGGCGAAGAGCGGCGTCGATCTCGGTGGGGCTCACCGGCTTCTCTAAGAAGTCCACGGCTCCGAGTTTCATGGCGTCGACTGCGACCCCCACGTTTCCATGGGCGGTCAGCATGATGAATGGGG
Organism: Myxococcota bacterium; assembly: GCA_039819565.1. GTDB lineage: Bacteria > Myxococcota > Kuafuiibacteriia > Kuafuiibacteriales > Kuafuiibacteriaceae > JAHQVK01. The sequence continues at coordinate 4,888 of JBCBRU010000338.1, read as the reverse complement.
GTCGGGGGCTCAACGAGCCGCAATGGCGGAGCACGTCCAGTCCGTCGACCTCCGGCATGAGCAGGTCGCAGACGATGGCGTCGAAGCTCTCGGTTGCGAGCAGCGAGATGGCCTGACGGCCGCCTTCGCTGGCGCTGGTTTGGAAGCCCTGCCGAGTCAGCGCGCGGGCGACGAAGTTTCGGGCCGAGTCGTCGTCGTCGACGACCAGAACTCGAGGGTTTATAGTGCTCGCGTGATTCAAGTGCGGTGAGCCTCCCTACGTCGGCGATTCGACCACGTCGAACCATGTCCTCCTAGCTCGTGCCGAATCCATGACTCGCCCGCCAAGGAGAGACGCGCTCTTTGCGGAGACTTGGATTCACGCCCTCGAGGTGCGCAAACCGCCCCCCCGTCGGACAAATGACGTCGTGCCGAAGCTCCGACAGTCGGAAAGTCGACAGCGGGCCTCAAACTTCCTCTTCGTGACCTGACCCGGCTTGGCACGGTGCCTGCTTCCAGGCCAACCGCACCCCGAGCGGTCGAGGCCGCCGGTCCGTTCACGAGCGAGGAAACATGGCTGAACAAGAAAACAACACGAAGGCCGAGTCCGGTGGCTCGAAGATGCTTCTGGTCGCGCTGGCCGTCACCAACCTACTGTCACTAGGCGGACTCGCCTACTTCGTCGTCGTTGGCGGCGGCGACCAGGCGGCCGCGAGTATCCCCGAAGAGGTCAGCGAGCCGGAGGCTCCGGTGGAAGCGGTCGAGGTCGGGCCCACCGTCGATATTGGAACCTTCAGCATCACCCTGGCTGACCCCGGTCAGAACCGATACCTGAAGGCCATCCTCAAGGCCCGCGTGAGCGCGAGCTCGGTTCTAGAGGAGGTCGAGGGGCGCGAGCCGGAGATTCGCGACCGCGTCATCGACTATCTCAGCAGCTTGACCGTGAAGGAGACCCAAGGGGCCGCCGCGAAGTCTGCCATCCGCGGCAACCTGAAGAAGAGAATCAACAACATCCTTCGGACGGGAGAGCTCGAGAGCATCTTCCTCACCGAGTTCGTGACGCAGTAGGTCGGACGTGGAAGCCGTACTCTCACAAAACGAGGTCAACGCGCTCATCAACGCCGTCGCTCAGGGGGGCGTGGACGAGGAGGATGGGGCCGATCGGGATGATGCTCGGGGGTACGACCTCACGAGTAATGACCGCATCGTCCGCGGGCGAATGCCCACGTTGGATATCCTGAATCAGCGGCTGGCCCGTTTGATGAGGATATCCTTCTTCAACATGTTTCGGCGAAGCGTCGACGTGCATCACGACTCGACGCAGCTCATGAAATACAGCGAGTACATCTCGTCGGTGTCGGTACCAGCCTGCCTCAATGTATTCCGGATGCCCCCTCTTCGGAATACTTGTCTGGTTGCGGTCGACTCCGCCCTCATGTTCGGGCTCGTTGACTATGTCTTCGGTGGGTCCGGCACCTGGTACCGCGTCGAAGGTCGCGACTACAGCAGCATCGAGCTCCGCCTCATCCAGCAGGTGGTCTCGATGGTGCTCGCCGACCTTGGCAGCGCCTGGGAGCCGGTTATCGAGATAACGCCCGAGTATATTCGTACCGAGGTAAATCCTCAGTTCGCGGCCATCGCGGCCCCTACTGACGTCACCGTCGTCATCACCTTCGAGGTGGAGCTCGAGGCTACGACAAAGGGCCAAATATCACTTCTGATCCCCTACGGTGTCATCGAGCCTATTCGGCCCCTCTTGTCCTCGGCGGTACAGACCGAGCGCAATCAGGAAGACAACCATTGGCGCACGGCCATACGAAGCATAATTCCCACCCTTTCCGTGGACCTCAAGGTCAACATTGGTGACGCGATCATCACGGTCGAAGAGCTCCTGGAAATGGGAGTTGGCGACACCATACGCCTCGACGTCGATGCGAACGAGCCGCTCCCGTGCATCGTCGAGGGCGTGCCCACGACCCAGGGGGTGCCGGTCGTGAGCCGGGGCTCGCTCGCCGTTCAGCTCACCGAAGAGATTAGCGCGTCGTCCGGCGCGCACGAGGATTGATCCATGTCCGAGACGCAGAATAACCCCATCGAAGAAGACGCCTTGGAGCCTGTAGAGGTCGAGGCGCCGCCCCCCCCCACGGGAGAGCCAGATCCGGGAAATCTGGATAGAATCCTCGATATCCCCCTCGTCGTCTCCGTAGAGCTGGGACGCACCAACATTCTCATCGGAGACCTCCTTCAGCTCGCTCAGGGCTCGATCGTCGAGCTCACCAAGCTCGCTGGCGAACCCCTCGACGTGCTGGTTCACGGCAAGCTGGTGGCTCGCGGGGAGGCCGTGGTCATCAATGACCAGTTCGGCGTCCGTTTGACCGACATCGTGAGCCAGACCGAGCGACTCGAGTCGTTGAAGGGAGGCAACTGATGAAGCCGTCCAAGCCCGCACCGAAGAAGCGCCCGCGTCGACCCCTCCTCGACCGTAGGAGCCTCGCGAGCCTGGTGGTCATCTCCATGCTCGGAGCTGGCTTCGTCATCACGACTCGCTTCGCGGGCGCGGAGACGGGGTCGTCGTTGGAGGAGGGTGACTTGGCGACCCTCTTGGAAGCCAAGCTCGGTCACGGCGAGAGCACGCCACCGGCGCCTCGGTCTTCTTCTCCCGAGCTCGACGCACTCACGTCGGCCACGAATCAGGGGCCGATCGACGTGGCCACGCGCATGGCCGGGGGGGCGCTTCTCGTGGCTGGCATCATCTTCATCGTGGCCATGCTCATAAAGCGATCTCGTGAGAGTCGCATGGGTGAGGACCTCGGAAGCAATCTCGTGGTCAAGGACTCGGTATGGATCGGGCGGGGTCAGCGGATTCTCCTGGTGACCTTCGAGGGTCACAAGGTCCTGGTGGGAGTGACCAACGGCGCTCTTCACGGTCTCGGGGTCTTCGGAGAAGATGGGACGCCTAGCTTGGATAGCAATCCCATCGAGAGGGATGCGGCCATGCGTACCGCCGAGACCCGAAAGACCTCCGAGTTCGCGGACTTCGTCAAGGGTGAACTCGCGACCAACCTGGCTGCAAACCGCGGCACCGGCGTCGATCGGCGCCGCAAGATGCTCAACGAGCTGAACTCCCTCTAAAACCCGCCTTCCAGGAGGACCTCGCCATGGATAGTGCTCTCTCGGAGCTGAGCGCAACTCCGCTCCGCGTCCTCGTCTTTCTCACCGCCCTCACTTTCGTTCCCGGCATCATCATGTCGATGACGGCCTTTCTGAGGATCGTCATCGTGCTGAGCTTCACCCGCACTGCGATGGGGCTTCAACAGATGCCTCCGAACCAGGTGATCGTCGGCCTCTCGGTTCTCCTCACCTACTTCGTCATGGCGGGGACGGTGGACGAGATCTACACCCAAGCGGCCGCTCCCTATATGGCCGGCGAGATCGATGAAATCGCGATGATGGAGCGGGGAGCGGCCCCGCTTCGTCGCTTCATGCTCGACCAAACCGGCGAAGACGAGATGGCCTTGATGGTCAATCTATCGGGGGTACCCGAGCAGACGACCCTGGATACCCTCCCCATGCGGGTGGTGGTCTCCGCCTTCATCGTGAGCGAGCTCCGCATCGCGTTCACCATTGGATTTCTTCTCTTCATACCCTTCCTCGTGATCGACCTCTCCATCGCGGCTCTGTTGAACGCTTTGGGTATGATCATGTTGCCTCCCACCGTCGTAGCCCTCCCCTTCAAGATCATGATCTTCGTCCTGAGTAACGGCTGGGCGCTGGTGGTGGCGTCTCTCGTACAGTCTTTTGGAGGTGCTCGGTGAGCCCTGAGGTAGCCGCGGACATCCTGAAGTTCTCCCTCACCACCGGAGCGTCCGTCATGGCCCCGGTGCTGCTCGTCGGCCTCACCGTGGGCATCTCCGTGGGAGCTCTGCAGGCCGCAACTCAGGTGAATGAGCCTACCCTCACCTTCGTGCCCAAGGTCATCGCGGTCGGGCTGACCGCGGGCGTGGTCATGCCCTGGGGGATTCAGAAGTTCATCTCGATCTTTCACCTCGTGATTCAGAGCATCTCGAGTCTGGGGGCGTCGTGATCGGTGCGCTTGGAGGTCTCGTCTCGCTCCCGAGTCTCCTCGTGTTCATGAGACTGACCGCCTTCTTCGTGAGCAGCCCTTTCCCCGGAGCGATCGCTCCGCCCACCGCTCGGCTCGCCGTGGCCTCCGGCTTGGCTTGGGGTTTCATGGGTGCAGTACCCACGTCGCTCCCAGAAACCCTCTGGTCGGCCGTGGTCTTCGAGGTCCTCTTCGGATTGACGATGGGTTACCTCCTCACCCTCATCATGCACGCCTTCGCCTATGCGGGGGAGGCGGTCTCTCAACAGATGGGTTTGCGCATGCCGGGGTTCGTCAATCCGGTCGCTCCGAACCTGAGCCTCCTGGGCAGCGCCATGGCGATGATCATGGTGGGCTTCTTCGCGGCCGGTCCGGGTCCCTTCCGGCTGGTTGCGTTTCTTCACCGGATGTTTGAGCTCGTACCGGTGGGGTCGGGGGCTCAGTTTCCGAGTTCCGCTCAGGTTCCCCTCGTGGCCGGGGCCGAGCTCTTCGCGGGAGCCCTCGAGGTCGGGGCCCCCCTGATCGCTGCCGTCTTTGCAGCCCAGCTCGTCCTCGCCATCCTCGCTCGGTCGGTACCCACCCTCAACCTCTTCATCGAAGGACCGGCCCTCACGACCTCGGCGGGGATCATCGGGATCCTCGCATCCATAAATACTTACGGACCCATGGCGGAACGGATGTTCCTTCGGCGCTTCGAACACATTGCCGAATGGTTCGTGAACTGACTTGGGAAGGAGGTGAGGGATGAGCGACGAAAACGCTGAGAAAAGTGAAAAACCAACCCAACAAAGGCGCGACAAGGCTCGG
>JBCBRU010000337.1:0-9378 GCA_039819565.1 Myxococcota bacterium | reverse complement strand
GGCCTTGCGGAGCTCTTCGCGACGGTTGGGGTGGATCCCGTGGTGGCCATGGCGTGCGCGCGGGTCGTTGTAGAGCTCCACAGCCCAGAGTCGTTCTACGCCCCGGCCTGGCGTGCGCTCGGCAGAGAGGAGCCCATCGATCTGGCCGACCTTGCGGACGCGGCACGCTCCGGAAAACTCAAGGTCTCCCAAACTCGGACGGGCGGGTCCGCCCGGGAGAGCCCGAGGGGCAGCTAAGACGTTGGTCAGACGGGGTGCCGATCCACACCCGCGGTTGTTCCCGCGAGAGCTAGGCGGGCGCGAGACTAGAGAGAGAGCGCGTAGAGCTCGACCACCAAAGACTCATTGATGGCGAGCGGGCAGTCGGCGGCCTCAGGGACGCTCTTGATGACGCCCTTGAGCTCCGCGTCGACGCGGTCGAGATAGGATGGAAGCGCCAGGGCGGTGGGTCCGTTGATCTCGGCCGCGACACGCTCCTTCATCTTGCTCTTCTCCGAGACGGTGATCACGTCGCCGACGCGTACCCGATAGCTCGGGATATCAACCCGACGCCCGTTGACCTCGATGTGACCGTGATTCACCACCTGCCGCGAGGCCCGGATCGTCCGGGTGAAGCCCAGGCGGAACACGACGTTGTCGAGGCGACTCTCGAGACGCACGAGGAGGTTGGTGCCCGTGTTGCCCTTGGCGGCCTTGGCCGCCACCATGTACCGCCGAACCTGCTTCTCCGAGACGCCGTAGTGGGCGCGAAGCTTCTGCTTTTCGCGGAGACGAATGGCGTAGTCGGAGAGCTTGATGCGCTGGGTCGGTCCATGCTGACCCGGGGGATAGGTGCGTCGGAGCTCGCGAGGCACGAACAGACCGGGGAGGTCGTTGGTGGCCAGCCGGCGAGCGATCCGGAAGCGAGGTCCAGTGTACCGCGACATGGGCCGCCCCTCATAAGAGCGCGACCTCGGCATGGCAACCCGAAACTTGGGTTTCTCAGCGCTGACGGGCGTGTTCAACGAACGCGCGCACGATGGGGTCCTTGAGTAGGGTGTCGATCACCTCCAGGAGGGGGTGATTCTTCCCTCCGAGTTCGGACACGTGGGCTCGCAACGCCAAGAGTTCGCCGTACAGGCCCTCTGTCCCGTCGGCCCGGATCCGAGCTCGCACCTCGGAGGGCAAAGGTACGTCGGCGAGACTCGAGGACGCATCCGGCAGCTTCTCCCCGAGGCTTCCATCCGGTTTCATCTCGCCGATCAGAGTGGGCTCGGGGTCTTCCTTTTCGAACTCCTGAGTGGGTGGATCCAGCGTAGGCGTCGGCGTTTCGACCACTTCGGAGAGTTCTAGAATTTCTTGAGGGGGCTCGGGGTCCACAGCTGGGAGCATCGACTCCTGGGGGAGCAGGGTGGGCTGCAGGTCATGCAGGCTATCCTTCAGATCCGAGGTTAGACGGGTGGTCGGGGCCGTTTCCGTGGCCATGACGGAACCTGGGTTGTCCTGCGGGGGAGCCGTATTCTCCAGAGACTCTTCGTCGCCGAACACGTCCGCACCGGGGGCTCGCTGCCCCTCGAAGAGGGCCCGCGGATTGTGCTCAGGGCTGGGCTCCGGTCGTCCACGAACCACGCGGATGCCCGGGTCGGCCAGCTCTGGAGACACCGAACCGGGGCGCCGCGGTCCGCTGCGTGACGAGGAACGTCGCACCGGGGCCGGTGAGCTCGCTTCGGCCGGGGGAGGAAAGTGTTCGGGCGCCTGGAAGACGAGCATGGTGCGGCCAATGACGATCTCGTCGTCATTCTTCAGTCGGGTGGGTTCGACGCAGTAGTGGCCGTTGAGCAGGGTGCCGTTGGCCGACTCGAGGTCTTCGAGCACGTAGGCCCCGCGTTCGAAGCGCACCACGGCGTGGTGCTTGGAGGCTCGCTTGTCGTCGACCTGGACGTCGTTGTCCTCCGTACGGCCCACCGTGCATCGCCCCTTGAGGGGTACGACCGAGCCGTGGCCGTCGAGATCGACATGTATGAGCCTCGGCGCGTCCGGAGGCGTGGTGCGATCTGGGGATGAGGGCGGCGCCGAGGGTGAGGTTGTCGGCGGTGGAGGCGAGGGCCGAGATGGGGTCGAGGATGAAAAGCTGCGGGACGGCCCCAGAGAAGCGATATCTACGTCCTCTGCGCAGGCCTTCACCCCCGTATCGGTCAGGTACGCAACCTCGGGCCCGAAGGAATTGAGCAGCCCCCGGCTAACGAGATAATCGAGGGCCGGCTCGGCGCGGTCTCGAGAGAGGCCGAGCTCGTCCAAGAGAAAGCCGACGTCGAGCTGGTGATTGGTTCGTCCCTCAGCGTCGCGGAAGAAGCGATCAAGGAGGGTCCGAGCGGTCTTCAGGGTGCTCCGGTGAACCAAAACGCCGGGATCCTACCGTGTCCCGGTCGCCTACGCGAAATTCAGGCCGAACCTAGACGAGGCGCCATCGACTCGAGTCGATTCACCCAGGTTCTGAGGAAGGCATTGGCTACGCCCCCGTCGAGTACGCGATGGTCGTAGCTGAGGGCCGCGTACATCATCGGCCGAACGACGATGACGTCTTCTCCGTCCATCTCGCGGACGACGGCCCGCTTCACAATGCTCCCGGTGCGAAGGATTGCGACCTCGGGCTGGCGGATGATGGAGATTCCAAAGAGATTTCCGTCCCGACCGGGATTGCTGAGGGTGAAGGAGCCCCCACCGAGATCGGCGGCCGAGAGCTGGCCCGACTGGGCTTTGTCCACGAGCGACCCGAGGCGGCGAGCGACCCCTACGAGGTCGAGTTCGTCGGCGCGGTGGACGACGGGCACGACGAGACCGGACGGCGCATCGACGGCCACCCCGATGTTGCGTTCGGCGCGAAGAATGAGCTCGCGGTCCCGGACGCTGGCGTTGAGTCGAGGGTGTTCGGCCAAGCTGCGCGCAAGGGCGTGCACGATGTACGCGGTGAGAGTCAGCTTCACTCGGGACCCCGAGGGATGCAGGGCGTCCTGCGCCTTGGCGTGTAGGACCTTATGCATGTCGACCTCGGTCACAGCGGCCACGTGGGCGGCCGTGACCAAGCTCTCGCTCATACGGTCGGCGATGAGGGCGCGCCGCCGGCTGAAGGGCTCGACCACGTCCTCGGCCTGCGGGCTGTAGACCGCGGGGCTTTTCCGATTGGAGCGGGCCCTAGGCCGGGTCTCGGGTGCGGGACCAGGGGCCGGGGGCGACGCGGCCTCCGCTTCTTTGGCCACGTGGGCCAGGAGGTCATCCCGGGTGACCCGGCCGCGATCTCCCGTACCCTCGAGCCCCTCGAGCTCGATTCCGTGAATGCGCGCGAGTCGGCGCACCGCAGGAGAGCTTCGACGCGGTTGACCATCGGGGCCCCGAGGCCGAGGCGCGAGACGTCCCCGTCCTGAGGAGGGCGAAACGATGCCTTCTTCGGCGGCAGTAGGGGCAGACTCTGGCGCTGGCGGCTGCGGCTTGGAATCCGTTGGCGGGGCCGAGGCTTGGATCCACGCCAGTACGGATCCCACCTCGACAGTGCTCCCCTCCCGGACCACGACCTCGGCCAGGCTCCCCTCGACGGGAGCGAAGATCTCACTCGTGGCCTTATCGGTCTCGACCTCGGCGATCACCGCCCCTCGAGGGAACGACGATCCTACCGCCACGACCCACTTCACGAGGGTCCCCTCGACGATGCTCTCCCCGAGCTGGGGCATCACCAGCGATACGCGGGCGCTCACCGGCGCTGGCATAGCACGGGCCGTGGCCTTGACCGAGTTCCGGGGCACGAGGAGAGTCCCCCGCGCGTGATTGCGTCGAGCTCCGTCCCCCATCCTGAACCTCCGGCACCCGTGCCGCCCCCCCTCGGGGAGCGGACGGCGGCCCCGGAGCGCGCGGTCGCTTTGCGCCTGTATGAGAACATGGCTCTGGCCCGCGCCCTCGAGCTGCGCGTGGTTGAGCTGTATCGCCAGAATCGCATCACCGGGGGCTGCTACACCGCGATCGGAAACGAGGCCACCAGCGTCGGGGCGGCTACGGCCCTCGAGATGCGGGATGTGCTCGTCCCGACCCATCGCGACATGGGAGCGCATCTCGTCCGGGGTCACTCGGTCCTCGACATTATGCGCCAGTACATGAAGCGGAGCAGCGCCCAGACCGAGGGCAAGGACTCGAGCCTTCATCTCGGGCGGGAAGGCTCAAATGTCGTGGGCATGATCTCCCACCTGGCCCACATGATGCCGGTGGCCGTAGGCATCGCCCTGGCCGAGCGCCACAAACAGCGGGCCGGACGAGGGGAGGGGGCCGCGGTGCTCACCACGGTCGGTGACGGTTCGACGTCCCTGGGGGACTTTCACGAGGCCCTCAACTTCTGCTCGGTCCAAAAGCTCCCGGTGCTCTTTGTCATTCACAACAATCAGTACGCGTACAGCACCCCCACGACCCTGCAGTACGCCTGCGAGCGCCTATCCGATCGGGCGGCAGGGTACGGAATGGCCGGGGCGCAAGTCGACGGGACAGATCCCTACGCGGTGTACGGCGCGGCCCGAGAGGCTTTCGCTCGGGGTCGCCAGGGAGAGGGCCCTACGCTCCTTGAGTGCGTGACCATGCGCATGCGTGGGCACTCCGAGCATGACGACTTCAAGTACGTCCCCAGCGAGCTCATCGAGCGCTGGCGGGCCTGGGATCCGCTGACCCGAACCCGCGATCATCTCGTCGGCGCCGGATGGGCCGACGAGGCGTGGCTCAAGAGCGTCGACGCAGCACATACTCAAGCCATCGACGACGCGATTGCCGTGGCCGAGGCCGAACCTGCTCCCGAGCCGAGCGCCGCGGGGCGGGATGTCTTTCGAGCCTGGTCCGAGGAGTGGACGGTGCCGGGCGGTGAGTCGGTCGATCTAGATACCTGGGAGCTCGAGAAATGAGCCAAGTTACCTATCTGGAGGCTATCCGGCGAGCGCTCATGGATGAGATGCACGCCGATCCCACCGTGTTCTGCATCGGCGAGGACATTGGTCACTTCGGCGGGGCCTTCAAGGTGACGGCCGGTCTGCTTGAGACCTTTGGGCCGGACCGGGTGGTGGACACCCCCATCGCGGAGGCTCTCATCGTCGGTGTGTCCATCGGGGCCGCCCTCCGGGGCCAACGTCCCGTGGCCGAGATGCAGTTCGCCGACTTCGTGAGTTGCGGCTTTTCGCAGCTCGTCAACAACGCCGGGACCTTTCACTACCGCCTGAAAGTCAGCGTTCCCATGGTGGTTCGGCTTCCTGCCGGGGGCGGCGTCGGCGGCGGGCCCTTTCACTCCAAGAATCCGGAAGCCTGGTTTGCCCAAGCCCCCGGCCTCAAAGTGGTGGCTCCGGCCACACCGACCGATGCCTATCACCTCCTTCGCGCCGCCGTGCGCGACCCGGATCCGGTGATCTATCTCGAGCAGAAGTATCTCTACCGACGCCTCAAAGGGACCATCGAAGATAGGCCTGCGGAGCTGGGGAAGGCTCGGCTGGCTCGGCCCGGAAAACACGCCTCGATCATTGCTTACGCCAATGGGGTCTCGATGGCCGAGGAGGCGGCTGAGGCGGTGGCGAGCGATGGCTTCGACGTCGAGGTCATCGACCTGAGGACTTTGATTCCTTGGGATTGGGAGAGCGTAGTTCGGTCCGTGGCTCGGACCGGACGCTGTCTGGTGGTGCACGAAGCGACCCGCACCGCGGGCTTCGGGGCCGAGGTCGCGGCCACCGTGGCGGATCTAGCCTTCGACCGGCTGGATGCGCCCGTTCGCCGAGTCACCGCTCTCGACGCTCCCACGCCCGCCGAGGCCGGTCTCGAGGCATTCTTTCGTCCTAGCGCCCAGAAGGTGGAGACGGCCCTCCGTGACCTCCTCGCCTGGTGACTCCACCGACGCCGCGTTCATGGCCGAGGCTCTCGCTTTGGCCCGAGAGGCGGCCGGAGAGGGAGAGGTCCCGGTAGGGGCCGTGGTGGTGGTAGGCGGAGTGATCGTCGGGCGGGGTCGCAACCGTCGCGAGGCGGATCATGATCCGCTCGCCCATGCCGAGACGCTGGCGCTTCGGGATGCCGCTCAGCATCTGAAGAGGTGGCGCCTTCACGACGCGACGCTCTACGTGACGCTCGAGCCCTGCCCGATGTGTGCTGGCGCGCTCGTGAACGCGAGGGTGCGTGAGCTGGTCTTCGGTGCGCGTGATCCGAGAGCAGGCGCAGTACGTAGCCTTTTCGAGATTGCCGACGATGTTCGCTTGAACCACCGAGTGCGGGTCCGCGAGGGCGTCGAAGCCGAGGCTTCCGCGGCGCTGCTCCAAGCCTTCTTTCGGGCCCGAAGAGTACGAAAGAACCCTACCTGACCTTGCACCTCGCCCGGGTTCCAGAGATGAGGGAGCCGCTGTGGCGACGCGCCGACGACGCCCCCTGCGGGTGAAGGGTCTGGAGCTCCTTCTCCCTTTGAAGCGAGGGGGAATGGGTGAGGTTTGGTTGGCTCGCCGCACGGGAGCCCACGGTTTCTCGCGACTCGTGGCCGTGAAGCTCATCCGTCGTGAGCTCTCGGATCACGAAGAGGCGAGGGCGATGTTCCTCGATGAAGCGAGGGTCTTGGCCTCGGTCTCTCATCCCACGATCACCCAAGCTTTTGACTTCGGCGAGCAGGGCCGAAATCTCTACCTCGTCCTCGAGTACGTTCCCGGGGTGTCTCTTTCACGCTTGCAGCGCCGCCTCGGCCGCCCGCTTGCGCCCCCTCTGGCGGCCACGCTCATGGCTCGCGTGGCTCGAGGACTTCATGCCGTGCACGAGCAGGTCGACGAAGGCGGCCAGCCGCTGGGCATCGTCCATCGAGACATCAGCCCTCAAAACCTCATGCTCGGGTTCGACGGAGAGATGAAGATCCTGGACTTTGGGATCGCCTTGAAAGCACGACGAGAGGCCCCGGAGACGACGGGTGGCCTCGTAAAGGGCAAGATCCCTTACGTATCTCCTGAACAGATTCAGGGATTCAGTATCGACCGAAGATCGGACGTCTACGCGGCTTGCGTAGTTCTCCACGAGTTGCTTACCGGACGCCCTCTTTTCCCCGCCCGCACGAGTCCTATGGCCGCGGTCCAGGACCGCTACCGCGTCCCCGCTCCGAGTAGGGCCGCGCGGGTGCCCCGCCGCCTCGAACGCTTGGTCATGAGAGGCTTGGCCGTCGATCCGGACCGGCGCCTTCCTACTGCCCGAGCTTTGGCGGAGGGCCTCGAGGATTTCGCAGCCGGTCAACGCCACCACTCCCTGGTTCGCTTCGCCGAAACCTCCCTTTCAGATGAGCGTCAGGCGCACGACGCTTGGCTCCGTTCGTTGGCCCACACCGAGATGGCGGATCTCCAGCCACCGCCCAGCGATGCGGAAGAGCTGGAGGTGGCCTCGAGCCAGATCGTCGCCATGGCGGAGGAAGCGCCCGCGCGGGGGCGACGTCGATGGGCGTTGGCGGCGGGCTTCATTTTCCTGGTCGCGGCCGGGGCGACGGGATTGGCCTTTTGGCCCCCGGCTCGGTCATGGGCAGAGACGGCCTGGACGCAGGCTCAATCCGCCTTGACCGAGACGGGCTGGTTTCAGCTCGGGAAGTCCCGCTCGGAGGCGGAGGAGTCCGAGCTTCCGAGGGATCCCTGACGAAGGCGCGACGCGACGAGAAGGAACGGAGAGGGAGGGATTCGAACCCTCGGTACCCGTGAAGGTACACGCGATTTCCAGTCGCGCACCTTAAGCCACTCGGCCACCCCTCCAGAGTGTGTTCGCGTCGTTGTGCGGGCTCCCGCCCGCGAAGGACGGACGCCTTACCGTCAATCGAGGACCGATGGCAAGGGATGAGATGCGGACGCCACGAGGCCCTTGCTCAGGTCGTTCGAATCAGTCTTAATCCCCCTCGGTCGTTGGGGTCCTGCGCAACGGGCGGCCCTGAACCCCGCCAGGTCCGAGAGGAAGCAACGGTAGGGGCTTAGCTCGTGTGTTGCAGGGTGCCCCGGCGGCCACTTCTTTATCGAGTCGCCCTCTCGTGAGCTACGTCGTCCTCGCCCGGAAGTGGCGCCCGCAGCAGCTCGTCGACGTGCTCGGACAAGAGCACGTCACTCGCACCCTGAGAAATGCCTTCGCGTCCGGTCGCATTGCTCAGACTTTCCTCTTCACCGGTCCCCGTGGGGTCGGAAAGACCTCTGCCGCCCGGATTCTCGCCAAGGCGCTCTGCTGCGAGTCGAGCGACGGGCCCACCCCCGAGCCGTGCGGGGTGTGCCGGCAGTGCCGGGCGATCGCCGAGGGCACGTCGACGGACGTGATCGAGATCGACGCGGCCTCCCACACTGGGGTGGACAACGTTCGGGACGTCATCATCGACGCCGTCCGTTATCTCCCCAGCTCCGCGCGCTTCAAGGTCTACATCATCGACGAGGTCCACATGCTCTCGTCGAGCTCCTTCAACGCCCTCCTCAAGACCTTCGAAGAGCCCCCGCCGCACGTGAAGTTCGTGCTCGCGACGACGGATCCTCACAAGGTTCCGGTGACCATCCTCAGCCGCTGTCAGCGCTACGACTTTAGGCTCATCGCCAGCGCTCGGATGCAATCCCGCTTGTCGGAAATCCTGCTCGCCGAAGAGGTCGACCACGACCCGAGCGCGTTGGCCTTGGTCGCTCGCATCGCGGATGGCTCGATGCGCGATGCCCAATCGCTGCTGGAACAGGTGTTGGCCTTCGCGGGTGAGCGCCGCATCGACGGCGATATCGTGCGCGAGGCTTTGGGAGCGGTCGACGCGGCCCTCGTCGAGCGCACCATCGCGTCCATCTTCGAGAGCGCCCCCGACGCCGTGTTTCGCAGCGTGGCCGAAGTGCACGAGAGAGGCCTCGGGCACGCTCGGTTCGCAGGGAGCCTCGTCGAGCACGTGAGAGACCTCGTCGCGGCGCGGATGGTCAAAGATCCGAGCGCGGTCGTGGACCGTCCCGCCGACGAGATCGCCTCCCTGGTGCAGTTCGCCTCCCAGCATGCTCCTGAGCGGCTCGAGCGCCTGTTCGAGGCTCTCTGCCGCCTCCAGGAAGAGGTCGCCCGGTCGCTTCAACCGCGCTACGCGCTGGAGGTCGGCCTGGCCAGTCTCGCCGCCCAACCCGCCGCCGTCCCCGTCGACGCCCTCATGGGTCAGCTGGAGCGCGTCGAGCGGGCCCTCTCTGGCGGGGGGAGCGGGGGGCCCGCGCCCCGCAGATTCTCTCGTCCCGGCGGGGGCGGGCGCCCCTCGGCCGGGCGGAGTCCTGAGCATGTCTCATCCGCTCAGCATGGGGGCCCGCGCACCCACGGGCGAGCGCCGTCCCGCCCTCGACGGGGCGTAGGGGGGGATGAGCCGCCGGCCGAGCCTGAGCCGTCTGCCCCCACGAT
>JBCBRU010000336.1:0-9381 GCA_039819565.1 Myxococcota bacterium | reverse complement strand
GCAAGGGCAGAGGCCAGACCTGTCGAGGGCCCTTCGCCGTCGGTGCCGACGGAGGCCAAGGCAAGAAGCTGGCTCTCGACAGGTCTGGCCTCTGCCCTTGCGGTCCTCGACGAGGAAGGCTGGTCTCCTCGATTTCTGCGCGAGGACGCCCACCTGTCGCTCCTTTTCATTACCAACCGGGAGGATGCTTCACCCGGACGCGTGGTCGGCTACGCCGAGGACCTGTTTCGGGTCAAAGACGCGCAGCCCCGCTACTTTACGAGAGCCTCGAGCATCTCGGGACCCTTCGAAGGCTGTTCCGGACCGGGCGGGGAGGCGGAAGCGTCCCCTCGCTACGACGAGATGGTCCGGCTCTCGGCCGGCGAATTTCAGTCGATATGCTCCGAGACGTGGATCCGGCCCTCCGTACCTGTGCAGCCATTCTATCGCAGGTCGAGGTACTTCCTGACCAACCAGCCCATTGAGAGCACCTTGGAGGTTCGCATCGAGGGCGAAATGCTCCCTGCGCTCGATGGCGCGGGACGCACCCAGTGGACGTACGACTTCGCCTCGAACTCCATCAACCTCGCACCCCACCTCATCATCGCCCCCGGAAGCTCGATCGCGGTCGAGTATCAGGCCGAGTGCCTCTGAGCGCCGGGCTGAGAGCAAGTTTAATTGCGCATGGATCGGCTCTGCGACGTCGACGTTGACGGCGTTTCTGGGGACGCCAAGCCTCGGAGAGGAGGCCGAAACAGGCCGTGGTGGAGGGCATGGTTGGACCCTCGGTGATCGCTGCCGCGTCAAATGCAACGCTGCGCGTCGGTTCGGGAGGGTCGCGATTCAGGGCTTGGGGTGGGCGAACATGAAGTCGAGGATGCGACCGCCGTAGTCCGCGTTGAACAAGGGGACGTGGCTGCCTCCGTTGATGCGCCATAGCTGCACCCCCACCCCGGCCGCGCACTCCGAGTAGCTCAGGATGTCGGTTTCCTCGGCCGCCAGGGCGTGGTCGAGATCGAGGGTTCCGGTCTCCGTGGGCCCGCCCGTGCAGCCAGCTCGGCTGGCCCATCGGGCGACGGTCTGTTCGGCCCCAGGATAGGCGTCGCGGAAGATCATGCCCCCCTCATAGCGAATGACCGAATCCTCGGTGCCGTGGATCTGAAGCACGCTCACCGCCTCGGTGGCTCGGCAGTTGGCCGCGTCGATGTGCGTCGCCCCCGCCAGCGAGACGATAGCCGCGATGCGGTCCGCGGCATCGCAAGCGAGCCGGTAGGACATGAAGCCCCCGTTGGAGTGTCCCGCTACGTACACCCGCTTGGGATCGATGTTGAAGAGCGCCGAGGTCTCGTCGATGAGTCCTACGAGGTAGCCCGAGTCGTCGACCGAAGAGCCAGCAAAGTTGCAGCACGCCGAAGTGGCGTTCCAGAAGCGATTTCTCGCTCCCGCCGCCTCACGGGTACCGTCCGGGCTGAGGAAGAAGTATCCACGCGAGTCCGCCCGAGCGGCGAGCCCGAAGTAGGCGCCCAGGTCTTCCCCGTTGCTCGTATATCCATGAAGGCCGATGACGAGGGGAGTTGGGCTTCCGTCGTAGGTTTGGGGCACCACGAGCGTGGTGGGGCGGGCGCCGCCGATCGTGACCTGTCTGGGAAGCTCTCCTGCGTCGACGCGAGGGAGGTCGGTGACCCCCACGTCGCCGCCGGCTTCCGCGTCGCCGCCGATCTCCGCGTCTTCCCCTATCTCAGAATCTTCGTGGCCAGAATCCGCGGGGGCGGGAGCGTCGGCGTCCGCGCGATCTGGGGTCCCCAAGCCCGCCCCGTCGGAACGGCTGCAGGCGAGCGCTGTCAGGCAGACCAAAGCGCCGACGATGGGGCTCGATAGGCCTTGAATGAGCACCGAACGGGTTCTACGTCGCCTCACCCCTCGCTGTCGATGGTGGTGGCGTTGTTGCCACCCGTTCGCGAGTGCTAATCTACGCCGCATGCCCAAGTTGAGTCGAGTCCTGGCAACCGCGGCCGCGATCTCGATCACCTGTCTCGCGTCCCGGTCCGGTTTTGCTCACCAGCAATGGCTCATGCCCAACGCGTTCGTGACCCACAGCGACGAAGAAGAGGTGTGGATCTCATTTGAGCACGCGCTGGGTGATCAGCGCTTCATATCCTCGCTCGGGCCTGGACCCGCCCTCCTTTGGGTCACTGCCCCCGACGGCAAACGGTCTCCCCCATCCTCTGTGTTCACCGGAAAGACGCGGACCGTGGCCGAGCTCAAGTTGGGTGCTCCAGGTACCTATCGCCTGGAGGCTCATGAGCCGGAGAGCTTCTGGACGAAGGTGAAGGAAGGCGACGAGACCCGTTGGCTTCCGCAGTCTCGCGATCGCGTAGAAGGTCAGAAGATCGAGGTTTCGAAGCGATACTGGTCGAAGTCGATCGCCTACGTCACCTTCCGAAAGCCGTCCCAGGGGTCGCTCGCCCCTCGAGGTGAGCCGCTCGAGCTCATCCCGGAGGACCACCCGAATGCCCTCGTGGCGGGACGTCCGTTCGGCGTGCGCGTGAGCTCGAAGGGAGCGCCGCTGACCGGAAAGAAGATCAAGGTCTTCAGCGAGGCGGAGGAGGGACACGACCCGACCTTCGAGGTCACGTCGGGCGAGGGCGGTCGGGCCAAGCTCATGCTCCCGGACGCAGGTCGTCATCTGATCAGCGTCTCCCACGAGGTTCCGGCACCTAAAGACCCCAGAGCCGACTCCTACTTCTACTCGGTGTACCTCATGGTTGAAGTAGGCCCCAAGAAAGAGGCCAAAGCCTCGCGTTGATGACTGGTCATAGACCGGTTCGATGGTGACCATAGGGGGACCGTAGAGACAGTCTGGGAGGCCTCTTCACTTACCTCCCGATGGATCTCATGCAGCTCCGCTACTTCTTGGAGTCGGCTCGCTCGGGGAGCATGACCGGGGCCGCTCGCCGCCTCGGCGTACGTCAGCCTACGGTGAGCGTAGCCATTAAACACCTTGAGAGCTCCCTCGATACGACGCTCTTTCAGCGCAACAGCAGTGGCGTAGAGCTCACGCGCGCGGGCAAGGAGCTCTTGCGCCCCGCTGAGGAGATCACCCACGCGCTGGATCGAGTGACGGAACGAATCCTGAATCTCAGTCGAGGAGCTGGCGGGCCCGTCGTGATGGGGTGCCACGAGTCGCTCGGCATCTACTTTCTTCCCCAGCTGCTCGCCAAGACGCTCAAGGAAATCCCCGAGTTCGACATTCGCCTCAGAAACGGCTCATCGTCGTCGATCCTCGAGGCCGTAGTGTCGCGCGACATCGACCTGGGCATCGTCGTCAATCCAGAGCGCCACCCCGACTTGGTCTTGGTCGAACTCTTTCGAGACGCCGTCGACATCTTCGTACGCTCCCCCCGCGACAGTCGAGTCTCCGCTCGGGTTGAGAGCTTCTACGGAGAAGAGGGCTCTTTCTTCTCTCATCTCGGCGAGGCTCGTCGGTACCTTGAGACCCATCCTCTCATCTATCCTGGGCGGGTGACCGAGTGCTCGCTCCTGCTGAGGCGACTGGCCGAGGTGGGACTCGAGCCGCCGCGGCAGCTCCAGTGTGGAGACTTCGGTTTGGCCAAAGGTCTCGCCCTGGCCGGTGTGGGCCCGGCGCTGCTCCCTCGCCGCATCGCCCGACACGGGACGCCGCAAGCCCTGCGAAGGCTCTGCCATGTCCTCCCCATCCATCTTGACACCATCTATTTGGCGTTTCGGGGGGACCTGCAGAGAACTGCGACCGTGAAGTACCTCAAGGAGCGGCTCGTTCGGTGGGGCCGGAGTATGCCGTCGGTGCTCGAGGAGGAAGGCCTCGATTGAGACCTATCCTGGGTTCATGACCACGGTCATTGGGTTAGTCGTCAGCTCGACCCTCGGAAGCGTCGAGCTTCAGAGCGAGCAGCAAGAGGGGCAGGAGGCTGTCGGCGATGTGGGCCGAGGCTTCTTCTACCGTTGCAGGGTAGGGTGCAGGGACCGGGGCCGGAGGCGGAGTCGCCGGTTGGGGAGTGGGTCGACGGACTGCGGCCTCCTCGTATTCGTTGGGATCGACCGCCAGTGCTCCGGTGGCGATCTGCTGGACCACGCTGCTCGCGATACCTTCCACCGCCTCCGTCACGTCCCCCGGGAAACCGGCCAGCATCTCGATGCCGTCGGAGAGCTTCTGGACGTCGCGTCCGAAGGCCGAGGGGTCAAGAGCGTAGCGGAGGGGGGCCGAGGCTAGATCAAAGCCCGCCGAGGCGGCGGTGAGCCCGATCTCTTTGACGTCGATTTCCACCGTACCCTCGTATCCAGCCCCGACCACCTTCGCGACCCCGCCGGCTAGGCCGATGGCCAACTTGCCGTCCTTGAATGCGATATTTGCCTTTCCTTCCACCCCGATGCCCGCCCAAGCTCCGGCTTCGCCTTTGACTTTCACCAAGTCACCGATGCCGACCTCCGCCTGAGCCATGGCTCGGGCCCCCGCGAAGGCGCTCGCTCCGAGTTCGGCTTGAACCCCGTCGAGTCCGATGTCGACGTCGGCTTCGCCCTCGGCGAAAGCGCCCGCCTCGGCGACCACGCGGCCTTGACCGTTGATGTCGATACGCTGCCCGCGGACATCCAAGCCCGCCGTCCTAAAGGCGCCTTCCGCCTCCGCGGCCACGCCCGCTCCATATTGGGCCTTGAGGTCGTATCCGTAGTTCAGGCCGTCGAAGCCCACGCGGCCGTCAACCTGACCATACGCCTCATAGGCAGCGCGTGCTCGTCCGGAGGCTTGGAGGGCGTCGGTCTCGAAGCGGCCCTGAACCTCCGCCTCGGCACCACCGAAGACTCCATAGCTCCCCTGGAGGCCCACCCCGCGTTCGTCGGCGTAAACACCCGCGTCAACTTGACCTTCAATGCCGGCGCGTACGCGGCCGGAGAGCTCCGCAGCGTGACCCTCCCCGCGGCTCACCGCGGCCGCTCCGGTCGCCAAGGTGGGACCAAAGCGCAGGGCGTTGGGCTTTCCAGGGCCGCCTCGCTTGATGAGAGGGCTCTGAAGCTGATCGGTGAGGGCACGAACGAGGGTGTCGGCGATTTGCTGGGGGCGCTCTACTGGTCCTCCGAGCGCCTTGGGCTGAAGCGCACCGAGAAGGCGGAGGATGTCGAGCTCCGCACCTCGAGGCGAGGAAGAGGTGGATGGATTGGGCCTCCACAGCCCTTCAAAGGCGGCGCGGGTCTCGGCGCGGGTGGAACGGTCCACCGTTTTCGCAGTCGAGCTTGTCGTAGGGAGGGAGTCCTTGTCCACGACGGGGACCAGAGAGCGCAGGGAGAGCGGGTTCGGAGTCAGGGGGCTCGTCTTCATGCCACCGGCCTGCGCAATCCGAATGCCACCCCGTCGGCTATGACCTGAATCAACTTTTCGAGCCATGAGGCGGACCGGAGACGTCGAAAAACGGGTACGTCGGCCCGGTTCGAAACCCGGACCCTGGGGGCTCGTTTGAAACCCGCTGGCCGAGACTACCCTGGGGACGGCTCACGCGGGTCGGCCGGCCGCAGCTTGTTCAGAGGAGGGCGGGAGCGTTCACGCTGGAGGGAGGGGAAGCGTGTACTTCACGGCGCGTCGGGGCTCGGCCATCATGGATTCGACCGTCTTCACCCATCTATGGAAGTGGTCCGTCTCCTTATGCTTGGCCTGGTCCGCAGCGGCTCGGTACGTCTCTACCAGGAGAAAGCTCGTTGGGTCTTCGTCTGCCTGCAGCAGCTCGAAGGTCGCGATGCCGGGCTCTTTGCGGCTGTGCCGGGCGTTTTCCGCCGTGGCCTCGATGAAGGCGTCGAGGCAATCTGACTTCACATGAATATGGACGTGAACCGTGAACATGTAGACCTCCTCCGCCGCGAGCCCAAGAGGTACACGAGCTGAGGACCTAGGGTAAGGGAAACCGAAACGCTTGGACTCTCCGGCGCCTGAGGTCTACACAGGCTTCTCGATGAGCGATGACGCCGAGATTCTCTTTGCACGCCGAGGACCGCTGGGTCTGATCACTTTGAATCGGCCGCAGGCGCTGAATGCCCTGACCCTCAACCAGGTGCGGCAGCTCGACGCAAAGCTGGCGGAGTGGGCTTCGGACCGCGACGTGAGCGCGGTGGTGATTCAGGGGGAGGGCGACCGAGCCTTTTGCGCGGGTGGAGATGTTCGTGCGGTGGCGCTGGATGGGCTCGCTCATCGCCGCGGTGAGAGCGATGGCGCACTCACGCGGGACTTCTTTCGAGAGGAATATACTCTCAATCGAAACATCTATCGGTTCCCAAAACCCTATGTCTCCTTGCTCGACGGGATCACGATGGGGGGAGGTAAAGGTCTCTCTGCCCACGGATCTCATCGGGTCGTGACCGAGCGCGTGACCTTTGCCATGCCCGAGACCAACATCGGACTCTTCCCTGACGTGGGTGGAAGCTACTTTCTTCCCCGGTTGCCGGGTGAGATTGGCGTCTATCTCTCTCTGACGGGAGCTCGGATCGGAGCCGCCGACTGTATGGACATCGGTTTTGGCACTCATTTTGTGCCCAGTGCATCGATCCCGGCCCTCCTTGCGGATCTCGCGGCCGCCGATCTGCCGTCACAAGAGGCGGTCGACGCGGTGCTCGCCCGACATGGGGCGGCGGCCGGCAAACCGTCGCTGCCCGAGATCCGCGAGGCCATCGACCGCTGCTTCGTCTACGATCGCGTCGAGGATATTCTCGCGAGCTTGGCCAGAGAACAGAGCGCGTGGGCCGAGGACACTCGAGCCACGCTGCGCCGGATGTCTCCCACCAGTCTCAAGGTCACGCTCCGTCAGCTTCGTGAGGGGGCTCGGCTCGACTTCGAGGCGGCCATGATCATGGAGTACCGCATCGTTCAGCGCTGCATGGAGGGACACGATTTCTTCGAGGGCATTCGCGCCCAGCTCATCGACAAGGACCGAAAACCTCGGTGGAGCCCGAGCTCGGTGGAAGAGGTCGATGACAGCGCGATCGCCGCCTACTTCGAATCGCTCGGGGAGCGCGATCTACGTTTTTAAGGCCGGGCAGCCCGTTCCGGGAGCGATCGAGATCCGTCCGTCCTCAGGCCCCCCCCGGTCTATGGGCGGGGCGCATCTATCATGTCCACTCGGCGGTGCTCATCGAAGACGCGGGTTCCGCGGCGGGGCTGTCGGCTCCCTCCCAGTCGGACCCCACCAAGCTCTCCCCGACCGCACCCATGCCGATGTACCTCGATTCGCCGGGCTATCACGCCATCGCGTCGGGCTCGACCCTGCGGGTTCTCGTGCCCAAGTGGCATCTCGGCGGGAGGTCTGATTTCTCTTTTGATGCGTCGACGGCACGAATGCGAGTGGATGCCTCCGGCGCAGGACCGGTCCTTCGCGTCGAAGAGGTCGTCGAAGTCCTTTCGGGAGATCTCTCGCTTCCGCTCGAGCCGGTTCCCGCCCGCTTAAACTAAAGGGAAGCATGCCCGAGCCAAGCGGGTCCGGGTACAGTACGCATCGTGAGGCGCCTGCGATCCTGGCTCGGTCTGGCGTTGGGGGGAGCTGTCGTGGCGTGGACGGGCTCGTCCCGAGCGGACGATGCGGTGATCGAACGCTTCGATCAGGCGAAGGTTGATTGGTCTCGGGGAGAGATCTTGGCTGCGGGAAGCGGTACGCCGAACCCTGCTCTCGGCGGCGTGGCTCGAGTACGCGTCGAAGCCGAACGTGCGGCCAAGCTCGACGCCTACCGCCATGTCCTCGAGGCCCTCGAGGGTGTTCGAGTGACGGCGAGTGCGTCCGGGCGGGATCGGCTCGCGGACCCCGGGGTAAGAGCCACGGTACAGGGGCTGCTCCACGGGTGCGGGGTCAAGGACTCCCGTTACTATTCCGACGGGGGTGTCGACGTAGTGTTGAGGTGTCCCTTTCGCGGTGGGCTGGTCAATGCGCTCCTCCCGGCCACCCGCCGGGCCCCCGGGCGTGACGCCTCCGCTCCCCGGGTGGACGGCGAGCCGGCGTTGGTGACGGGGCTCATCGTCGACGCGACGGGCATAGATGCCCGTCCCTTGATGATTCCTACCGTCCGCGACGGGCGTGGCCAGGTGATCATGGTGGGCCCCAAGATCATCACTAAGGAGGCGCTCCAGACCCACGGCGGGGTGGCCTATGTCGCGACCTTCGAGGAAGCGCGAAGCCGGGCGCGGGTGGGGCCCCGACCTCTGGTCGTGCGTATAGGCTCCGTGTCTCGTCAGGGATGGGAGCTCGCTCCGGGCGAGGCCGACAAACTTCGCGGTCTGGATCTCGATTTCGTGGCCGAAGGCGGAGTGGTCGTCATTCTCCCTCGGCCGGAGAAGAAGTAGCTGGGTGGGACCCCTACTCAACCCCCCGCCGTGCCGTACTGGGCGCGGCCAGGGCTTTGGGCTTCGGGCCTCCAGGGAGGGGCCGAGCGAAGCCTGGCGGTGGCGTCCATCCGGCCGCGAGGAGCTGCGAGATGCGCGCGTGCAGCGCTTGCTCGGAGCGTGGGTCGAGAGGCTCGGGCCAGCTGATGATGAAGCCGGCGAGATGGTGCTGGGCCGCCCACTCGATCTCCCCGTCGTAGAGAACCTTAGCCACCTCCGAAGGTTACCGAAGGCTCGTCTCGAAGGGCACCGACGACGAGGTCGAGCATCAGGGGAAATCTGAGAGCATCGGACAGCTTGTCAGCCGTGAGGGAGTACTGCCACCCTTCGGTACTCATGATCACATCGAGAAGACGTGCTGGGGTCCGGCATCCGCAGCCCTGGAGAACGCTGGCTGCATGCTTGGTCGTGGGGGCACTGGGCTGCGGCGACGAGGAGCCCACCAACACCTCCGCCGACGCTGGAACTCAACCCAGCGTGGATTCCGGCGCGGGGGAGCTGTTCGCGTCTTGCGTCTCTACCGGCCCCGAGGTCGATGCGTGCGTCACGCAGGCTACCGAGGTGCTCAGGCGCTGCACGAGCAGCTCACGCCAGTGCTCATTTGGCTCGCTTCGCTCCTATTGTGGGTGCGGCGATCCCGCCACGGTCCAGGAGGTCACGAGATGCCTGAGCCTGGCGGACGGATGCCAAACGCCCTTCGACCCCAGCGGAGCTGACCCTTGCCTCGAGACGGGAACCGGTCCGGCCCTCGCGAGCGACCCGGACCGACGGGCCATCGCCACTCGCGCCGGGGCGCTATGTACGGAGTCCTGGCAGACGTTGGGCTTTCGAGTCTACGCCGCCGTCGTTCCCTCGCCGGCCGAGCTGCTCTCATGTGCTGAGTCCGCTCAGGACTGCACGGCCCTGTTCGGATGCCTCGATCCCTTTATTGGGATCCCTGGCTGTTAGCCTCAGGGCCTTCGCATCGTGAAAACCCCTGCCGCTCGCGCCGGCTTCGCCTCTCGTCAGAGGGGTTT
>JBCBRU010000335.1:0-9388 GCA_039819565.1 Myxococcota bacterium | reverse complement strand
GTTATAAATCGCCGAGAGCACCGCTCCGGCGATTTATAACGCCATTGGATTCACGGCCGAGAAGGCCTCTTCCGAGGAGGGCCTCGCGGCCTAACTCGCGTCCTCAAAGTTTCGCTATCGGGTGCGGCCCCGTCGTTCGTTTTGAGCGGCGGGGCCTTTTTCGTTCATCCCCCCTCGGACGACCGGCCGTACCGACTCGAGGGGGAGGTCTCGTGGGATGCGGTCGGGGTAGGGTGGCGGACGTGACCAGCGAGCGCGGTTTTAGGCCAAAGCTCGGAGGGTACCTCCTCCTGGAGCGGCTTCGTCCTCGCCAGATGGTTCAGCCGTGGCTGGCTCGGCGCGAAGGCGGAACCGAGCTGGTCGTGCTGGAGCACCTTCATCCGGACCTCAGCGAGCACCCGACGGCCCGGGCTCGCTTCGCTCGAAGATCCGAACTCGCCCGGCATCTCGACCACCCCAACCTCGTGGCGGTCTTGGCCACCGGCGTGGATGAGAACACGCCCTGGGTGGTGACCGACTTGATGCCGGGAATCAGTCTCCAGCGGCTCCTCGACGTCCTGCGGGACGAGGACGAAGTCCTCCCGCTCGTGGTCTTCGCCGCCATCGCCGAGGCTCTCCTGTCAGGCCTCGACTACGCCCATCGGGCCACCGACGGTCACCTCCGGCCTTTGGGGATCATCCATCGAGACCTTTGCCCCGACAACATCCAGCTCGGCTTCGACGGCCGCATTCGGCTCGGAGACTTCTCCGCGGCTCGGGCTGACCTCGGCTCCTTTCGCACCGCTCCCGGAGTGGGCGTCGGATCGATTCCCTATCTCTCGCCCGAGCAGGTGCTCTCCGCTCCGATCGACGCTCGAAGCGACGTGTATGGCGTATCCGCGCTGTTCTTCGAGCTTCTCCAGGGCCGGCGGCTGGTCGCGGAAGGGATGATGATGGATATGTTGCGGAGCATCGCCGAGGACCCTCCCCCGACCCTCCATCGCACGGATCTGCCCGCAGGCCTGGATGCGCTCATTCATGGCGGGCTCGAGAAGAAACCTCACGACCGATATCCATCGGCCTCCGCGTACCTCGAGGCGCTTCGGCCTCGGCTTCCGCTTCCAGCGTCGTCCGACCAGCTCGCTTCCTGGCTTCGACCGAAGGTGGCCGAGGAGGAGAGCAGGTTCCTCGACGGGCTGGATCGAATTCGTGCGTCCTCGCCGATCCGGCCGCGTGCTCGGCCCGCGCCTCTGCCCGCGGAGAGTGCCGCCACGGAGGACCTGGAGGTCGAGGCGCTTCCCCCGGAACCCTCCGTGATGACGATGCCGGGGGCACCGGTCCGGGATCCCCGCCTTCTTCAAGAGGTCAGCTCCCCTCGCCTCGTGCGTCCCCCGCGGTCGCCGCCCCCTCCCTCCCCGCGGGTCCGCCCCCGCCGACTGGGTGGCCTTCTTGCCCTCTCGGGGCTGGTGGGCGCTCTGGCCGCTCTCGGACTATCGGTGACCCGCGATCGGGCCCGACGGCCGTCGCCCATCCAGGCGCCGGGACCTCAGGCGGCGGTGGCGCCCCGGCCATCCGCCGTCTCCGAGCCCATCCGCTCGCCTCCTTCCCAGCGGGAGGCGCTCGCACCGCTTCCGCCCCGACCGGGCCCTGGACCGTCCGCGGACGCGCCTCCCCCCTCGCGCCCGGCTGTGGACAAGACCTCCCCGAGTCGGCGCCTGAACCCGGAACCTGCCGAGGCTCCTGAGGTCTCGGAGGATCTGCGTAGCCTCCGACAGGAGGTTCGAGCGCTGGTGACGAGAGCGGCCCCGCGTCGTTTCTTCGACGTCCACGGTCGACTGGTCGAGCTGGCCGCCGGGCTTCCGGCATCGGAGCGGCGCCGCGCTCTCAGGCTGCTCGACGCGGCTGAGCGCGCCCAAGATCCGTCGGGTCTCGCCGAGGCCCTCGAGCTGATGTCCCGATAGGTCCGGGGCTCAGCCCAGCCACCAAGCCGCGCCCACGCCCGCCGCCAGGGCGACCGCTGCGGCCATGGGCACGGCCCAGGGGCTTCGCAAGGCCGCTTTCTCGGCGGCCTCGAAGCTCACCCCTTCGTCGCGTCGAGGGGGCAACGGAGGGATGTCCAAAACCGCGACCTTACCGGTCGGGAGGCGGTCCAAGTCCTCGGGACGGTCCGATGCGCAGAGGCCCATCACCGCTCCATCCGCCGTCCACATGACCTCCCGCTCCTCGTCCTCGGCGGGACGCATGTCCACCACCGGAGTGGTGAGGTCCTCGTCCCGGGGCATGTCGAGATAGGCGATCTCGGCGTGGACCGCGAGTCGGCCCTGAGGGGCGGGGGCGCGGAAGGGGGCGAGCGCGGCCCGCATCTCCTCGGCGTCCGCCCATCGATCGTCGGCCGCGCAGGCCAGTCCCTTGAGCACCACCTCCAGCACCGGCCGCGGGATGCGTGCGGCCGCCTCGGGAGCGATGGGCGGAGGGTCGAAGCTGGTTCGAAGGAGCTCCTTCATCCCCACCAGCGGGGGCCAGGGATGCCGGCCCGTGAGGAGCTCGAACAGGACCACCGAGACCGAAAAGACATCGGCGCGAGGGTCGATATATTCGCACCGTCGATGTTCAGGGGCCATGTATCTCATGGTCCCCACAACCTGGCCGGGGAGGGTGATGCTCGGTCCGTTGACGTCTTTGGCAATGCCGAAGTCGATGATGACAGGGTCGCCATCGAGACCCACGATGACGTTCGCGGGGGTCACGTCGCGATGCAGCATGGGCCGTGCGTGACCGTCATCGTCCTCGACACGATGCATGGCGGCGAGCCCCTCGAGTATCCCCATGCCCAGATGGAGCGCGGCCTCCACGGACCACTGGTAGCCGGCCTCGAAGCTCCTCTCGAGCAAACGATGGAGGCTATGCCCTCGGACCTGGTCCATCGCGATGTAGTGGCAGTCTCCGACCCGTCCGAATTCTCGGAGTCGCACGAGGTTGGGGTGGGCCAGCCTCGAGGCCACCTGCGCCTCCAAAACCAGGCGCTTGAGGTAGGCCGGCCGGTAGGCGAAGGCGGCGCGCACTCGCTTGATGACCAAAGGCTCGTCCGGTCGATCGGGGCGGACGGCGAGGAAGGCTTCCGACATACCGCCTCGGCCAAGGAGGCGCTCGAGCCTGAACGGGCCGAACCGACCGGACATGTAGGCAGATGATACCTGCCTCGAAGCCGCTTCGGCGATCGAGAACCGGCGTGACCCAGATCTCTCAGGGCTGCATGCGAAGGACCAGGGTACGCTCGGGCACCTCCACGTCTTCAAAAGCGAATCGGTCGCATCCGAACTGAATCGGAACATCGTCAGAATTGCGCCCCACGGCCCAGATCATGACCTCCATCTCGGAAACGGCCTCGATCTCGAGGCTCCGATCGGTCATCTGACCACGGGTCCAGGTCTGTTGCTGGAGGGGCTGGCGGTCCAGCGCGGTGGAAGCGCTCAGCCCCCCGCATCCCGGATCGGGGCTATCCACAGCCACCACCAGCGTCTGCACGCTGGCGCTCAGACCCTGAATATCTAGCTCCACAGGGCGAAGTACGAGGCGAGGATCGCAGGCCGAAGCGGCGCCGACGATGAAGAGGGTGGCGATCGCTTCGCGGCTTCGCACGGGAAGATTCTATTCGATTCCGCCGCGAAGGACCCCCTCGCGTGCGGACCAAGGGATGCTACATCGCAGTCGTGCGCAGGGTCGCGGTCGTCCTCGCTGTTCTGATCTTTCCGGTCTCCGCCGAGTCGGCGCCCGGAGCCCCAGATCTGAGCGTGATCCGACCGGCGGGTGAGCCTCTGGCGGTGGGCGAAGTGGGGTGGCGGGAGCTGGTCATTCCTCTGGAGCGCAGGACGCGAGAGCGGCTGTGGCCGGTGGTGATCGGCGCCGACTCAGACGGCCTGCGCGTCCTCCCCTACGCCGAACTCGTCTCCGTGAAGCGGCGGAGGGCCCGGGTTCGGGTGGCCATCGCGGCGGAGCCCGGCGCCGTCGACGGGGTCGCTCGAGCCAGCGTGGTCCTCACCACCCGCGCGCAAGGCGCTCAGGTGGGCCGCTCCGAGGCGAAGTTTCCGGTCCGTCTCTCGGCGGCTGATCCCATCGACGGGGAGATGCTCTCCCTCTTTGCTTCCGCTCACACCGGCTGGCTGGAGCGCGCTCGGCGCATGCAGCCCCCGTCTCGGTCCCGGAGTCGAGTGACCGCCG
Source organism: Myxococcota bacterium (assembly GCA_039819565.1). Classification (GTDB taxonomy): domain Bacteria; phylum Myxococcota; class Kuafuiibacteriia; order Kuafuiibacteriales; family Kuafuiibacteriaceae; genus JAHQVK01. The sequence continues at coordinate 5,191 of JBCBRU010000335.1, read as the reverse complement.
TGAGCCGAGAAGAACGGCCCGGCCCGGGAGAGCACCGGGCCGTGCGGGCCTTCGAAAGAGCGCGACTCGAAGCCTGGGCCCTCCAGCTCCGCCTGCGGGCCGCGGCCCTGTCCCCAGACTTAGCTCTGCAGCAGGCTGCGTTTCGGGCGCTGGCTCGGGTTTCGGTGGAGCCTGGGCCTCTGCCCCGCGGGACGGTGACGGAGACCCTGAGAGCCATTCGTAGTCAGCTCCAGCGAGCGGAGGTGGTGGAGGCCCGTCGTAGCCTCGAGGCGCTTCGTCGCGCGGGGACCGCCTCGGCCCGTGAGCTCGCCCCGCTCCTGGTGCTCGAAGGGATGGTGGCTACGGTGGCGGGTCGGCGCGCGGCCGCCGACGTCGCCTTTGGCCAGGCGCTCTGTCTCGATCCGCGGGTGGATGTGGCCATCCGGGTGTCAGCGTTGGCGGTCCCCTGGCGCGAGGCCCGTCTGAACCGCCCTTGCGGAAGCGAGGGGCTGAGCCTCGAGCCTCCCCTGGCTCGACGGCGCGTGGTCCACGGACAGCCCGGGCTCTCGGTGGAGGGCACAATCCTCAACGACCCCTACCGGCTCGCCACCGAGGTCTTGGTCGAGCGCTTCGGGGCGGGCGGCGGATTCGCTCAGGAGGCGCGAGCGGAGGTGAGGGAGGATCTGAGCTACGCGGCCTCCTTCGTAGGCACCCGGGAGGCCCTGCACGACCCCGATGTCGCCCACCTCAGGGTGACGCTGTTCGATGGCACGGGGGTGCCGATCGCTGAGCTGGGTCGCCCCGAGCCGGTCGTGGTTCGCCTCGAAAACGGCGAGGGCGTGGGTGGATTCTCCGTGCCTGGCTGGGTCTGGTGGACCCTGGGCGGGCTCGCGGTGGCGGGGGCGGCCACTTGGGGCATCATCGAGCTGTCCGAAGACGGAGGTATCGAGCGAGGCTTGGGGCCCTTCACGGTCGACTTTTGACGCTTCGAGAACGTGGCGGTGAGACCCCCAACGCTCCTTCCAGGCGGCTCAGATGTTCCGCGGTGTACCCCTCCTGGACGTGGCTCACCCGTCCGGTCGGCTCCACCACCACCGCGAGGGGGAGGGTGCCCACGTGGTAGCGCCGCGCTAGGACCTGAAAACGGTCCGAGACCACCGGAAAGGGCAAGTTCAGGTCCTGGATCAGCTTTTTCATGGTCGCGATGCCTTCCTCCTCCTTGTCGATAACCACGACCGCCACCGCAACTCCTGCTGCATCGAAAGCTCTCTTGCGCTTCGTGATCTCGGCCAGCTCGTCGCGGCAGGGGACGCACCAGGAGGCGGCAAAATCCAGGAGAACCTTCTTCTTCGGCGTGCGAGCCGAAGGTCCTACGTGGTCGCGAAGGATAAAGCGTTCGCCGGCCACCTCTGGGTTGAGGGTGCGGAGGATGAACCGCGGAGCCTCCTCGCCGAGGAGCGCGCGGGGTCCGGTGGGGTTTTTGGGGGCTGCGTCCGCAGGCTGGTCCGGGGCCCCGAGGCACGAGAGCAAAAGAGCGACAGACAGCAGCATCCGCGCCCAATCCAGCACTAAAATCCCCGGAGGGTAAGCGCGAGCCGCTTCAGGGCTTCCGCATTGCTTCGGTCGCGTCTCGGACGCACGTGGGCCAGCGCCCTCAACGTGGGGAACAGGGCGCCGACATCCCCCTGGCGAGCGCCGAGCGCGACGGCCCTCAACGCTTCGATCCTCGTGGCCGTCACCCGTCGACCCGGCGCCAGGGCGGAGGCCCACTCCCCGAGAAGCGCCGCCGCCGTGGCGCGGCTCTCTAACGAGACCGGCGCCACCGCAAGGTGGGGGCCGACCACGAAGGCAAGATCATGCCCGAGGCGTTCGCGATCCTCTTCATCCTCGGCTTCCTCCCAATCCCCCCTGAGCATCCTCACCATCGCCCCGAGGAAGTCGGCTGCCTCCGGATCGAGCTCCGCCACCGCCCACGCGATCGCCGCTCGACCGCCGTCGTTCGCTGGCCCGACGGCCCCGGCGACGGCCCGACGCAGTCCGGGGACGGCGCGATGCACCCGGAGGCGACGGGCGGCTTCGGCCGCCTCGACCACCAGGGGCGCCGTCACCGCGGTGTGAACGACGCCGAGCAGAAAGCGGCAGACGAGCTCGTGGGTCTCGAGGCAGTCGCGGGCGAGGAGGGCGGTCCAGGGCACCTTCGAGGCGGTGCGGATCCATTCCTCGGCCTCGTCGGCGAAGCGGCTGGCTCCGTGAGCGAGACGCGCGTTGGCCTCTTCGCCGGAGAAGGAGGCCACCGCTCGCCACTGCTCGTCCCGCCGGGTCGGGCCGAATCGCTCCGTCCCTCCTGCGTGCACGAGCGCCTGATCCAGCTCATCGAGGCTTTCCGAGAGGGCGGCGCGGGCCGCGATCCGTCCCCTCCCCGCGGCTCGGTGGTGATCCGGAACTCGGCTCCCCTCGGCGAGCGCGGCATCCAAGAGGGAGCGGTGCCGCGGCTGGGCGAGTGCGACCAGCTCGTCCTCTTCGCGGGCAGGATCCGCAAGCTCCGCAGGAAGGGCGAGAGCGTCCAGGAGCGCGAGGAAGCGCGCGTCCTCCGGTTGCTCAGAGCCGGCGAGCTCGGCCCGCGCGCGCATGTAGGCCGTTGCCCGAGCCGTGGACGGCTCCAGGGCCTCCTCGGCGGCGCGCTCTCGGACCGCCTCGCGAATGAGCTCGAGATCGTCCTTTCGCAGGGGGCCGAGCCGGGCGTCTTCCCCCGACATCCATGCCTTCGTCTGCGCCCGCGCGGCTTGGATCCATCCGTCCTTGGACCGCTGGGTGGCGTCCAGCACCTGGGCGTGAGCCTCTCGGTTGCCGAGCAAAGTGTGACCAAGAAGCCAGCCCAAGGCCAAGGGAGGGTTCTCGGACAAAAGCGCCCGCTCGGCCTCGAAAGCCTCGAAGGTCATGCGCTCCGCCAGGAGGTCAGGGAGCGGGAGGCCCAGGAGGGCGCGCACGATCCAGTCCACCCGGGGCGCGAGCTGCTCGGGGTCGAGATGACCGGGGAGCGCCTCCTTCCCGGCTTCCCCTCGGAAAGCCCGGACCTCCTCCGGCTCGGGAAGGCCGAGAGGCCGGGGGAGCTCCGCCGCGAAAAGACGCGCATCCCGCCGCGCTTCGTCCTCGAGGCGAAGCAGGAACAACGCGAGCGAGGGGTCGGCGGCATGAAGACCCCAGTCGTCCGGATGGAAGCTGTAGACCTTGGAGAGCCCGCTCGCGGTCCCGGTCCAGCTGGCCAGCCAGGCGAGAGCCCCCTGCTCAGCGACGACGGAGGCGCCTGTCAGCGCGCCCCACAGGTCGGCCAGGCCGCTCTCTCCGAGGAGCGCTCCCGCCAGGGCTGAGGGCAGGGACGGGCGATCACCGGGGGTCCGGAGCTCGGCGTCCGCGGGGTCCGCGGTTTCCAGGGCGTAGCCCTCGAAGGCTTCCGCCCAGGCTGCGAGCTCGGGCGACGGGGGTTGAACGCCGCCCAGACCCTCGCGGGCGGGCACCGGCTGCTCACGAGGCTCGGCCCAGGCTTCGACGAGAGTCCAAAGCACGGAACCCTCGGGGCCGAACCGCTCCCGCCGCATGTCGGCACGCTACCGCCCCGGGTGAGGTCGGCAAAGGGCGCGAAGCGGGCGGTCCTGCTATGCTCCCTCCATGGCTTCGGGACCTTCGTCGGCGGTCGGCGCGTTTTCCGTCGATGTCGCCGGACTTCTCGAGGCGCTGACCGAGCAGTTCCCGGACCCGCTCCTCTGTGTACGGGAGCTCGTGCAAAACGCCGCGGACGCCGGAGCCCGCCGCATCGACGTCGATGTCTCCTACGATGCGGGGCGCGGCTTGGCGCGTCTGTCGGTCCGAGACGACGGCCGCGGCATGGGCGCGGGTGAGGTCGAGGGGTACCTCGAAATCGGTCGCTCGGAGAAGGGACCTCGCGAACGGGGTCGGTTCGGTATCGGTAAGCTCTCCCCGTACGCGCTCGGCTTCTCGTGCATGATCGTCGAGACCTGCACCGGGGCCGAACTCCACCGGCTCGAGTTCGAGCCCGATGGATCCGGTCGAGTGGAGACGCTTTCGCCTGGGCCGAGGGGGACGGTGGTCAAGGTCTTCAGGGAGGCTTCTCGCGAAAGCGCCGAACAGCTCTCCGAGCAGACCTTCGGGGTCGTCAAGGAGACCTGCGGATCCCTGTCCATACCCCTTTACGTCAACGGGGTTGCGGTCAATCACGACGTAGCCCTTCCCACCCCCTACGTCGTTCGATTCGAGGGGGAGGCGGGTACCGGGGCCATCGGGGTCGGGAGCGAACCGATTCGCACCCTGATGGGGGGCGGAATCGTCCTCGAAACGAGCGCCCCGATTCTCGGTTCCGAGCTGTCTTACATTCTGGATGGCCCACGGCTTTCGCCCACCCTGTCTCGAAACGCGGTGCGTCGCGATCGGGCCTTCGAGGATCTTCTGCGCCAAGCGCAGGCTCAGGTGCCGCACCTCGTGGCCTCCGCCGCTCAGGTCCTCCGCCAGCGAGTGGAGCGCCTGCGGCAGCAAGGGGATGTCGTCGAGCGAGCCCTGGACGCGGACGACCGAGCGGCTCTCGAGTGGCTGCGGGCGCGGCTGCTGGAGCCGGAAGAGATGAGCCCTTCGCGCTCCGTCCGTGAAGCCCCGGTCCTCGAAACCGCCGATGGCGACCTCGTGTCCGCGGCGGCCGTGGCCTCGGTGCTCCGCACCGAGCGACGGGTCCCGATCTCCCGCGTGCCCCGGACGCGGGATGAGATCGCGGGGTATGTCGATCGCGGGATCCCCGTCCTGCTCCTCTATCGAGATCTCGAAGACTTTCTCGATCGCCAGGAGATCCCCACCGTCGAGGTGGACGGTCTCGACGATGGCGTCGAAATCGAAGCTCGGGCCTGGTCCGAAGGAGAGCGGGCCCTGGTCGACCGCCCGGTGCGGGCCGTCGAACGACGCCAGCGCATGGAGTGGGGGCTCGGGGTGCTGCTCGGTTTGGCGGCGCTGGCCGTCATCCTGACCGCTGGCTACCTGTTCGCGTCGATTGTCGAAGTCCCCAATCTCAGCCCCTCCGCGGCGGCCCCGGCGGAGGTGCGCGCGGCCATAGCTCCCGCGCCGCCCGCCGCCGCCCCTCCGGCTCCAGCCACGAGTCGCCGGTGGGTCTCGATGGGTTTCGCCTTCACCGCGGGGGTCGGCGTCGCGGTCC
>JBCBRU010000334.1:0-9422 GCA_039819565.1 Myxococcota bacterium | reverse complement strand
CGCCTCTCGTCGGTTGCATATGGCCAATATGCGCCCTTCTCACGTGAACGCCAGGGGCGAAAACTGCCTCACCACTTATGCAACTCATCAACCTGACAAGGGGTTAGCGATCACCGGTGACTTTAATCCCGGCTTGGACTTGCGGTCGTGCGAGCAAACCTTCGAGCCAGGCCCCCACCCGGGGAAAGTCGGCGAATCCAACCTGCTCGGCGGCGTCATAGAATCCGATCAATGTCCGGACCCACGGAAAGATGGCGATGTCGGCGATCGAGTAGGCGTCCCCGACGATGAACTCGCGGCTCGTCAGTCGGGTCTCGAGAATGTCCAGGAGTCGACGCGTCTCTGCCGTGTAGCGCTCGAGAGCGTAGGTGTCCTCGGTCTTCTTGCGACCGATGCGATGGAAATGGCCGAGCTGGCCGAACATGGGCCCGACGTGTCCCACCTGAAAGAACAACCACTGGAGACACGCGGCGCGCTCCAAAGGGTCGGTGGGCATGAGGCGTCCCGTGATCTCGGAGAGGTGGAGAAGGATCGCCCCGGACTCCATGAGGACGAGACGCCGCCCTCCGGGACCATGAGGATCGATGAGCACGGGAATCTTCCCGTTCGGGTTGATCTCCAGGAAGGCGGCGGTCTTCTGCTCGCCGTCTCCAATGTTGACTTGATGGGGTTCGTACTCGAGGCCGAGCTCCTCGAGCGCCACTCCCACTTTTACGCCGTTGGGTGTGTTGAGAGAGAAGAGCTGGAGCTTATCCCAGTCTCGGATCGGATACTGATCCTCGATGGCGAGGCGGCTTTGCGCGGGCATGCCCAACCATAGCGGTGTCTGGCCCTGTCTACGAGCGCTTCTGCGGGGATTCGATGAACGAAACGAAGGTCACGACTACCCCTCGAACTCATGCTGCGGAGGCGAGGCTCACGGCCGAAGGAACTACAGGTTTCACATGTGCCTACCTTGCACACCGTCCGTGCTCGTGCGCATATAACTCCAGATATCCTGCGTTGAAGGGACCACGAGGGTGACATGTACATTCTTTGGCTGAACCAATACTCATCAGACAACCACGACGAGGTGGGCGGGAAATGCGCGAGTCTGGGAGCCATGATGGAGGCCGGCCTGCCCGTGCCGCCAGCCTTCGCGGTCACGGTCGACGCCTTCAAAGAGTCCATGGCGCGTACGGGCGCCGACGTCGAGCTGAAGAAGGCGCTTCGGTCCGTGGATGCCACCGACATCGACGGTCTGCAGCGGCTGTCGGAGCTGACTCGGGCGATGGTCCGTGAGTCGAAGGCGGCGCCCTCGGTGGTCGACGCGGTCGGCGAAGCCTACGCGTCCATGTGCAGCAAGCTCGGTGCCCAGCTGCCGGTCGCCGTGCGGTCCAGCGCGACCGCGGAAGACTTGCCGGGGGCAAGCTTCGCGGGAGAGCACGATACTTATCTCTGGGTTCGTGGCGCGGAGCACGTCATCGACAAGATGGTCGAGTGCTGGGCCAGCCTCTACACGGATCGCGCCATTGCGTACCGCGAAGAGATGAACTTCCCCCATGATGCCGTCTGGATGAGCGTCGGCGTGCAGCAGATGGTCGAGCCTCGGGTGTCGGGCGTCGCCATGACCCTCAACCCGACCAACGGCGACCGCTCGAAGGTTGCCATCGATGCCGCCTGGGGACTTGGCGAGTCCGTCGTGAGCGGCGAGGTCACGCCCGATCATTTTCTCATCGACAAGATCGTGTTCGAGATCGTCGACCGTAAGGTCTCGAATAAGGAAATCGAAACGGTGGTGGTCGACCACGAGGTGGTGCGCCGCCCCCTCAACGGGGACAGGGCTGGGGCGCCCAGCTTGATCGATGACGAGGTCAAGGCGGTAGCTAAGCTCGCCCGCCAGGCCGAAAAGTACTTTGGGCGTCCTCAGGACGTCGAGTGGGCGATTGACGGAGAAGGCACAGTCCACCTGCTCCAGTCGCGCCCCGAGACCGTATGGAGCAACAAGCCCCGTGCGCAGGTGACTTCGGGGGTGGCCGGAGGGTTGGAGGGGGTGGTCTCTACGCTCCTCTCCCCGATCCGAGTTCGCAAACCCTAGTCAGCCGAAAATAGGAGCGGGGTGCTAGGCCATCCCGGGGAGTGAGTATGAGCAACACGGACCGATTCTCGAGCCCCTTCGATATCAAGACCCCGCCTGGCGGAGATGGTTGGGAGGGCCTCTATTCCTCCCATCTCTTGTTCTCGGATGACCGTCGTGAGTACGAGGAGAGCCAATTCTGGTTTCGCGACTCGATTCACTGGCCGCGTATCATCACTCCTTTCGATGCAACCTTCACCGAGTTCGCGCTCTACTCCCTCTCTCAGTACAATAGCCGCCACTATCTCGTGCCCCCGGCTCTCGGCGTCGACTTCAGAATCCTGAACGGGTACTGCTTCCTGACTCCGGTGGGTATCGCCGACCCCGCCGAGATCGAGTCTCGAGTCCCCCACTTCATGGAGCGGGCTGGCTTCTACTACCAGAACTGGAACGATCTCTACGACAAGTGGATGGTCAAGGCGAAGGATGTCGTGGCCCGGCTCGAGGCCATCGAGTTTCCTCTGCTGCCGGACATGGTGGACCTCGAGGTCGTGACCAGCGGCGAGGGCAAGAGCCATCTGTACGACCACACTCGGGCCTATCACAACCTCATCGATCTGGGTTTGGAGCTCTGGCAGTACCACTTCGAGTTCCTGAACCTCGGCTACGCCGCCTATCTGGACTACTTCGGATTCTGCAAGCAGGTCTTCCCTGACATCCCTGATCTTTCCATCGCCAAGATGGTGGCGGGTATCGAAGTGGATCTCTTCCGGCCGGATATGGAGCTTCGCAAGCTCGCTCGTCGAGCCGTAGAGCTCGAGGTCACGGATGCTCTGAACCACGGGGCTTCGTACAGTGACGCGGTGGCTGCCCTTCAGAGGAGCTCGAACGGGCAGACTTGGCTGTCCGAGCTCGAAGAGGTGAAGCACCCGTGGTTCAACTACTCGAACGGCTCCGGCTTCCATCACAACGATGCGGTCTGGGCGGACAAGATGGAGATCCCGCTCGGATTCATCAACGGCTACATCGGTCGTATTCAGGCCGGCGAGAACATCGAGCGGCCCACCGATGAGATCATCGCCGAGCGCGACCGGGTCACCGCTGAATATACGGAGCTCCTGGATGGCGACGACCGGGCCAACTTCGAGCAAAAGGTGGGCCTGGCCCGCCTCGTATTTCACTATGTTGAGAACCACAACTTCTATGTCGAACACTGGGGTCACTCCGTCTTCTGGCGCAAGATGCGGGAACTCGGTTCCGTATTCGTTCAGCAGGGCTTCTGGAGCAACCCGGACGATATCTTCTATCTCCGTCGCAACGAGATCCCCGAGGCGCTGATGGACATGATGGGGGCTTGGGCCGTGGGTACGGAGCCCCGGGGGAAATACACCTATCCCAAGGAGGTCGCCCGTCGGCGAGAGATCCTCGAGGCGCTGGGCAAGTCATCTCCGCCCCCCGCCCTCGGGGTGCCGCCGGAGGTCGTGACGGAGCCCTTTACGATCATGTTGTGGGGGGTGACGAGCGATTCTATCCAGACTTGGCTCGGGGGGTTGTCCTCAGACGGGGGGCTCAACGGCTTCGCCGCGTCGCCCGGCGTGGCCGAGGGCGTGGCCCGAGTCATCACCGACAGCAACGATATTGGAACGGTCAAGGACGGCGAGATCCTCGTCGCCTCGCTCACCGCACCAAGTTGGGCGCCCATCTTCCGGCGCATCGCCGGCACCGTCACCGATACCGGGGGCATGATGAGCCACGCGGCCATCGTGTGTCGCGAATACGGTCTCCCGGCGGTGACGGGAACGGCCTTTGCCACTCAACAGATCGAGACCGGCATGCGGGTCCGGGTCGACGGCAACACCGGCGAAGTATCTATCATCAGCGAATAGAGCCGAGCACGGTGCGGACCCGGCTCTCGCCGGGCCCGCCGTGCTAGATGCACCCGGCGCAACTAGAGTTCGGATTCTCCTGCAGGGGTGATCGCCTTTTCAGGCGAAACCGTGGGGCCCGCAAGCCGAACCTCGAGTCCGGTGGGGGTCAGTCGTTCGTAGGTTACCGACCACCCCGCACGACGAGAGACCTCCTGGGTAATGAGCATGCCCAGTCCTGGTCCTCGAGGACGAGCCTCCTCCACGAGGAAGGTCTCGTGCTGAAGACTTGCGAGCATCTCGTCGGCGAGGCCCGGTCCGTCGTCAGCCACCACGAGCTCGAAGCCCCGCCCCGAATCCGTGTGGGCGAGCCGGATGGCCACGTGCCCCGGTGATTCATTGTGCTCGACGGCGTTCTGGACCAGGTTGGCCACGGCGCGCTCCGCCAGGGCGGGGCTACAGGCAACCCGAACCTCGGACTCCGGCATGCTCGCCGCGACGGCTACGCCGGAGTGACGACCGAGGGTGACAAAGCGTCTTTCGAGGCGCCGAACCAAGTCGGACAGGTCGACCTCTCCCACGACGACATCGACTTCGTGGCGCAGCCGAGTGGCCTGGTGGAGGTTCTCGACCAGGGAGGAGAGGTAGACCACGTCCGAAAGCGCGCGCCGGACCTCTGAGTGCAGAGCCTCTTGCGGGGCATCGGCGACCGCCTCGAGGGCGAGATGCATGCTCAAGAGCGGGGTGCGCAGATCATGGGCGATGCCGGCCAGGTGTTCTTCGAGCGCGCGGTTGCGTTTCTCGAGGGCCTCGCGGGTCCCCACGATGCGGCGGTGACTTTGTGCGAGCACCTCGGCAATGTTCCCCAGCGCGTCTTCGCTCGCGGGCTGGGGAGCAAAGGAGGCGCTCCCCACTCTTCTCGCGGCTCGAGCGAGGTCCGAGATCCGCGTGCGTAGGGGGATGACGACGAACCCGTACGCTCCTGCCGCCGCGAGGAGCATTCCGCCTGTGATGGAGGTGACGAGCACGGCCAAGAACCGTGGCGCCAATCTAGGCTCGGGGCTTCTGGAGGTTCCTCGAAGGACGGCGCAAGGTCCCGTTGAGGCCGCCGACGCTACCCAGGTGATTTGCCCCGAGTTCATCCGGTAAACGGAATGGCCGGCTGAGATCGCCTCGTGCAAGAGATCCTGCTCGATCGGTGGGGCGGCCGGGTTGGATGAGCGGCCGGACCGATCGTACGCAAATATCGAGACTTCCCCGGACGCCCACCCCCATGTGGATGGAGCGGCGGTGCACTCGTCACGGTCGATAGCCTCGAGCTGGGCCGTGAAGCCTGCAGCTCGGAAGGTGTCCCGACCGAGGCGCAAGCTGACCAGGACCAGGACGCCAGCGAGCCCTACACTGAGGACGGGAACGAGGAAAACCAGGCGGAGGAGGCGCTGCCTCACGCTTCTTCCTCTTCGCACCGATAGCCGATGCCCCAGACCGTCTGGATACGCCCCGCGGCCACCTCTCCGAGCTTCTTTCGAATACGCGAGATATGGCTGTCGACGGTGCGATCCCCGCACTCTCCGCTCTCCGTTAGGGCCCCGTCAGCGATCTGGGAACGACTCTGGGCGCGCCCGGCGCGCTCGCATAAAAAGGCCAACACATTGAACTCGAACTCGGTCAGGTCGAGAGTCAGGCCGCCGCGGCGCGCGGACCGAGCATCCAGGTCGAGCGTGACGTCGGCGAGGGTCAAGGTTCTGCGTGGCGTGGGGCGGTCGAGAGCCAGCCGGGCCCGGATCCGAGCCACCAGCTCGTCCATGAAGAAGGGCTTGGGCACGAAGTCGACCGCGCCCTGCTCGAAGCTCTGAAGTCGGGCCGGGAGGTCCGTTCGCGCGGAGAGGACGACGATCGGCACCGACGCGCGGCTGCGCACCGCCTCCAGCACCTCGAAGCCCGTGACCTTCGGAAGCATCAGGTCGAGGAGCACCAGATCAAACGAACCGCTCAGGATGTGCGCGAGGCCCTCGTCCCCCGCCATGGCCAGGCTCGTCTCGAATCCGGCCCGTCGGAGCCCGCTCACCAAGCCTTGAACGACGTTCAGATCATCCTCGATGAGCAGAATTCGCGGGGGGGCTTTCACGCAGGCCATAGCTACCCGAACTGCCGCCCATTTGTTGACCACCTGTGGAGCCAGCCGAGACCTCGGGGCCCGCGAGAGCTTCGGCGGCGGCGGACATACGGGGCGAGAGGTATCCGCAGGCCGCGGCCATCGCCTGAGCCCTTCGAGCTCCCGAGGCCACGGATTCGGCCCACGCGCCGGACTCTGAGACGAGCGCTCGAGCGTCCGCTCCCCCGCAGTAGGTTGCGGCAAACCCCACCCCCTTCCAGAGGGCGTCGCGCCGGGGCTCGGGGAACCGGGCAAGAGCGGCCATCACCTGTCGCGCATCGCCTCGGAAGACGAACCACGCGCTCCGCCCGAGACCATGGTCCACGTCTTCCCCTCGGGGAGGAAAGAGGGCTTTCCGAAAACGGTAGGCGGCGAAGTAGCCTTCGTGAAAGCCGAGTCCGTCCTTCGTCCCCCGGTCAAAGGCCGCAAGGGCGGTCTCGCCGCCCTCAACGGAGAGGCGCGCGCCCCTCGCCCACGCCCAGCCCACGCCCACAGCGAGAAAAGGCAGGTAGGGTCGCGGGACTAAATCTCGGACCTCGCGGACGGCATTGCCTGGGCCAGGCGCCCATCGGTCGGCGAGCTGGAGGGCGAGCCCGGCGCCTTCCCAAGCGAAACCTCGGCGGGGTGGATCGAAGGTCTCCAGGGCGGCCGTCACGCTGGCGCTCGCCCGGTCGTCGAGAGCGCGATGGAAACCCGCGGCGAAGGCTTCCCGGGCCACCGCGAAGCGGTCGCTCCCGCCGCCCCGAGGCTCCGGACGGGGGATAAAGCGCCGCAGCGCCGAGATCGCTCCGCTCATGCCTCGCCCCAGATATGCGCAATCCCGGCTGCCACCTCGCCCCCTCCAGGGTCGGAACGACTCTCGTTCACGCGGGCTCGGATCGCGTCCGCGGTCCGGCTCATCACGGCCACGTTCGATGCAATCACCCTTCGGAGCTCTCCGTCGCCTCGCGTCGGCCGACCTGTGATGTAGCGCTCCTGGAGGAAGCGCAGCTGCCCTTGGTCCACGGCGCGGTCCCCGCTTTGGTCCGAGCCTGAGCGGGCCCATGCGCGAAAGAAGGGCTGCAGCTCAGTCTGCAGCCGTCGAAGCTCTGCGGTGGTGACGCTGAGAGAGGTGAGGAAGGAACGATCCCACAGGCGCTGGTGGGTGAAGAGGGGGACCGTGTAGCCGAAATACACGAGCGTGTCCCAGACCGCCTTGGTGACCATGGCGAGGGGGTGGCCCATCACCTCATACTGGTCCCGATAGGTATGGAGATAGGTCTGATAGAGGCTGTCGAAGAGCCGCTCTGCGAAGGCCACCGCGCCGGCTAACGGGGCACCCGCCAAGTCTTGCTCGATCAGCTCCGTGACCAAGGTGTTGCCGAAGGCGATGAAGTCGCCGCCGGGTGAGTAGAGAGGGTCCAGAAAGGCCCCGGCGTCTCCGACGATGGCCCATCGTTCGGCGCTGAACAGGCGCTGGCAACCATAGGCCCCCCCGCGGCGCACCTGAAAGTCGAGCGGCTCGACTCCACGCAGCGCGTCCGCAAGCTGAGGCTCGTGGCGGTCGAGCCAGGCTCGTGCCCGGGGATAGCGGGAGAAGGTTCCGGGGGCGTGAAAGCGAGGATCCGCAACGATGCCGACGCTGGTGGCGCCGGAGGCGAGAGGGATGAGCCACACCCAATAGCCTCGTCCCATGAGATGGCAGGTGGAGAGATGACGAAGGCCCGGATAGGTCCTTTGTCGAAAGGAGGGGCGAGAAGACCAGCTTTCCACGTCGATGCGTCCGGGGACCCGAAACCACGCCGCATGAACGGTATGCCCGACCCGGCGCGATAGCTGTAGATGGCGCTTGAGGAGCCCTGAGCGGCCGGATGCATCGACCAACCAGCGCGCTCGAATGACCCCGCGGTTCGTGGAGAGCTGATGCCCCGACGCCGACACCTGAAGGCTCTCAACGCGGACGCGACGACGCCTCACCTCGGCCGCTTCGGCGCAGGCTACGAGATGGTTCTCCAGGCGGCCTCGATCCAGGTTGTAGGTCGGCAGGGGCAGGTTCCGGTAGCGCTGGAGGGTCGCAGGCGTCGGACCCCCGAGCGGCCCAAACTCTAAGCGACGGGCGAGGTCCCGATTCTGGCCCTGGGACATGAAGAGTCGGAGGCCGAATTTGGTGAGTTGGGCGCTTTCGAGATGATCTCGAAGCCCCAAGACTTCTCTGAGATAGAACGACGAGACTTCGACCGCCGACTCCCCCACCTTGTGGGCGGCTTCGGGGGCGGGGCCCCGCTGGTCGAGGACCACGACGTCGAGCTCAGGTCTTCGCTTCTTGAGCTGGAGGGCCAACGTGAGGCCCGCCCAGCCTCCCCCGGCGATGGCCACGTCGAAGCGCTCCCTCACCCTCGCTCTCCCGTCTCGGCTTGGCGGGCCAGCCACGCGCGCATGGGAGCCAGTGGCTCCCACCACGACAAGCTGCTGGACATCCCGAGATGAATCACGACGCGGGGGTCGTAGGGCTGTTTGAGCACCCCATTGACGAGGAGCCAGACCTCTCGACCGTCCAAGACGAGGGCTGCGTAGCTCTCCCCGTTTTGGCTGAGGGTCAGCGTACCCTCCACGACCTCGCGGTAGGGACCGTCCGCCCCGCGCGGCGTATGTACCCATTCCCCCGAGGGGGATTCGGCCGCGTAGGCCCAACCCCCGAGGGGGCCGAGCCGGAGGTCGTAGGCTCGAGAGTGACGGGACCACTCACCTCGCACGTAGACGAAAGCTCCCTTGTCCCAGCCGATGAACCCCCACCCCGCTTCGTGCTGGAAGTCCTCGACGCTTTCGAAGTCCCGAGGCTCGACGCCGGGAACGATGGGGAGAGCCCGGGCCCCGGCCTCCGCGACGTAGCCAAGACCTCGCGGGGTCAAGATGAAGGTCTCGTCTCGGATACGGTCGAAGCTGCGGTGGAGACGGCCGTCCCGCCAGGCCGCGTCCCGCCCATCTCTGCGAACGATGACGGCTACCGCTCTCCCCTCGGGCGACATCCGAAGTCCGCCGAGCTCGGGCTCCGGACCGAGAATCGGCTGTCCGTCGACGTACAGACTCATCACGTCGAGGTCGCCGGCAAGCCAGGCGGCTCGAGACGCTCTCGCGGCCAACTTGAGCTCCTGGACCCAAGCATGGGGAGGACCTTCTCGACCGTCGACGACGACATGCCAGCCGTCCTCGCGCCGCCCCACGAAGGCCGTGCCCGGGACCGAATCCTCCCGGGCCTGGAGCCCAGCGACGGCGTCATAGACCCTGCCGAGCCGCACTCCGTTCAGGTACACGGCCCATCCCGCGGGGCTGCGGGCGGTGTAGAGGGACCGTCCCTTCCCGGCTACCT
>JBCBRU010000333.1:0-9466 GCA_039819565.1 Myxococcota bacterium | reverse complement strand
TGTATGACCGGCCGGGACCTGCTCAGTCGCGCTCGAGAGACGGTAGCGGGGGTCTCCGACGCCGCAGTGGCCAATGCCCTCGATGGCCCTAAGGCCCCGGCGATCCTCGATGTTCGCGAGGCGGACGAAGTGGCCACGGGTCGCCTCCCGAACATCGAGGATCGCCGGGGCCTTAGGGCCATCGAGGGCCTTGGCCACTTCGGCGGCGGAGACCCCCGCTACCGTCTCTCGAGCGCGACTGAGCAGGTCCCGGCCGGTCATACACGCATCCAACCGTCCTCTACGGACGAGGTCACCCCCCGAAAACCCGGACCACGGGGGTTCTAGGGGTGCGCGGTCTGGGTCGTCAACGCGAACGATGCGCGCTATTTTGTGCCGTCATGAGTCGGCTGCCCATCGTGTGCACGGACACCGACGCGTCCCTGCCTGACCTTCGCGCCGAAGCGGATCCGATTCCTCTCGCGGCCCGCGGGACCTCCGGTTTTCCGGGTTGGCTCGCAGATCAGCAGGGTCGGCGCCTGAAGTACCTCCGCCTCTCGGTGACGGACCGCTGCGACCTCACGTGTCGCTACTGCATGCCCCCGGAGGGGGTGCCCGCGTCCCCGAAGGAGGAGTTTCTCAGCTTCGAAGAGATCGTTCGGGTCATTCACGTGTTCCAGCATCTCGGGGTGCGTACGGTTCGGTTGACGGGGGGAGAGCCGCTGGTCCGCAAGGGCATCGAGAAGCTCGTGGCCATGATTCGGGACGCCGGCATCGAGGACATCGCGATGACCTCGAACGCTTCGGCTCTCGGCAAGAAGGCGAAGCCCCTCGCGCAAGCGGGGCTTCGGCGCCTCAACGTATCGCTGGACTCCCTCAACCCAGAGCGATTCGCGCATATGACCCGAGGCGGCGACCTCTCGCGGGTCCTGGAGGGGATCGACGCCGCCCTCGAGGCCGGTCTTGCCGAAGTGAAGACGAACGCCGTCGTCGTGCGTGGCCATAACGACGGCGATCTCGCGGAGCTGGTGGAGTGGGCCTGGTCCAAGGGGGTGACCCCGCGCTTCATCGAGCTCATGCCCCTCGGCGAGGGAGCCAAGCTGGGCCGCGGCGCCGTCGTGTCGGTGGCCGAAATGAAGGCCAGCTTGTCTCATCTCCTCATCCCCGAGAACGATCCCGAGTACCGCACCGACCGCGGCCCGGCCGGCTACCTGATGGCTCGGGACGGTAGCGGCCGCAAGGTCGGTTTCATTGGCGCGGTCACCGACAACTTCTGCCACCGCTGCAACCGGGTGCGGGTGACGGCGCGCGGCGAAATCCGAGCCTGCCTCGCGTCGCCCTCGGGCTTTTCGCTCCGGGACGCCCTCCGCGCCGGCCACCCCAACGAAGAGGTCCTGCGCCTGGTCGAGGACGCCCTCTTCGGCAAGCGCGCCGGCCACGAGTTCTACGTGGACGGCGTCGACCGCCACCACGACGTCGACATGAGTCGCATCGGCGGATGACGGCGCCGAGACCCCGCTCCCCGTTCCGAATACGCGGGAAAGACCGAGGCTAACGCTAGGGGGTCGCGCGAGTTCATGACGTCAGAGGCTAACGCTAGGGGGTCGCGCGAGTTCGTGAGCTCGGAGGCTAGCGCTAGGGGTTCGAGCGCCCGTCGTACGCCATAGTTAAACTTCTTTTGGGTGTTCGTTCGTTATCTTAAATTTCACCCTTCTCTTAGGGGGGCTTGCGTCACCCGGTGAACAAAGGCCCTATTCTCTTTGGGGTCATGCTTCGGTCCGCGAACAAAATCCTATTCTCTTAGGGGGTCTTGCTTCGTCTGATGAACAAAACCCGATGCTCTCAAGG
This sequence comes from Myxococcota bacterium, assembly GCA_039819565.1. Lineage (GTDB taxonomy): Bacteria > Myxococcota > Kuafuiibacteriia > Kuafuiibacteriales > Kuafuiibacteriaceae > JAHQVK01. The sequence continues at coordinate 7,639 of JBCBRU010000333.1, read as the reverse complement.
GGTCCCGCTTCATCCGCTGAGCGAAACCCTATCTTCTTAGAGGGGGCCGGTGCATCGGATGAACGAAGCGGCGCTGCGCATGTGCCCCGCGGGTCGCTCGAGCCTCTCTCAGGTCTGCTTGGCGGGGCTATGGGCCGGAGACGGTGGAGCTACGGGCGAGCTTTTCCGCTTCTTCGAGCCGCCGCTCGAGTTCCTCGAGCAGGCGGTCCGGTCGCGGGGCTTCGCTCGAGCCGCGGTGGCCGTCTCGGGGGGGCTCCGGGATCTCGCTCTCGAGTCGGGCCCTCACTTCCGTGAGCTGACCTTCGGCGATGAGGAGCAGCAGCTCCTCGGCGAAGCGCGCGCGCTTTAGGACCTGATCCAGGTCGAGCTTCACCCCCCAGGCGTCTCCGCCGTAGTTCTCCACCCGCAGACGCTGGCGGACGCTTCGCGTCTCTGGGATGCCGGCCATCGGAGCTCCGATCTTCCGGGAAGCCGACGGGAGGGGATTCTCGATCGTGAGCTCCAAAGCCACGATCTGCCAATCTGGACCCCGGTCGGCGACCTCGATGATGCGGTGCTCCACCGGTCGGGGAGGAAGGGCGAGGGCCACGCGGCTCGTGGGGGGAGCGCGAAGCGCAGCCTCGAGCGCAGTGCGGTCCTCGGGGACGGTAGCGGCCAGCATCGGGTCGCCCTCGCCGGCCGCGTAGGCGGTCAGCCAAGTGTCCGCGGCCCGGATGGGGGCGGGCATGCAGGCGGCCGCGGTCAGGAGGCTCGAGATCGAGAGGGCAGACGCCCGCGCAGAGGGGCTCACACGTCGATATTAGCGACGTCCAAGGCGTTCTGCTCGATGAACTCGCGACGGGGCTCCACCTGGTCCCCCATCAAGGTCTCGAAGACGTCATTTTCCTCTTCGCTGCGGCTCATCTGGACCTGGAGGACCACGCGGTTGGCAGGATCCATCGTGGTCTCCCACAGCTGCTCCGGATTCATCTCGCCCAATCCCTTGTAGCGCTGAATCTCGACGCCCTTTCGGCCCAGCTCCCGCAGAGCGCGCACCGCCGAGTCGACCGACGCGTGCACGGCGGGCTCTTTGCCCTCCCGTTCGATCCGGACCTCGCCGGCCATGTCTCGGAAGGTCTTGGCCGAGGCCGAGAGCCGCGCGAACTCTCGCGTGGACAGAAAGGGGGTGTCGATGACGGTGCGTCGCCGCGCCCCCATCCGACGGGTCTCGAAGTGAAGCTCGAGATGGCCGTCGCGGCTGACCACGTTGACCTTCATGCGCTCGACCACGCCCGGGTGGTGTCGCTCGAGCCACGCCCGCATCGGTGCGATCACATCGCCCTCCACCCAGCTCGAGTCCGGGTCCGAGGGGCCGGCGTCGGCGGGGCTCAGACCCGACTTCGGGTGAAGCGCTTCGGCCTCGAGGTTCGTGGCCCGCAGGACCGCGTCGACGATGCGGCGGTCGCGACGGCGGTCCACGATGGCCAGCTGCTGGTCATAGCGCACGAAGGCCTTCGCCACGTTCTTGAGGTGCTCCCCCTCGACCACGGCCTCGGTGGCGACGTCGACCAGGCGGACGTTCTCCGTGCCGGCCCCGAGGACCCAGTCGTTGAGGGCGTCGTCGTCCTTGAAGTACATCTCCTTCTTGCCGCGCTTCATCTTGTATAGCGGAGGCTGAGCGATGAAGAGATGCCCCTTCTCGACCAGCTCGCGCATCTGTCGATAGAAGAACGTAAGGAGGAGGGTGCGAATGTGGCTACCGTCGACGTCGGCGTCGGTCATGATGATGACGCGGCCGTAGCGGAGTTTCTCGAGGTCGAAGTTCTCGCTTCCGATCCCGGTGCCCAAGGCGGTGATGAGAGCCACGATCTCGGTGGAGGAGAGCATCTTGTCGACGCGGGACTTCTCCACGTTCAGGATCTTTCCACGCAGCGGCAGAATGGCCTGGAACTTACGATCGCGACCTTGTTTAGCGGAGCCGCCGGCGGAGTCACCCTCGACGATATAGATCTCACACTGCGCAGGATCCTTCTCCTGGCAGTCCGCGAGCTTTCCGGGGAGGGCGAGAGACTCGAGGGCGGACTTGCGCTGGACCTTCTCCCGAGCCATCCGAGCCGCGATGCGGGCGCGGGCGGCGTCGCTGATCTTGCCGATGACGGTCTTGGCTACGCCTGGGTTCTCGAGCATGTACTCCGAGAGCCGCTGATTGACCAAAGACTCCACGGCGGACTTAGCTTCGGAGTTCAACAGCTTGTGCTTGGGCTGGGAGTCGAACTTCGGGTCCGACATCTTGACCGCCACCACCGCCGTCAGGCCTTCGCGAATGTCGTCGCCCGTGGGCGGCTCCTTGAGTCCCTTGAGCAGGTTCTCTTTCTTGGCGTGGTTGTTGAGCGTCCGGGTCAGGGCGGATCGCAAGCCGGTGAAGTGGGTGCCGCCCTCGTCGTTGTAGACGTTGTTCGCGAAGCAGTAGATCGACTCGTTGAAGGCGTTCGTCCACTGCATCGCGATGTCCACGTCCACCTCGACCTCAGACCCATCCGGGCCGGAGACGGCCATGAGGGAGCTGAACGCGATGGGGGTGGGGTGGAGGCTGTCCCGCTTGCGGTTGAGATACTCGACGTAGGAGACGAGGCCGCCTTCGGCGTGAAAGAGCTCCCGCTTCTCCTCCCGCTCGTCGACCAGCTCGATCTTGAGCCCGCGATTCAGGAAGGCGAGCTGGCTGAGGCGGGTGCCGAGCCGCTCGAAGCTGAAGGTGGTGGTGCTGAAGATGGTGTCGTCGGGGAGGAAGGTGATGCGGGTGCCGGTGCGCTCCGTCTCGCCCTGCACCTCCAGAGGTGCCTGGGGACTGCCGCTGTCGGAGACGGTGTGGCCCCGCTCGAAGCGCATCCAGTGAATGCGTCCAGCCCGGCAGATCTCCATCTCGAGCCAGCTCGAGAGCGCGTTCACACAGGACACCCCGACCCCGTGGAGCCCCGCGGAGTGCTTGTAGGTATCGCTGGAGAACTTGCCGCCCGCGTGGAGGACGGTCATGACCACCTCGGCGGCGCTCTTTCCCTCCTCCTCCTTCCAGTCCACGGGTATGCCCCGCCCGTCGTCGCGCACGGTCAGGGAGCCGTCGACGTGGATGGTCACCGTGATCTGACTGGCGTGACCCGACAGAGCCTCGTCCACCGAGTTGTCCACCACCTCGTAGACGAGATGGTGGAGGCCCGTGGCGTCGGTTTCACCAATGTACATCCCCGGCCGAAGACGGACCGCCTCGAGGCCTTTGAGCACCTCGATGCTGTCTCCGGTGTAGTCCCGGATCTCGTCGGTGAGGTTGGATTCTCGGTCTTTCGAACGCGCGGTGAAGCCGTCTTCGGGCGCCTCGGGCTCGGGCGCCGTTTCCTGACTTGCCAAGACGTTGGAGGCTACCACGCAGAGAGAAGCCCGCCAAACTTCGATTTCGGGATAAAGTCGGTAACTTAGCGCCGATTCTGGGCGCTCCGAGAGGGCCCCCGAGGACGGTCGTCAGAGGGCGACCCGAGAGGCGTCCTCGAGGGCGGTGCCCCACGGGGAGCGTAAGGTGTTCGCTCTGACCCCAGAGAAGGCGCTCGAAGCGGCAGGTTGCGCGTTTCGCGTCAGCACTGACGAACATTGTCAGCGCCAAGCTTCCGTCTCTGACGGCCAGCGACGATTTTCGTCACTTGGAGGAGGCGCGCCGCCCGCGTGACGGGTGGCACACGGCCTGCTCTAGCCCTCGACATCCCGCGTCGCCGAACGACCGGGAAGAACCGAAAGGGAGACACACCAATGAACAACCTTCGCACGCGCATCCGTAAAGGCTTCACGCTCATCGAGCTCATGATCGTGGTGGCCATCATCGGCATCCTCGCCGCCATCGCCATCCCGAACTTCATCCGCTACCAGCTCCGCTCCAAGACCGCCGAGGCCAAGACCAACATCGGCGCCATCAAGACCAGCCAGGAGTCCTTCCGTGGCGACTTCGACGGCTACGCGGAGGCCATCGCGGCCACGCCGGCGGCCTTCGGTGGCACCATGAAGACCGCGTTCACCATCACCCCCTGCGCCGGCTGCATCCGCGGCATGCTGGCCGCCTGCGTGAGCTTCGAGTGCATCGGCTTCCGGCCTTCGGGACAGGTCTACTACTCCTATGACTCGACCGGGGAGAGCGCGGCGGGCGAGCCCGACTTCTGCGTCGGCGCGATCGGCAACCTCGACGGCGACGGCACGAACGGCGAGTTCGAGTACCAGTCCGACAATGACGCGATGAATGTCGGACAGCATTTTACCTGTGCGCCCGGTGCCGGTCCCTGCGGTGCGGCCCTCGCTACTCCGGGTGAAGTCATCGACTGCCTTCCCGGTGTGTACTGAGCCTCTTCTTCTTTCTCTAAGTTGCTAAACGCGAAGGGTCGGTCTGGGATGACCAGGCCCGACCTTCGTGGGAGAATCGTCGCAATGCGTCCTCGTCGAGGTTTCACGCTCATCGAGCTCATGATGGTGGTGGCTATCGCCGGTACTCTGGCCGCCATCGCGGTCCCCCGGTACCGCACGGCGCAAATGACTGCCCGGAGGTCCGAGACCTACACCGTGCTCGGCATCGCCCGACAGGCCCAGTACGCTTGGTTTGCGCAGTGGGACTGTTTCGCTGCGTTTCGCCAAACCCCTGAGGTGGGGTTCCCGCCCAGCGGGACGGTGAGACCGTGGATCAGCACGCTGACGGGGATCGCCGACCGGTGTTTGGTGGGGGACTATTCGTTCCGGGACGCGGACATCGTCCCGTCGCGGGGAAACCTGTACCACTTCTTCGAGTGTGAGCGGAATGCGCCGGGGGGAACTCCGGACTTCACGTGCAGCGCGGTGGGCGACCTCGATAACGACGGAAACCTCAGCGAGTACATCTACTGCACCGACCACGCCTCGAGCGGAGCCTGCGTAGCGAGCTCCGCGGGAACCGTCTCGCTGTTTCCGTTCACGGTGCTCACGGCCAACGTCGGCACTTGGTAGCGAGCGCACCATGAAAAAGGTCGGAGCCATCGCGGCCGTTCTTCTGGCCTTCGTCGCTCTTCCCCTCCTCGAACCTGACCCTCTTTCGAGCATCCCACAACTCGAGAACCGCCAGCTCATCTCTCCCGGGCGCCCCGCTCTCGCGCTCGCGAGCGCCGAGCACGGGCTCGCCCTCTCAGACCTGGCTTGGCTGGAAGCGGTTCAGCGGCTCGGCAACGCGGGGTTCAACTCCACCCGGGGGTGGGAAGAGTGGCTCTACTCCCGGCTCGACATCGCCACCGATTTCGACCCCCACTATCTGACCGTGTACGACGCCGGCTCCGTCTATCTCTCCGCGTACGGGAGCGCCGCGGATCTCTCGGACCGGCTCGTGAGCAAGGGGGCCAAGTATCTCCCCCGGGACTGGAGACTGCCGTTCATGATGGGATGGAACGACTACTTCATCCGCGGAAGGGCCGCGGATGCCGCGGACCACTGGCGCACCGCAGCCCAGCTCCCCGAAGCGCCCTTCTATCTCGGGTCGCTGTCCGGTCGAGCCCTCCGGCAGGGCACCGGGGACATCGACGCGTCCCTCCGTTTCCTGGAGGGGATGCTCGGGACCATCAAGGATACCCGACAGCGAGAGATGATCGAGCAGCGGATGCAAATCCTGGAGTCGGAGCGGATTTTCCTTTCCTACGATCGCGCCTGCGCGAGCTACCGCGAAGATCACGGGAGCTGGCCCGCGAGCGCCAGCGTGCTCTTCATGACGGGGCAGGTCGCGCAGCCCCCGCAGGACCTCTTGGGCAGCCCCATACATCTGGACACGACCGGGGAGGGATGCGTGGCGCGGTCCGAGTTGATCAAGGTGCGCGAGGACGAGGCCATCGAGCGCTTGGGACGTTTTCGGAGCAGCGCCTCCATGACTTCGGGCCGGGCGAAGAAGGAGATGAGCGATTGATCCTCGTTGAGAGTTTCGGAAAGACATTCAAGACCTCGGCCTTCAAGGCCCCGTCGGTGGCGGCCCGAGACATCAGCCTCGAGGTCGAGGCGGGTGAGATCCACGGGTTCCTCGGCCCCAACGGCGCCGGCAAATCGACCACCATCAAGGCGCTCCTGGGGCTCATTCGCCCCGACCGGGGCCGGGTCGAGCTCTTCGGGCAGCCGGTGGCCGAGGGAGGATGGCGAACCCGGGTGGGATACATGCCGGAGCAGCCCAACTTCTACGACTACCTGACCGGGAAAGAGATGGTGGCCTGGTTCGGGCGCCTCGCCGGGCTGACCCGCAGTGAAGCCGACCAGGAAGCGCAAAGACAGCTCGAGCGGGTGGGCTTGGGCCACGCCATGGACCGCCGCATCCGCACCTATTCGAAGGGGATGATTCAGCGGGCGGGACTGGCCCAGGCGCTGCTCGGCAGCCCGGACCTCCTCATTCTCGACGAACCTATGACGGGGCTCGACCCTATTGGGCGTCGGGAGATCCGCGACCTGATTCTTTCCATCAAGGATGAAGGAAAGACCGTCTTCTATTCGACTCATATTCTTCCGGACATCGAGATGACCTGCGACCGCGTGACCATGGTTCACAAGGGACGCACCCTCCGGGCCGGTCGGCTCGACGATATCCTCACCGAGACCAGCCGGGGCGTCACCGTCTCCCTCGCCGAGCTCTCGGATGAGCGCACTCGCGAGCTCCTCGAAGCGCACGGCGCCGATGCGAGTCGCGGGCAGGATCACTTGACGCTGGAGCTCAAGGACGTGGAGGCGGCGAGCGCCCTCGCCAGCCAACTCGTGCGAGAGGACGGGGCCCGTATTCTTCGTTTCGAGCCGCATCGCGACGATCTCGAGACCATCTTCGTGCGCTCGCTCGAAGATGAGAGCCCGGACGCTACGACGGAGGCCGCTGCATCATGACCCCGGTTTGGATGGTTGCTAGCAACACGGTGCGCGAGACGATTCGTCAGCGCCTGTTTCTGAACATCGTGGTGTTCGGGGTGGGCATGGTGGTGTTCGCCATGATGGTCGGCAACATCACCTTCGGCTACCCGGAGCGCGTCGTTCGCAGCATCGGCCTCTCCGGGGTGTCCATCGCCGCCAATCTGATGGCCCTCCTGGTAGGGGTGGGGCTGGTTCACGGAGAGATCGACCGCAAGACGCTCTTCGTGGTGCTGACTCGACCCGTGAGCCGCGCCCAGTACGTGCTCGGTCGATACCTCGGCCTCGTGGCCGCGCTCGCGGGGGTCGTGCTCGGCTTCAGCTTGGTGTTCTTCCTGATGCTGGGCTACGTCCTCGCCGCCCCGACGTCGCTCGACGTGCTGGCGCTGGCCATGGCCTTCGTGGAGGCGGCGGTGCTGGCGGCTTTCGCCATGGTCCTTTCGAGCTTCTCGACCCCGAGCCTGGCCGCCGGCATTGGTCTCGGCTTTTGGATCGCGGCGGCCAGCACCGACGACCTCGTCAACCTCACGGCGAAAGCAGACGGGCCCACGCGGTTCCTGGCGGGAACCATCTCCTATCTCTTGCCGGCCTTTGCCCGCTTTAACTTTCGGGACGCTGCGGTCCACGGACTCGCTGTCGACCTCGGCGCGGCTTCGCCTTGCTCATCGTGATGCTCTTGGTGGCCCTGATCGGGATTGGGGCCGCGGCGCTGCTCGACCTGGTCAACATCGATATCGGC
>JBCBRU010000332.1:0-9468 GCA_039819565.1 Myxococcota bacterium | reverse complement strand
TCTCGATCGCTTCCGTAGCGAGGCTGCGCAGCTCGAGGGACAGCCCTATCGTCACGCCGTCCCTGAACCCCACGTGGGGCCGGTTCAGGGGCACGAGCCCCAAGGAGACGACTCTTGAGCTTCGAGACCGAGAAGGTATTCACCCGCACCTGGCACCGAACCGACGGGCACACCCTCGCGGCCTACCGCGACGCGGGCGGCTATGAGGGGCTCAAGAAGGCGCTCGAGCGCGAGCCGTCTGAACTCATCGACGAGGTTACGAAGGCAAACCTGCGGGGGCGAGGGGGAGCTGGGTTTCCGACGGGACGCAAGTGGTCCTTCGTGCCCCAGGATAGCCCCAAGGCCCGCTACGTGTGCGTCAACGCCGACGAGTCCGAGCCGGGGACCTTCAAGGATCGCTACATCATGGAGCGTTCGCCGCATATGCTCATCGAGGGCACGGCGATCTGCTGTCGGGCGATCGGGGCCCACGTGGCCTATATCTATATACGCGGTGAGTTCGGGCTGGCGTGGCGTCGCCTCGAGGCGGCCATCGCCGAGGCCGAGGCGGAGGGCCTCCTAGGGGATACCGTGCTCGGGCACGACTATCCTCTTCGCATCTATGTGCATCGAGGCGCGGGCGCTTATATCTGCGGGGAAGAAACGGGTCTGCTCGAGTCGCTCGAGGGCAAAAAAGGACAGCCTCGACTGAAGCCTCCATTTCCGGCCGTCGAAGGTGCCTTCGGCTGCCCGACCATCGTCAACAACGTTGAGACTCTCGCGGCGGTGGGGCCCATCATGGACCGAGGGGCGGACTGGTGGCGCTCTCTGTCCCGCAGTGAGGCCGAGGGCGGTACCAAGCTCGTCGGCGTCTCCGGCCACGTACGCAACCCGGGGGTCTGGGAGCTCCCCGGGGGACTCACCCTTCGGGAGATCATTTACGACGTGGCTGGAGGCATGCGGGATCCCGACCGGCCCCTGAAGGCGGTGATTCCGGGGGGCTCCTCCTGCCCGATTCTTCTTCCCGAAGACATCGACGTCAGCTTCGACTTCGACGCCATGAAGTCGGTGGGCACCCTCATGGGCACGGGCTGCCCGACCGTCATCGAGGAGGGGACCTGCATGGTGAGGCTCCTGCAGCGTATCGAGCGATTCTACGCCCACGAGAGTTGCGGCCAATGTACTCCGTGTCGAGAGGGTGGAGACTGGCTCTACAAAGTCGTGAGCCGCATCGAGGCGGGGCAGGGCACGCGCGAGGACCTCGCGCTCATCGAGTCGGTGGCCGCCAAGATCGAAGGCCATACCATCTGTGCTTTCGGAGAGGCGCTCGCCTGGCCCGCGCGCAGCTACCTCAAGGCTTTCTTCTCGGAGTTCGAAGCTCACGTCGAGCAAGGCCGCTGCCCCTTTGGCGACGCCTACCCTGTGGCGCCTCGACCTCTGCACGGGGCTCTCGGGCAGAACTAGGGTCGTCTTCGGAGTCGATCGAGCGAGGGGCAAAGCAGAGCCCGGTCTTCACCCCCAGGGGCCCCGCCTTGCCCCGGCCTGTAGCTTGAAGTAGGCCACGACTGTGTTTGGGGTGGAGTCCCTTCTTTTCGTGCTCTTCGCGGGTCTCGCGGTGAGCACGGCGCTCGGGGTGGTCATGCTGCGCGACCCCATCAAAGGGGCCATGTGCTTGATCGGGACCTTCTTTGCTCTGGCAAGCCTCTTTGTCCTTCAGCGAGCGGAGCTCCTCGGGGTGCTCGAGGTCCTCGTGTACGCCGGGGCGATCATGGTCCTTTTCGTCTTCGTGTTGATGCTCGTCGAAGACAAGAACGCGGCGCTGTTTAGCCAGGCCATCAGCGAGCGAGTAACAATTCCCCTCAAGGTCGGGGCGGTGGTCGTCATCGCGGGAACCCTCCTGTGGGTTGTCGTGAGCGCCGCCTTTCCTTCACCCGCGTCTCTTCCGGCCGACTTCGGTCAGGCCGCGGCCGTCGGTCGAGTGTTCTTTTCGAACTTCCTCTTTCACTTCGAGATGTCGAGTCTGCTCCTCCTCGCCGCCATCGTCGGAGCGGTGGTCATCTCTCGGCGCGCCCGCCTTTCTGGAGACTGATATGGAGGCTTCGGGCATTCCCCCTCAGCTCTACATTCAGCTCTCGGTGGTGCTGTTCGCGATCGGGGCCGCCGGGGTGCTCCTCCGCCGCAATGCGATCGTCGTCTTCATGTGCATCGAGCTGATGCTCAACGCGGCCAATCTTGCGTTCGTCACCTTCGCTCGCCAGCACGCTGACCATACCGGCCACGTCTTCGTGTTCATGGTGATGGCGGTCGCCGCAGCCGAGGTTGCGGTCGGGCTCGCCATCATCATCGCGGTGTTTCGAGAGCGTCGAACCGTGAACGTCAACGAGCTTCGGGACCTTCAGGGTTAGAGGCCTCCGGCGGGCTCGGCCCCTGCCCAGCCTCATCCTTGCGGAGCTGGCGGGCCCTCTCCATGCGCTCTTTTTCTCGGAGCCAAAGCTGTCGGTAGTCTCGGGGCCCGTCGTCGGGCGGAGGCAGGATCGGCGCCGCACGGGCAGCCAAGGCGAGCTGGCGCAAGGTCTCAGCGGTGGCTTCAACCGACCCCAGCGCGCTCGCGGGGGCGCCGGGCGGAGGCTCGGCGGGATCGACAGCGCTGAGGGCGTCCGCAAGCGCCGCGAGACGGTGAGATTCGGGAGGACACCAGCGATTCAGGAGCCCCTGCCCGATGAGCAGCAGCTGCTCGGGCCGAAACCCGTAATGCTCAAGGAGCTCCTGCGCGACCCACCGAACGACTTGGGCCGGTAGGGTCCCGTCAGCCGCGAGAATCATCGCGGTCTGCAGATGGCTCGAGACCGGCACCACCCGCGGCCCGAAGGCGGCGAAGGCTTCGGGCGGGGTGGAGCGGTCCAGATGGATGATAATCCGGCGAACCGCGTCTTCGTGGACGAGGCAGGCCAGTCCTTCTTCGATCTGGGCCAGCTGGTCCGCGTAGGCGCCCGCATCCTCGGCGACGGCAAGCACCGTGCCGGGGTCGACCTGGCCCTCCACGACATCCGCGTACAGGCTATAGATGAACGCGTCGTTTTCGGCGTCGTCTCCAAACAGCGTCTCAGGGGTGCCCACAGGGGTCGCGGCGCGACCGTGGAGGAGATGAGGAAGTTTGTAGGGGACCTGGCCCCGAACGGCTCGGAAGCGCCCTCTCATGACATCGGAGAGCGTCGGCTTGAGAGCGAACCCATCGGGCTGAAACCCATCGATGGTGAATTTCTTCTCGATGACCGCCCGGATGAGGTCCGGGCTGCCGGACAGAAAGTAGACCGCGTGGGCCTCCGGCTCCGGAGTCGAGGCTTTGATCGCGCGGAGGAGCGCCGCGGACCCGGGGATGTTCTCGCGCTCCTCGGCGGATAGGCGAGCCATCCGTACGAGATCTCCGACGGTGTCGAACTCCGTCTTCAGGTAAGTTTTGTCGAGATCCCACCTGAATACGTGCCGAAGGCAGTGCACGCCCTGAGCATAGCAAATCCAGTCCTTGCTCCCGTCGGCTCCCGCCGGCAGGTTTCACGCGTGGACCGTGCGCTGGTAGAAAGCCTCCGCGACCTGACCGGGGAGGAGCGGGGGGCGGGGGCCGGGCGCCCCGCCGAGGCTCCCGTCCGCATGGTCATGGCCTACCCCAGCCCTTACAGCGTGGCCATGTCGAGCCTGGGCTACCTCCAGATTCTCCGACTGGCCAACGCTCGCTCCGAGACGATGTGCGAGCGCGCCGTGCTCCCGAGCCGACCCGACCTCGAACGCCATCGACGGACACGGACCCCGCTTTTGACCCTCGAGTCCCATCGTCCGGTCGGCGATGCCGACCTCATCGGGATCTCCCACGCCTACGAGCTCGAGATGACCGGCATCGTGGAGCTCCTCGAGCTGTCCGGACTCGAGCCCTACGCGAAGGATCGCAGCTCCCGAGATCCGCTGGTGGTGCTCGGTGGACCCATCACCTTCTCGAACCCTCTTCCCAGCTCCGCGTTCGCGGACCTCGTAATCCTGGGGGAGGCGGAGGGGACCCTGCCTCGCCTCCTCGAGTACCTCGAGAGAGAGCCCGGGGCCGCGCGAGGAGACGCGCGAGCCCGGGCGGTGCTCCTCGAGACCCTGGCCCATGAGCCGGGGTTTTATGTGCCGTCCGTTCACCGAGGGCATCTCCCCCCGATCGGTCAGGCGCCCGATCATGCATTGCCCGCGCGGTCGGCGATTTGGACCCCCCGAGCGGAGCTGTCCAACATGATGTTGATCGAGCCCGAACGAGGCTGTCATCGGGGTTGCACCTTCTGTGTGATGAGGCGCTCGACGAACGGGGGCATGCGTCTGGTACCTCCGGAGAGGGTTCTAGAGATGGTTCCCGAGGACGTGGAGCGAGTGGGTTTGGTCGGCGCGGCGGTCACCGACCATCCAGGCATCAAGACGATTCTCCGCGGCCTCATCGATGACAAGGGCAAGCGGATTGGCATCTCTTCGCTGCGCGCCGACCGTCTCGACGCCGAGTTTTTGCAGCTTCTCCACCGCGGGGGTTATCGCTCCCTCACGGTCGCTCTGGACGCAGCCAGTCGCCGGCTTCGGGATGTGATCGAGAAGAACATTCGCGACCGTCATATCGAGAACGTCCTGAATCTCGCGAAGCAGGTGGGGATGCGCCACCTCAAGCTCTACGTCATCGTAGGTCTGCCCGGCGAGTCGAAAGAAGATCGGGCCGAGCTCGTGGAGCTGCTCCTCGAGCTGCGACGCACGCTTCCGATCGTCCTGGGCGTTTCGCCTTTCGTGCCCAAGTTTCATACTCCGCTCGCGGATTCACCCTTTGCCGGAGAGAAGGCCGTGAAGGCCATGCTGCACGAACTCGAGCGTAGCTTGAGAGGTAAGGTCGAGGTCCGGGGTCCGGGGGCCAGGGAAGCCTGGGTCGAGTATCGGCTCGCGCAAGGGGGTCCGGAGCACGCGCAGGCCGCGGTGGCGGCCGCCCGCGAGGGCGGGGGGCTGGGGGCCTGGAAGCGCGCTCTCAAGGACCTCCCCGAGCGCTTTCGCCCGGACAACTTCGAGGCTTTGGTCCCGTCTCCCACCCGGCGCCGGGGCCGAGAACGGCGGGCTCGGGAGGAAGGTCTTCTGCCTGTCCTCGCCGGGGATCGGCTCGGATGACCCCACCCGACGACGACAAGCGGGCGCCGCCTCTGTCCGTGGCCCCGATGATGGACCGAACGGATCGACACTTTCGGTATCTCATCCGCCGCATCACCCATCGGACCCTCCTGTATACCGAGATGGTCACTACGCAGGCCATCTTGCGAGGTTCGGTCGAGCGTCATCTCGCCTTCCACGAGGACGAACATCCCATCGCCCTCCAGCTCGGGGGCGATGATCCTCGGGCTTTGGTGGCCTGCGCTCGGATTGCGGAGGACATGGGCTACGATGAGGTTAATCTGAATTGCGGATGCCCGAGCGACCGCGTTCAGAGCGGTCGCTTCGGGGCCGTCCTCATGGCCTATCCCGAGGTCGTGGCCGAGGCCGTCACTGCCCTCCGGGCCGCCATCAAGGTACCGGTCACGGTCAAGCATCGGATCGGCATCGACGATCGGGACAGCTACGAGGACATGCTTCATTTCGTGGATACGGTGGCCGCGGCGGGACCCGACCGTTTCACCGTGCACGCCCGTAAGGCGTGGCTTAAGGGGCTGTCGCCGAAGGAAAATCGGAGCATTCCGCCCCTGCGCTACGACGAGGTTCATCGCCTCAAGCGCGAGCGCCCCCAACTCGCCATCGAGATCAACGGAGGCATCATGGACCTCGAACAAGCCCGCCTGCATCTCGTCGGCGTCGACGCCGTCATGATTGGGCGCGCCGCCTACGACGATCCGCTGCTGTTCGCGGATGCCGACGCCGCGTTCTTCGGGGGGGCGCGACGACCGATCTCTCGCGAGCACGTCGTCCACGAGATGATCCCCTACATCGAGCGGATGGAGGAGACCGGAACCAAACCTCACGCGGTGCTGCGCCACATGATGGGGTTATTCGCCGGACGTCGCGGCGGTCGGGCATGGCGTCGGGTGTTGTCCAGCGAAGGGCCTCGCGCCGTCCAGGGGGCCCCCGTCCTTCTCAGGGCGCTGGCGAGCATGAACGCCGCGGCGCGCCCTCAGGGCGGCATGAGCACGATGTAGCCACGGCTGGCGAGCTCCGCGAGACCAAGCGTGGTCTCGAAGCGATCCACGGGCGAGCGGCCGATCACCCGGCCGACGCTCACGCCGGGGGCGCAAAGCGCATGGACCCACCGGGCTTCCTCGCTGACATCGTCGGGCTGGGTGGGGTCCTCAGGGGCTCCAAACACCGCGGCGAAAGGCTCGATGTCGGTGGTCGCGGGCGGTAGGGGCAAACGCCGAGCCACCGTCCATAGTCGCGAAGGCACAGCGCGGCTCGCCGCGGGCCACTCCTCGATCAAACGAAGTCCCTTTCGCAGCATCTGATCCGCCTGGATAGGTTCAGCCCAATCCGACTCTGCTTCGGGCTCTCCGTCCGACAGCGCGTACTCGCCGTCCTCCCAGGTAAAGGGAGCCATGATCAGCTCCCAGCGCTGCAGCGTGGCTTGCGCGCGCAGGAGCCCCTCATCGATCCAGTCTCGGTCGAGCAGAACCTCCCCGAGGCTTCTTCCCGTTTCGACCCGATCCGCCAGGGCGAGTCCGAGTTGTTCCTCGGAGAGGACCCCGGCTTGGACCAAGCGCGCTCCGAGGGGCCCATCGGCCGTCGATCCCGCTCGGGCGTCCACGATGACCCCGGAGCGCAGGTAGACGTCGATAAGCTCGTTTCCACGCTCCATGCGCAGCAGGCCGGTTCGCCCGCCGCTCACTACGAGCTGCAGCACGTCGGCCAGTCCGTAGTCCGTCACGGTGCCGCGCAAGGCCATCTCTGGGCGAGATACACCTTTCTCGGTCGGTCTCCAATGCACTCCAACAACGCGGGCTTGCCGGGACGCGAGGACTGCTAAGCTGCGCATCCATGGCCGGGGCACTCCACACGCGAGCATGGGCCCTCGTTGGGGCTCTCGCGGTGGCTCCCGCCTGCGGAGAGGTCGAGCCCGCTCTGCAACATGTGCCGCTTCCGGCGCTGCAGGGCGCCAACACTCTCGTCCTGGGGATCCGTACGGCGCGGGAACTCGAGCTTCACGCCCTGGATCCCTCCGCGCCCTACGCCCTCGAGCTGAACGCGTCGGAGGTCGTGCCCGGAACCCCGTTTCTCGCGATCGGGATCTCGAGGTCCCTCACCGATCTCGGTCGCGCGCCCGGACGGCTCCCTCCGACCGCCCCCCTCGGCCTCGAGCTGTTTCGCGCCCCCTCGGCCGTGGCCATCTGGGAAGGCGAGAGCGAGGGCTGGAAGGCCGGCAGCACCGAACTCCTGGCTGAGGACACCCGCAGCTATCGGCTCCCGGCCGAGTTCTGCCGACCCTTCCGCTCCGAGCTCATCTACGAGGGCGAAGGCAACGCTCGGTTCATGGTTCCCCTCGATGGGGGCCGCGTCATGGTGGGCCTGGAGCGCTCGACCCTCATCGTCACTTCGACCTCGGTCACCCCCCTCGGGCGGGCGAACCTCGGGGGCGCCGTTGCGCCCCGGTCGGCCGTCCGCTCCGGTCCGGACATTTGGATAACGGACGCTTTCGGTGGGGTTTATCGCGGGTCGGCAGGACTCCCCGTGGCCTTTCGTCAGGTGTCGGAGGAGCCGCGTGGGCTCGTGCTCGGCCGCGGCGGGTCGGAACGAGATGACCTCTTCCTCATCGAGAAGCTGGGCACGACGACCTCGACCTACGGGGTGCACCGAAGGACCGCCGAGGGATGGCGCCAAATCGGAGACATCGAGGACTTTGACGGCGCTCCGGTGCCGGGCGGGCCCGGAGAGGCGTTCCTGCCCGCAGAGCGCTTCGGGTTCATCTATCGCCTCACTCCGGATCGCATTTCGGCAGAGTCGGTGGGCGACTTCGCGATCGAGTCCCTCGCCAACATCCCCGGCTACGGTGTCTTGGGGGGCACGGTGGACGGTCGCGTGCTTCGGCGTGAGGGCGGAGGCCGGTGGACGCTGCTCCCCGGACGTGAGTTTGGCTGGTGGGTGTCCGACATCGCCGCCTATCGCGGAAACTTCGTCGCTCTTCTCGCGTCGGGCACGGTGGTGCAGTACCTGAATGACACTCCGTGCACGGATCTGTCCTTCCGAAACATCCTGGAAAGAGGACAGATGGTGGCCTTCGAAGACGGCCTACTGCTGTCGGCTTCCTTCGACTTCGAGGCGAAGATTCTGTTCCTGAGGCCCTAGGGTCCGGCGCGAAGGCTCATCCCGGGCCGAGCCGGGTGGACCCTTCCCACTCTGGCCAGGCTTCGGCGACTCGCGCGGTCGCCCGAGCCAGCCTCTCCAAGAGGTGACCGGACACCCGGAGACCGGCGAAGCGCAGCTCGAGATAGCCGCCTCGGGCCGACAGCGCCACGCCGTGGGCCTCGGCTTCGCGGCGGACGTCGATGAGGTCCAGCCGCGCGCCATCGAACACACGCTGGGCGAGGGCTGCGTCATCGCTGCGGGCGAAGACGCTGGGGTCGGCCCGAGCCTCCACGTTGACCTCGGGAACATGAGCCCAGTCCGTGGGGGGCTCGACGTCGTCCCAGCCGATGAACACCCGAGAGTTCGAGCTGGGCAGGGCCACCCGGGCCAAGGCCATCCCGCGGTCGGGGGTGTCGGCGCCACGAACCGCGATCGACACCGTGTGCCCGTCGAGATCTACCCGCAGCTCCGGACCGTCATACCTCGTACCGGGCGATACGCGCGCCCCCGGCAAGAGCGCGGTGGCCTCCGTCAAGGCGTCCTGCCACTGCTGATGACTACGACCCTTGCGGACGTACCCGACGGCGAAACCCCCGGCGGTGACGAGGGCAGCCGCCCCCCCGAGAGCAAGGAGGAGGAGCACGTCCATGGCTACATGTACATTCCACCGTTCACGTGAAGCACGTGACCGGTGATATAGCGGGCGCGATCGCTGCACAGAAAGGTCACAGCGTCCGCCACGTCTTCAGGCGTGCCCATCGCTCCCAGGGGGATGGCCTCGAGCATTTTGGTCTTCGCGGCCTCCGGCAGCTCCGAGGTCATGTCGGTGCCGATGAAGCCGGGGGCAACCACGTTGCAGGTCACATTGCGGCTGGCGAGCTCACGGGCCAGGGACTTCGACAGCCCGTCGAGGGCGGCCTTGGTCGCGGAGTAGGCGGTCTGTCCCGGGTTGCCCATCTCTCCGACGACACTGCCCAAATTGACGATCCGCCCCCACCGAGCCTTGCTCATGGGGCGGGCGGCGGCGCGCGCCAGCGCGAAAGGCCCAAATACGTTGGTTCTAAAGATGGTGTCGAGATCCTCATCCTTGAAGCGAAGGAGGAGGTTGTCGATGGCTACCCCTGCGTTGTTCACGAGGATGTGAAGGCTCCCCTTCTCCTTCGCGAGGGT
>JBCBRU010000331.1:0-9503 GCA_039819565.1 Myxococcota bacterium | reverse complement strand
CTATCTGGCCGACGTTTGCGCCACGAGGCCACGAGGCGCTCCTCGGGGCTCTGACCCGGAAGTCCGAGCCACGAGCCCACCTTCTCCTCGACTGCCTCGTGGCGCAAACGTCGGGCGGATTGGCGGGGCCATTGGCATGCCTATCTGGCCGTCAACGGGGGCCTTGCCTCCCTCAACGCCGTCCTCGCGGTGGTCTCCGGAGCCCTGTTTCCTTGGTTCCTCTTCCCGGCGGTGGGGTGGGGCATCGCTCTGGCCATCCACACCCTCGACTACCGATCATGGGTCGAGGATCGGCGTCCTGAGCTAGAGGCGGCCGCCCAGAAGATGGGACTCCCCTTTGAGGCGCCGAGGCCGCTCCTTCCGCGGACGAGCTTCGCGGGGCCGGCTTTACCCGCGCCGGCTGTTTCGGCCCCGGAAGCGGATCCTCGCTGGACCGAGCTGCTGAACCGATGTCGGGTTGCCGCCGGTCAAGCCGAAGAGGCGTTTCGTGCTCTCCCCGGGCAAGGCAGCGACGCGCGTCGCCAGCTTCGGGCGGGTCTCAAGGGGGTGGAGAAGCTGGCCGCCGGAGCGGCGCGCATTCACCGTGCGCTGACCGAGCTGGACGCCTCCGCGCCCGATCGCGAGATCGCGGCTCTCGACCGGAACCTGGCGAGCACGACGGACGCACGTCTGCGCGAGGTCCAGATGGCCAACCGGGCTCTCCTGGTGGCGCGGCGGGACAAGGTCAACGCCCTCCATGCCGACCATGATCGCATGTACGCCAATGCCCAGGGCTTCTCGTTGGCCCTGGAGAACATCGCGCTCGACGCGGCCCGACTAGGGCAGGGTGAGGCGCAAGAACCTCTTGCCCTGTCCGAGCCGATCGCCCGGCTTGAAGACGAGGTCCGCATCCTGAGCGAGGTTGAAGCCGAGTTGCGCAAGCTGCCTTGACTTAGCTTGGAGAGGCTCAGAAACGGACTTCGGCCATGCGGTCGCCGAAGACGCTCCGCGTCGGGGTACGCCCGGTGAGTGCGGCGAAGCGACAGAAGGTATGTTCAACCGTCCCGTCTACAGGACAGTCGCGAGCCCGAGTGCACGAGGAAGAGGCGCGAAGCTGCTCCCAACTGCGCCACCCTGGGGGCAGCGACGGCAACAAGAATTGCGGAGTGGCGGCATCGGCCTCGACCTCCGTGCCCGGGGCTGAGGCCGAGTAGGCAATGCCCGTCACCTCAATCCCGTGCGGATTCGAGATGCGCCATCGAAGCCCGCGACGCGAGGTCAGGAGGAGGAACACGGGGCCTTCTGCGGGAAGCTCGACGTCGAGGTTTCCGTACAGGTCCGTGGTCTCTGAGACCCCCACGAACAGCAACTCTCGAGCCCGAGCCAAGGGTTCGGACAGACAGTAGGCGGCCTCCGCTTCCTCCAGCTCGGGTGCGTCGCTTGCGTGAAATGCGAAGTCCACGGAGTGCCACTGACTGATGTACACGATTTCGACCGGATAGCGTCCTTCGGTCAGGATACCTGTGGCCAGCCCGGTCCGAACGTCGCCCTCGAGCGCCGAAACAGACCAGCCGTCGAGGGAGACATCGACTTGGGCACGGGGGGCATCAAGCTCGAGGCGCAGATGCGCGCGCCCCCGGACGCGCAAGGTAGAACGCCAAATCGCCCGAAAACGCTGTGCGTCGATGTCGAGGAAGTCAGCCCGGAGGTAGGAGACGGCGGCACGATCCACCGCCTCCTCACGCACAAAAGCGTCCCCCTCATAGTACCGGGCCGTCCACGCTTCGAGGGTGACGGCGCCGTCGATGGGGAGATGGCAAACGTCGATCGGCTTAGGGGCGATGGCGACGGCGTGACACCGAAAATCGTCCTCTGGAGAGAGCGAGGGCATGAGCGGCGGCTCAGGCGCTGCCCGGGGGTGGGAGACGAACACCCCCACCGGGAGTGGGGCCACGCCGGCCGGAGCGCCGAGGTCCTCGCCTCGTGACCGCTGCGGATCGACGCCACAGGCCGCGATCGAGGCAAACCCCAGCCAGGCTGCGATTCGGCCCCGCGCTCCCATCTCGGCTAGTCTAGCCGTGGGAAGCGTCGAGAGCGAATCCCTCCTTTACCTGACTCAGAGCTAGCGTCCGCTCACTCGCCCTCGCGGCAGGAGGGCTTTCAGGCTGAGACCGCCAGAAGTCGTCTGATCGTGGAGGGGCGCGCGCTTGGCGGCAGCTGCGGCTCGATCGCTGAAGCTCGACAAGGCTCCGGCCACTTTTTCGGCCACGTCCATCGTCCCTTCGCGTCGATCTGCCTTTTGGCGTTGGAGGGCGGGTGCACCCACCGCCGCGACCTCCAAGAGGCGCAGGGCTTCTTGCTCCTCTCCAAGGTCCTCGTCGAGGTAGGCGGCGATGGCGACGAGCGACTTGAGGGCGTGCTCGAGGCCGGAGTGATGAGACAGGCTGCGCACTTGGTCCTCGAGATGGGCGATAGCCTCATCGGAGAAGCGCACCCGACCCCCATCCGCCGAAGAAGCTTCGGCGAACGCGGCGGCTTCGGCCGCGATGGGGTGCAAGCCTTCGGCCCGCGCCGCTTGTGCGCGACCTTCGGGGGTAGCGGGAGCGCTCTGCATATCAGCCCCCGAGCACCGACTTGAGAAGGCCCACGGCGGGGCTCTGGGCGGCGCCCTTTCCGAGAATGTTGCCTAGGAGGCCGCCGAGGAGCTTCTCGGCTCCGCCCGAGAGGAGGCTGCCGAAAAGGCCTTTGAGGAGACCGCCGCCGAGGACCTTGCCCGCGATGGCGCCAATGATGGGAAGTGGCATACGTTGGATTCCTTCCTGCCCGGGTCGAGACCGGGCCAAGAGACGGGACATCCTGACCCGGCTCGGAGGCGGTATCGGCGGTTCGCGCTTGGAGTTGCTGGAGTTTCTCCGGCCTCGCCGGGAGGAAGGCAGGTCGGCCCGACCTTGATCTCGCGCTTTCGTCCCGGGGACACATAGGCATGACGATTCGCGTGGTGACCATCTTGGGGACGAGCCGTCCCGGTAACTTCACGGCCAGAGCTCTGGCCCTCGTTGAGGACGAGCTGCGCTCGCGAGAAGCCGAGGTGGTGCGCATCGATCCGGCAGGTCACGAGCTGGTTTTTCCGGGGGAGGGCGAAGGCGACGGGGACGCGCTCAAGGCGCTGGTCCAGTCCGCAACGGGTATCGTCTTTGCCACGCCGGAGTACCACGGGACGATGGCCGCGAAGGCCAAGCTGATCATCGAGAACCTCGGCTTTCCGTCCGCGCTGTCTGCGAAACCCATCGCACTTTTGGGCGTCGCGGCCGGGGCTATCGGCGCCATCAAGTCTCTCGAGCAGCTTCGTGGCACCCTCTCCCACACCGGGGCGATCGTGCTCCCGGGAACGGTCTCGGTGGCCGGCGTGCAGCGGCTCTTCGACGCCGAGGGGAAGTGCACGGATGAGCGGGTGGAGAAGCGGATTCGAGGGGTGGCCACGAGTCTCATCGACTACCTCGAGCAGAGTGTCTGTCCCCGGCTCACGCTGGAGCAGATGGTGCGCGAGTAGGCGTCCTCTCGCCCCTTGTGTGTGTCTCCGGGGGAGGGATACCCTTTACGCATGGCGCGAGTGACCGGTATCGGTGGAGTGTTCTTCAAGGCGCGGGACCCTTCCGCCCTGAAGGCTTGGTACGTCCAGCATCTCGGGTTCAACCTCGAAGAGTGGGGGGGCGTGCTCTTTCAATGGAACGAGGACGCGAAGGCTCACGCCGAGCCTGGGGTCACGGTCTGGAATCTCGGCGAGGAGGCGGGTACGTGGTTCGCCCCGAGCGAGAGCCGGTTCATGGTCAACTATCGAGTTGATGACCTCGAGGCCCTCCTCACTCAGTTGGCGGCGGCCGGCATCAAGCCCGTCAAGGGCCCCGACGAGGAGTTCAACGGCCGTTTCGCGTGGATCATGGATCCGGAGGGGAACAAGGTCGAGCTTTGGGAGCCTGCCTGATCACAGTCGAGCTTCAGTCGCGAGAAGGAACTGAGGGCAGTTTCAGCCGGATCTCCGGTGCCGAGCACCACAGCAAAGGACTCGACCGCCTGCTGATCGGGCCAGGACGATAGTTTCCAGTAGAGCAGCCCGGCAAACCAATCCTTCGCCCCGCACAGCGCCACTTGGCGGAGGGCCGTCAAGGCTCGGGCGCGCTCCTCGGGGGCCAGGGGCTCGTCTTCGTATATGAGGAGTTGGTTCCCGAAAGCAGCGAAGCCGCTCTGTGCCCAGGGGTGTACGGTTGAGTTTCGGCGTCGCGTATAACCCAGCTCCGTGAAGAGCACGGGTTGGGTCAGATTCTCTTGGGTCCTGAACCTACCTATCTCCGTGAACACGGAGTTCCACGCCAACGAGAGCTCTGCGGGGCTGGGGGTAAGCGTAGAGGGTTCCCTGCGCAGGGTGAAGTATGCGTTGATGCCCACCACGTCGAGCGCATCCCAGAACGTGACCTCTCGATAATGATCGAAGTTCGCAGCGTAAGTTAGCCGCCCCTGGTAGATGCCTCGAACGCTCCGGATGAGGGATCGCCAGTGTCGTTCCAGTTCGTGTCGGCGCGCGTTCAAGCGCTCGGTGGGTTTCGGGTTCGAGAGGTAGGCGACCTGCTCCGCCCACGCTTTCCAACGGTCAGAGCGCGCGTCGAGAAACGCCTCCGTGGATGGAAAATGGCCTCCTCCCAGGGCTGCCCGGTGGGCCCGGGTGATACGCTCACCCTGGGCCAAAACAAGGGCTCGGAACTTCGCTTGCGCCTGTGCATCGAGGTACCAAGCTTCCAGCGGGGGAAGGTCTGCGACCGGGCGCGTGGCCGTAAGTCGGTTCAGCTCGCTGCCGAGGCCGAACACTTCCACGCCTTCTTGCTCGGCCACGCGAGCCCACCGCCGAACGAAGTCACCATAGTTGTCGAACCACGCGGAGAGCTCGGACTCAGCCGGCGCGATCATGCCGTGCCATAGAAAACGATTGGCTTCGAATGCGTGATCGAGCGCCACCCTCAGGATGAGCACTACCCGCAGGCCCGCCCGGTGCGCCGCCGCGATCTCGGCACGCACCGGGCCTACTTCGGCGTCGGACCACAGGCGGGACGAGTTCCAGTCCCCCTGCTTGGCGTACACGGTGACCGAGACGGTATCGAGACCAGCCGCCTCAACGGTGGAGATCCATCGGTCTAAGAGCGGTTCGTTGACTTGGATGCCCCCCACGAACAGCGGGGGTCGGTGGTCTCGGCAGCTCGCGCCGAGGGCCAAGAGGATGAGCGCCAGACGCGTGTGTGTGCCCATGGTTCGAGACGGACGGAGGACCTTGGTCCTTCGTGTGCGGCGCGTGTCTACTGCGTGCGGCTGAGCGGTACAAGCGGGTACAGTTCCCCGCGATGGCCCATCAACGCGTCGACCCGACCTATTGGGAGTACATCCGCTTGGACCGTTTGTTGCGTCTCCAGGGCGGCGTAGAGCTGGAGGGGGAGGTCGAAAGCACGGATGAGCTTCACTTTATCGTCATTCATCAGGCTATCGAGTTGCTCTTCAAGCTCGTCCTTCGGGAGCTGCGGGAGACTCGGGCGGCGCTGGGGCGACCCCACCTGGAGGAACGCGCGATTCCGGACGTCTGTCTGCACCTCAGTCGAGTGAACGAAGCGCTCGGAGTCACGGCCGCTCATTTCTCTTTCATGGAGACCCTGGGGACGCAGGGTTTCTTGTCCTTTCGGGACAAGTTGGGCACCTCGAGTGGCGCTCAGAGCTTCCAGATGCGCGAGCTCGAGGACCTTCTCGGGCTCCCGCGTTCGGAACGGGAGCGCGTCCTTCGGCGTCTTCGGGCCGAGCTTGCCCCATCCTCCGGCGTAGAGGGGTTTGAGGGCTTCATCCTCGAACCCCTGGCGACCATCACCCGTCGTTTGAAAGATCAGATCGCGGAGAAGCGGTCGCGAGGAATCGACGATGGATCCGACCGCTTCACCCTGGCCTACGTGGAGGCCGCGCAGAGCGACATCGAGAGCCAGGGTACCCTTCGGTCGGCGCTCGCCGGCTGGCTCTTCCGAACCCCGATTTGCGGCTCCTCTCCGGATCACGGCGAGGCAGAGGATCAGGCCGCAGTGCGAGCCTTCGTCGCCGACTATATCCAACGAGGTCGGGCCTCCGGTTGGACTTCGGCTCAGTCAGAGGATGTGGCGGCCTTCATGGGAGGCGCGGATCTCACCTGGACTTCTGAGCGCGTTCGGGCCGCTCTTCTCTTTATCGAGACCTATTCAGACCTGCCCCTCTTGGCCTGGCCGCGCTTGGTCTTGGACCGACTGGTCGAGCTCGAGGCTCGCCTCGTCGCGTTTCGAAACGGGCACGCCCGCATGGTGGAGCGGGTGATCGGCGATAGGCCCGGGACCGGCGGCTCGGCCGGAATCAAGTATCTCGACCTCACTCGGGACGCTCGCGTGTTTCCGGAACTCGTGCAGGTCCGAGGCCTGCTCTTTTCGCGGGGCGCGCGATGGGCGTTTCCGGGGATCGAGCAGTACAACTTCGCGACGGGCTGAGCGGCTCGTTCAGCGACGTAGGGTGTCGACTCGACGAAGACCGGGCGGCAGATCATGCACCGTTGCCCTCAACCGGGTCGGAGGGTCCTCACCTGGGGATGGCCTGGACGGGATCGCGGGTTGCCGGGCCGTGACCTCGTTCGAATCCCGTCCGGACGTCCCTCAGAACTCCCTCGGTCCGGAGCCCGCATCGCCGATCGAGCCCCCTCCGCGCGTTCGTTTGGTGGGGCTCTTCGACGCGCTCATGGAGCGTCGTGAGCTGGCTGTGCCGGGCTTGCCTCAGGGGGTGCCGACGGGAGCCCCTGACGCTTCCCGACGCCCTAGTCTTCTGCTCGTTGGCGAGGCGCTTTCGGAGGCGGCCTCTACAAACCTCCAGCAACGCGGATTCCGGAAGGCGGTCGACGTGGAGGATCTCATAGACGCCTTGGGGGCTCTGGCTGAGCGCCGCTACGACGCCGTGGCCATCTGGGATCACGTGCATGAGAAACCCGTGCGGTTCGTGCGGGCGCTCCAGAGCTTCGACGGTCCAGCCCCGGATCCACTCCTTCCGCTCCTGTCGAGCCGGGTCCGAAATGTGCCGATCGCGGTCATCAACGGGGGAGGCGGCTATGCCGTCTTTCTCACCGGGGGCGCGTGGTGCCTCTCCGAGGCCGGTGGTCCAGATTGGGTCAGTGCACTCCAGACCCTGATTCCGCGCCGCGGTCCTTGACGTCGCACACATGACTACCCTTGGTGGTTGGGCTTCGCGCGCGGATCGGGTATGAGCGCTCCGCATGACGTCGTTTCGACGCCGGGGGGTCGGCGGGGCCCTGGGGATCCTCGTCGCCTCGGCCACGGTCGAAGCCTGGGCCGCGGTGCCTCCCGCCGTGGCCTACTTCACCGCCCCGGACCCCCTCGGTTCGGAGATGGGCCCGCGCCAACTCCTCGTCCCCCCTGTACGCCGCCAACCTCGTCCTAAACGCCGCCCTGCGCCACGCCCGGTGGTGGCTCGGCGATGGGCTCCCGATGATCCCGAGAGCGCCTGCGCCGAGACCGAGTCTGGCCCTCAGAGGGGCCTAAGGCTCGTCGAGGGCACCCTACGCCCCGGTCAGAAGCCTCGTGCCCTCCTTCGTGAGCTCGGAGTGTCCGGAAAAGACATCCGACGCATGGCCAAGGACTTTCGTCCGTGGGTGCGGCTTCATCGGATGCGACCGGGTCACGAGGTCAAGGCCGCATTCCGGAAGGGGCGGCTGACATGGATCCGGCACCGAGTGGGGATCCGGGAGGCGTATTGCGCTCGCCGCGACGCGAAGGGGCGTTTCGCCGTCCTGACCGATCTGCTCCCGCTGCGGACCGAGCTCGAGTTGGTCGAAGGGGTTCTTCTCGGTCCATGGGCGGACGCCCTCGTGGCCTCTGGAGAGCGTCGAGCCCTCGGGCTCTTCGCCGACGCGCTCTTTCCTAAATCCGCACCGCGGATCTCCAAACGAAAGAGCAAGAAGAAGAATAGAAAGGCGCGAAAGCTGGCAGAGCCACCGTTCAAGGGGGCGCCGGTTCAAGCGCCGATCTTCCGTATGCTGGTCGAGAAGCGCTTCGTGGAGGGGCGGTTCTTAGGGTACGGCGCGGTGCCCTATATCGAGGTCGACCACGGCGCCAAGGTACGGACCGCGGTTCGATTCGAGCGCGGCGACGGGATCTCCGGCTACTACGACCAGGACGGCGAGCCGATCTCTCCATCGCGACTGCGAGCCCCGGTGCTGGATGCGTTCTTGACGTCTGGGTACGGCCGTCGCCGACACCCGATCCTTCGTCGGTGGCGAATGCATCGAGGCGTCGACTATGGCGCCCCTCGAGGAACGGCGGTCTTCGCCGTCGAGTCAGGCGTGATCGAGCACGCGGGACGACGAGGTCCGCTTGGAAACCTCGTCAGCGTGGGCCACGCGGATGGGTTGGCCACGCGCCACGCCCATCTCGAGCGCATCGCCTCCGGGCTCCTCGTAGGAGACCGCGTGGAAGCCGGAGATCTGCTGGGCTACGTAGGCTCAACCGGTCTCAGCACCGCCCCTCACCTGCACTTCGAGACCCTCGTGAACGGTAAGTATCGCGACCCTCGAAAGGTCCGCCCCAAGGCGCCGCCGCCGCTGACCGACGAGGAGCGTGAGCGGTTCTTGAGCGCCGCCGCCCAACTCCGCGACCGGCTGTTCGAGCCGAACTCTTAGGCACGAAGGGCGTGGCCCTCAGGCTGAGGCGGCGCGAGGGCGCCGTCGCCGAGGGCGGACCGTGTGGGCGAATACCGGCTCCGGGCCGTTCTTGAGAAGGTTGTCGAGGCTTCCGATGCGGTCTCCGAGGATCTCGGAGAGCACATCCCCGACGTCGTGGTGGTAACGCTGACCGAGCAGCGTGATGTCCAGACAGATCTGACTCGTCGCAAGTTCCGCGATCGCGCGGGTCTGGCTAATCACGGCGTTGTCCGAAGGGGTCTCCTCAGCGCTGCCAATGAGCGTGCGCACGTCGTCGACAACCAAACAGATGCGATGCTGCCAAAACGCCTCGAGAGGGGCTTCCTCGACGCCATAGCTGAAGTGAATGCCGGGCATCTCGTCGGACGCGCGCGCGTGGGAGAAGATGTACGCTTTGACCTTGGAGCTTGCGGCGTCCGCGAGGGCCGGAGTCAGCAGCTCGAACTCCCGGGGCCACCCCGAGAGGACGATCTTCCGCTCGGCCGACCGGATCATGCGGTTCGCCTCTTCGATGACGCGCTTGTAGCCGTGGACGCTGAAGGCATCGGGAGCGGCGTCCTCAACGTCGAGGCTGCGAATCGCCTCGAGCAAACGGGTCTTGGAGGCATCGAAGCGCTGTTCGAGCAGGTCCACCACGCTCTCGGCCGGCGCGGCCACGAAGCGCTCCGGGGACCCGTTTGCTCGAGGCGATTCGCAGCCTCGACGTTGAGGACGCCGCTCCCGATGCCTTCAGCGTCCACGGCTACAAGCGCGTCATCGAAGAGGCGAACCG
>JBCBRU010000330.1:0-9538 GCA_039819565.1 Myxococcota bacterium | reverse complement strand
CTCCTCGGAAGCCTCGATGAGCGGGTCGCCGCGGTCGCGCCCGACAACGATCATTCGGACTCTCAATCAGCCCTCGGAGCGGTCCCGTCGACCGGACACGACGTCGTGAAGCTGGTGAGCGCGAGCTCTTGGAGCAACTCCGTCCCGGCGATGATCCTCGCCTCGACGCCCGGATTCTTCGGGCCGCACAGACGCTCGATGCCGCTCGCGCTCACCAGCTTCACGACGTCGTGTCCGGTCGACGGGACCGCTCCGAGGGCTGATTGAGAGTCCGAATGATCGTTGTCGGGCGCGACCGCGGCGACCCGCTCATCGAGGCTTCCGAGGAGTACCTGCGTCGCGTGGCTCGTACCCTTCCTGCGGAGACAGTTGAGCTCAAAGAGGTTCCGCTTCGCAAGAACGCGTCCGCAGAGACGGTGATGGCCGCCGAGGCCAAGCGCATCCTGGACGTGTTGGGGCCGCGGGACCGCGTGATCGCGCTCGATAAAGGCGGTCGCATGATGACGTCGGAGGAACTCGCCGAGCGAATCGATACCCTCCGTCAGTCCAGCTTTCCGGCGCTCAGTCTCGTGATTGGAGGGCCGAGCGGCCTTCATCGAACGGTTCTCGAACGCGCTGATGAGCGTTGGAGCTTGTCGAAGATGACCTTCCCCCATCGACTGGCTCGACTCGTGTTGAGCGAGCAGCTGTATCGCGCGACATCCATTCTTCGCGGCGAGCCGTACCACAAGTGAGCTGGACTGAGGCCCTCCTCGACTGCGTCTTCCCCGAGGTTTGCGGGGCTTGCGGCGCTGTCGGTCGAGCCCCGCTCTGCCGGGTATGCGAAGACGCCACCTTGGACGCAGCCCCCGTGAAGGTCGACGGTTTCGAGCGAGTGGAAGCTCGCTTCGAATACGGTGGACCAGTTGCACTCGTGATCCAGGCCCTCAAGTTCGAAGATCGTCCCGAGTTGGGGCGCCCGCTCGGTCGATGGGTGGCGCCGCGGTTCAACGAGGAGAACGTCGACCTCGTGGTGCCGATGCCATCGACCCCGAACCGACTTCGCGTTCGCGGCTACAACCCAGCTCGAGAGATCGCGCGCGCCTTCGGGCGGGTTCGCCTCGACGTTCTAGAACGAATTGGTGAGCCCGAGCCGCAGGTGGCGTTGTCCTGGGAGATGCGGAAAACGAACCCAGAGGGCACGTTTAGAGCTCGATCTCGATGTGTTGCCCACAAGCGGATCCTGGTCGTCGATGACGTCCTGACCACCGGCGCAACGTTGCGTGCCGCGGGTCGTGCGTTGCTCGACGGAGGTGCCGCGGCCGTCCTCGGCGCGGTCGTCGCGCGCACACCGGGGCGGTGAAGTTGGGGTGACCAGCCCCCGGGCAAGTCCATGGACGGGGTCGACCGGCCCCTAAGTACGAAAGTGAGGTTTCGTACCCAATTCGCTTTGTTGACTATCCACCTGGCGATCTCTACATTTGGGGGGAGGACCCCTTCGGGGCAAGAGAGGTTACGGATGGCAACGAAGAAGAAGAAGACGGCGACCAAGAAGAAGGCCGCCACGAGAAAACGCGCTTCGGCGAAGACGGCTGCGGCTGGCGCCACGGCCTCGAAGAGGGCCACGGCTAAGAAGGCTTCGGTGAAGAAGAAGGCGACAGCCACGAAGAAGAAGGCCACCGCCAAGAAGAAGGCGGTGGCCAAGAAGAAGACGACGACCCGCAAGACGGCTGCGAAGAAGGCGACCACCCGGAAGAAGGCGGTGACCAAGAAGCGGGTCGCCACCAAGAAACGCGTCGCAGCGAAGAAGAAGGCGACGGCCACGAAGAAGAAGGCGGTGACCAAGAAGCGAGCCGCCACGAAGAAGAAGGCGGTCGCGAAGAAGCGGGCGACCACGAAGAAGAAGGCCGTGACCAAGAAGCGAGCCGCCACGAAGAAGAAGGCGGTCGCGAAGAAGCGGGCGACCACGAAGAAGAAAGCGGTCGCGAAGAAGCGGACGGTCACGAAGAAGAAGGCGACGGCGACGAAGAAGAAGGCGACGGCGACGAAGAAGAAGGCGGTGACCAAGAAGAGGGCCACCGCCACCAAGAAGAAGGCGCCGGTAGCCCGCAAGAAGACGGCGACCAAGAAGCCCGCTGCCCGGAAGAAGGCCCGCGCGCGTCCTCGCGTTTCGGCTCCGGTCGTTGCGGTCGACGCTTCCGCAGCTCCTTGACTCCCAACAATCGATGAATAGGGGCGGGCCATGACCCGCCCCTCATGTTCTCATTCATCCCGTGGACGCCGTTCCCCTCGACGCGATCGTCGAAGAGCTCGGCGTCCTCGTCGGAGCCCGTCTCCAGCGTCTGGATGTCGTGGACGAGCGCGAGCTCGTGTTGGAGCTGCGCGTTCCCGGGCGGACCCTGCGGCTCTTGGCGAGCGCGCGCCCGGGCCGTGCGCGGGTGCATCTCGTCGCCGCGCGTCCGGACCGGGTCATTGCGCCGGGACCCCTCCAAGCCTTTCTACGTCAGCGCCTCGTGGGTCAGCGCCTCGCGGAGGTTGGGGGCACGCGGCACGTGTTCCGACTCAAGTTCGAGCGAGACACCCTCACCCTCGACCTTCGCGGTGGAAAGAAGGCGCTGGTCGTCGCTCCGGAGGGTGCGATAGCTCCGGAGGCCCGGGTCGGTGACCAGCTTCCCGAGATGCCCCACAACGAGGCTGCTGCCCTCGCGGCGGAGAGCTCCAAGGGCACCGACGAGGAAGGCCGGTGGCGAGAGATGATCGCGCGGACCCTCCGCGTTGAGCGTAAGAAGTCGAAGAAGCTTGAAGCCAACCTCCACCGCGACCTCGAAAGACTCGAGCGCTACGCCGGGGAGGGGCATCGGGGGGAGCTCATGAAGTCGGCGCTCGCCCGCATCACCCGGGGGGACAAGAGCTTTCGTGCCTTTGACTGGCTATCCGGGGCTGAGGTGGAGGTGCCTCTCGATCCTGCTCGCACGCCGCAGGAAAACCTGCAGCGTTTCTTCAGTCGGGCAAAGAAAGCCACCCGCGGACTCCCTCGAGTGGAGGCCCGCCTCGAAGGCGTGTGGGCCCGGCTCGAGGACATCGAGGGCGAGCTGAATGCGCTGTCTACGCTGGGCGGAGCCGACCTTCGAGCGCGCGTCGAGACCCTCGCCGCGGAGGGATTCGACAAGGTCGTGGCCGCGCCGCGGGAGCGTCGGCCCGTGGAAAGGGTCGCGCGACGATTCTTGGCCAAGGACGGCAGTGAAATCTGGGTAGGGCGCGGCGCCGCGGACAACGACCGGCTGACCTTTCAGTTCTCCAAGGGGGATGACGTGTGGGTTCATGCGCGGGGTACGCCTGGCGCTCATGTCGTGGTGCGCGCTCAGCCGGGCCAACCCCCAGTCTCCGAGACCATTCTCGACGCGGCGCATCTCGCACTTCACCACTCGAGTCTCAAGAACGAGGGTAAGGCCGAGGTCCTCGTGGCCGAGGTGCGGCACGTCAAGAAGACCAAGGGCGCGCCGGCTGGTCTCGTCGGGGTAGCCAAGAGCCGAACTCTTCTCGTCGAGCTCGAGGCCGCC
Organism: Myxococcota bacterium; assembly: GCA_039819565.1. Taxonomy (GTDB): domain Bacteria; phylum Myxococcota; class Kuafuiibacteriia; order Kuafuiibacteriales; family Kuafuiibacteriaceae; genus JAHQVK01. Next base: position 5,999 of record JBCBRU010000330.1, on the reverse strand, counting down.
CGCATCGACCGGCTCTATGGCCGAAGCCACAATGGATGATCCCTTCGCCCTGCTCGATGGGATGCCCTCGAGCGCTGTCACGCTCGTCGTGTTTGCAGCGGCCCTCGCGGAGTACCTGTGTCCTCCGCTTCCTGCTGACACCTTCGTCCTCGCCGGTGGCCTCCTTATCGCCAGAGGGGGGGCGTCCGGGTGGACTCTTCTCGTCGCCGCGGTGACCGGTTCCACCATCGGAGCTGGAGCCCAATGGTGGCTGGGGCGGGCGTTGGGGCGCAGCGGCGTGGCGGCCAAGCTCCCGCGATGGCTCGGAGTGTCCAGCCCAGAAAACCACGCTCGCTTCGCGCGAGCCTTCGACCGCTACGGACTCTGGGTCATTGTCGTCAATCGCGCCTTCCCCGGTGTGCGGGCGGTCACCTTCGTGGCCGCGGGGGCGGCCCGGCTTCCCTTTCAGAGCGCCATGGCGGCCGGTCTAGTGTCGAACATTCTGTGGAGCGCGTTGCTCTTGAGCATCGGGATGCAGGTTGGTGCCGATGCGAAGAAGATTCTCGTCACCTTCTTCGTTTATCGTCGCGTACTCTTGGCCGGGGTGGCAGGAGCCGTGCTCCTGTTCGTCCTCGTCAAGCTGTGGCAGAGGCATCGCCGTGCATAATCGTTTCCCTCGAATCTCCTCGACCGTTGCTTTCGTTTTCGCGTTCCTGATCGCTTTACCGGCTCACGCTAAAGGCGAGACCGACGAGACCTGGTTTGGCATTGCTTTTCATGGGTCAAAGGTCGGGTACACGCGTACGCGAGCGCGAAAGGTCGTCGTCGACGACGCGCCCGCCATTCATCTCGATCGTTGGTGGGTGATCACCGTCCGACGTCGCGAACAAGTCATCAAGATGGAGCACAAGCTCGATCTGTGGTTCACGCCGAGCGGGACTCCGATCCGCTATTCGCTGCAGCGAAACGAAGGGGGCGAGGTCCGCACCGGCCGGGGAGAGAGAAAGGGAGATGCGTTCGTCGTGCACCATACCGTAGGCGGACGCACACGCATGCGTTCGTTTCCTTTGACCCCCAACCTGCGCCTGGCCTCGAGCATGGAGTGGCTCCATCTTCAGACGCCGCAGCCTGGGTTGCAGCTAGAAGGTCAGGTGATCGACGAGACCGAGGGACAGCAACAGCCCTTCACCCTCCGCGTCGAGAAATCGGCCAAAGACGGAAGCCCAGGGGTGTACGTCATTCACGAATCCGTGGGGGGAGTGGCCACCCAGGGTGAGGTGGACGAGAAGGGCCTGCGCCGTGTGGAGCTCGTGGGGGCGGGCATCGTGATGAGTCGAAGCAGCGCGGAGGAAGCGGTTCGCCTGGACGAGGCCGTCGATATCTTCAGCGCTGCGATGTTTCAGGTTGAGGTCCGGCTACCTCCGAGAGATGCGCTCGACGGACTCACCCTGCGCTTCACCGCAGATCGCCCCATCAAGATCTCCGATTTTCGAGGCCAGCGAAAGTCGAGCGTGAAGGGTGGTGTCGAGGTCGTCACCGAAGCGGCCAAGACTCCGCGTCGAGGCTATCGCCTCCCCATCAAGGGCAAGAAGTTTCAGCGCTATCTATCCGCGACGGACTACGAGGACCTCGAAGATCAGAAGCTCGTGAGCACCTCTCGTCGGGTGGTGGCGGACGCCCGAGACAGCTGGACCGCGGCCAAGCGCATCAACGCCTTTGTGCACGGTCACCTGGAGGACAAGACCTTGGCTCACGCCTTCGCCAGCGCCACGGAGGCCTTCGAGCAGCGCGCTGGGGACTGCACCGAGCATGCGGTGCTGTTTTCGGCGCTCGCGAAGATCGCCGGCGTGCCCACCAAGCTCGTCACCGGTCTCGTCTACGTAGGGGGGGCCCGACCTGCCTTCGGCTACCACGAATGGGTGGAGGTCTGGCTCGGGAACCGATGGCACCCCATGGACCCAACTTTTGGGCAGGATGTCGCCGACGCGACGCACGTGAAGTTCTCCGAAGGCATTTCCGACGCAGACGGGCTTCAGGAAGCGGGTCTGGCGGCCGCCGCGCTCATCGGGGATGTCGATCTCGAGATTGCCTCCTGGACGGTAGAAGGCCGTACGGTCGCGAAGCCGTGAACGGTCCGCGCCACGTCAGCTTCGTGCTCCTGACGGAGGAAGGCCTGCAGGGCCTGCCGACCCTAACTCGGGTCGTGCTCGGAGATGCGTGGCTCTCGGGCCATCAGATTGGCTTTGGTCCGCCCCTCGTGGGGAGCCCCCTCGGTCAGGACATTCGGGCGGCGCCCTCCGCCCTCGATAAACTCGCGCAGGCCATCGAGGGGGCCCTGATGGACGTGGACGCGGCGCGAGCCTTCGCTCGCGAGCAGCGTCGTCGCCTAGTGCGTCAGCTCGGGCCTCTCGAGGCGGAGGCGCTCGACGCGGCGAGCGAGCAGGTGTTCGACCTGTCGCTGAGACTCTTTTCGCCGGCTCGGGCCACGCCCGAGGTCGCAGAGCAGATGCGGGCCCACGGCGTCACGGAGGGCGAGGTGCCTCCCGGCACCCCCCCGGAGGCGCTTACCGGACGCCTCCGACTTCACCTCCACGACCCGCGGGGAGCTCGCCTCCTCGATGTCCCGGTGGTCGCGGCCGCGGTCGAAGACGCCGAGACGGCTGCGGCCGTCGAACTGAGGGCCCCGGGAGGGTCGCGGGCCATCTTTCAGCGGTGGCTCGTCGATCTCGAGAGCCGCGCTCCGGACCTTCGCGTCGTCGACCTCGGCGAGCCCACCAGCCACGCTCGCGTCCGCCGCAGCAACTAGATGCCCGTCAGGGCATTCCTTACTTACATCATTCGCGGGCGTTTCTCGTCGGTTGCCTATGCCCGGTATCGCCCTTCTCAGGCGAGCACCTGGCCGCCGGCTCCTCCAGAGATATTCGAGGTCGAGCGAAGCGAGAGGTCAGAGCCGTAGGTCCACGTCGCTGGATCGCCGTAGCTCCGCCATCCAGACCTTCATCTGCTCGTCGACGCGCTTGGAAAACAGCTCTTCGTAGATGATCGGCCGAAGCTCATCGTAGGACTTCGAGGGCGCAGCCCAGCGGCGGTCGAGGCGCAGAATATGGACGCCACTCGGCGTGCTCACGGGGCCACTGACCTCGCCGTCCGTCATGCTCTTGAGCGCCTTGGCGAACTCCGGAAAGAGGGTGTCCTCTTCGAACTCTCCCATCTCGCCTCCGCTGGAGGCGGTGGGACCGTCGCTCGCTTCCTTGGCGACCGCAGCAAAGTCTTCGCCAGCTTTGATGCGCGCCACCAGGGTCTCCGCGCGGGCAGTGATCTCCGCCTGCTGGTCGGGGGCGGCGTCGGCCGGAAAGCGCAGGAAGATGTGGGAGAGACTCACCTTCCGGATGGCTCTTTCGTCGCGGGTCCGAATCTCGTACTCCGCCTGAAGGTCGTCCTCGGGGATGACGACCTTTGCCCGGACCTTCATGTCCACCAGCTTCAATCGGATGAGCTGGGACTTCACGTCCTCCTGATACTCCTTGAAACCCATGTTTCGAGCGGCCAAAGCCTCCATGAGTTGATCTTCAGTCAGGTTGTTCTGTCGAAGAATGTCCTGAATCGCCGCCTTGAGCTCTGCGTCGGTGATGCCAATCTTCGACTCCTTGACCTGCTGCTCCATCAGCTTCTCGTTCACCAGCTGCTCGATGATGTCGGCACGGAGCGCGGCCGGGTCGACGTCGGGTCGAGCAAAGGGAGTGGCGGCGGCCTCGAGCTGGCTCAGGGTGATGATCTCCCCGTTGACGACGGCGACGATCTTGTCGATCAGCACCCGTTCTTTGCCGTCGGCGGCGAGGGCCAGGGGGAGGAGGAAGAGGGCGGGGGATATCATCGGTTTTCGATCTCCTCGGCGCTGAGGGGTACTCCGAGTGGCCGCAGCACCTCTGCTACGTACCGGACCTGCACGCGATCGCGAAGCTCGACACGAAGTTCGCGTTCCGCCTCGGCTCGCCGCTGGGCTCTGAGGGTGCGAATGAGGCGAGGCCGGGCCGTGGCGTAGGCTTCCCGACCGGCAGGTGCGCGCTCGTACACCCGAAACACGTGATAGCCATACGTCGAGGCCACCACCGGCGAGGTATCGCCAGGGGCAAGGGCGAAGCAAGCCTCCTCGAAGACGTGGGGCATGTCACCCCGTTCGAACCAGCCGAGGTCGCCGCCGCGGATGCCCTCCGGGGCGACCGAGTGGGCTCGCGCGAGGGCTCGGAAGTCCCCTCCATTGGCCAATTCACGGCGGAGGCTACGGGCCGCCTCTTTCGTCTCGACCACGATCTGACCGGCTCGGACCCGCTCTCCATGCGGTGACTCGTCCTGCCACAGGCGGCGCAGCACCGCCTCGCTCGGGGTGGAGGTGTCGACCCTCTCGGCCACGAGGGCGGACCAGGCCAAGCGGTGAGCCACCGCCTGACGGAGATCCTCCTCGCTTCGGTGCTGGGCGGCGAGCGCGCCCGGCTGGAGGCGAAGGTCGGCCCGGATGTGCTCTCGCTCGACTGCCCACCAGGTTGTCGTGCTCGTCTCGACCCTCGCTTCCCTGAGGGCGAGCCTTTCGTCGATGAGGCCTTCGAGCACCGCACGTTTCGCCTCTGGCTCGAGAGCGGGCGCTCCCCGGTCGCTTTCGAGGTGGGCGCGGGCGAGGGCCTCGCTCACATCTCCGCGAGTCAGGGCGTAGGTGAAATCCGAACCCCGCACCTCCACGGCGACGGACCGACGCGGATCGAGGGCCCCCGGCGCGTCGCTGCAGGCCGAAAGCACGACGACGAGGCTGAGGCCGCGAAGGGCGAGGGGCATCAGTCCGTGCCGACGGCGGGCGTCGGGGCGGGCACTCCGGGGATGCTCATCTTGCCGAGAACACCCTCGTCGATCTCCACGCCGCTCTTCGCCAGAAGCTCCGTGGACCACGCGTCGAGCTGCGCCTGCCGGTTCTTTTGGATGAGGACGCCGCGGAGCTGAGAACGCACCTCTTCGAGAGAACGACTTACGGCCTTTCGACGGCCCGTCATCTTGAAGAGCACCACCGCATTAGGGGCTTCGGCCACATACAGATCGCCCACCTCGGCCTCATCGAAGCTCTGCTTGGCCACTCCGTCCCCATAGCGCTCGACGAGCTCGGCGCGGGTCAGGAACTTCAGGTCGCCCGACGCGAGGCGGGTCGACTCGTCCTGCGAGTGTTCTTTCGTGGCCTTGGCGAACACCCTGTGGTCGTTACGCTTTTGGCCGGCGATGACCTCGCCCCGGATCTTCTCGAGGAGCTTCTTGGCTCGCGCCCGCTCGGCCGGAGTGTCAACGTAGCGGACGATCTGGGACAGGCGAACCTTGGCCGGTTTGTTAAACTCGTCGCGTCGTGCCTCATACTCGCGGATGAGTTCGGCGTCGTTGGGCTCGAGCCCCCGCTCGGAGGCTTTCATCTCCTGCCGCGTGACCAACTCTACGAGTAGGGCCCGGATCCGCGCTTGGACGGCCGGCTGATTTTGCACGCCCTTCGACCACGCGCGCTGCGCCAGAGCCTCGACGCGGACCTCATTCTCGACCCACCGCCTGAGCTGGGTGGGATCCGAGAGCTGGCCCCGCACGAAGGGGTTCAGCGTCATCATCCGCTTCGTCAGTTCGTCCGTGGTGATCACGACGTTTCCCACCGTGGCCACCGTCTCTCCGGTGGTGAGCACCTCGGGGGCCGGATAGGCCCCGAAAGCCGCCGCTGTGGCCTCCTGGCCGGGGGTCTTCGCGTCGGCGCACGCGGCCGTGAGCCAAACGCCGCATAGCCATACGGGAATCCGAGGCATGGCGGGGGGTTAGCATGGTCACTCAAGGGCCGACAATGCCGGTTGAAAACGTTCCTTAGCTCTGCCTCTCGTGTAACCTGCTCGAGTGGGCCGGGGGCGGATCTCCGAGCGCCTTCAGGCGCTCGAGCCGAACGATGCGATGCGGTTCCCGCTCGCCGTGTGCCCCCTCGCCGAGCTCCTGATCGTTCTCCAGGCTGAGCG
>JBCBRU010000329.1:0-9548 GCA_039819565.1 Myxococcota bacterium | reverse complement strand
GCTTCGAGCTGCAGCTCGATACCGACGCGCTCCCTCCTCCCTATGGCGGTGAAGGGGACGGCGACGCCGGGCTTGGTCAGCTCGACGACGACGACGACGATGACGACGACGACATCGGCGAGCTCTCCTTCGACGACGACGACTACGACGAAGAAGACGGCGATGACTTCGACGACGATGAGGAAGAAGAGGACGACCGCGAGGAGAACTTCTAAGCCTCGCCTCGCCGCCGCCGTGCGCTCGCGGTCTGAGCGCGCCCCCCCGCTCGAACGGGTGCTCCCGGCCCCTCGCCCGTGAAAATCCGGGCTCCAAACCCGCGCCGACCGCGGTTCTACTAGACTTGCTCGATGGCCCCGCTTTCTCGCTCGTTCCCGATCGAGTAGAGGGAGCCCGTGCCCGTGGACCACCACGCCCGACGGACGAAACTGGTCTGTACCATCGGCCCGGCATCTTCTTCTCCTGAAGTCCTCGAGAAGCTGATTCGGGCCGGTCTGGACGTTGCGCGCCTCAACTTCAGCCACGGTGCGCATGCGGACCACGCCGAGACCTTTAGGAAGATTCGCGAGGCCGAGGCCCGAGTGGGGCGCCCCGTGGCCATCATGCAGGATCTCCAAGGTCCCAAGATTCGGCTCGGCAAGCTCGAGGGTTCGGTGCCCCTGGTGGAGGGCGAAGAGATCGTCCTGTCGTCCCGGAACGACTTCATTGGCACCCTAGCGCGCCTCCCGACCACCTACCCTCAGCTCGCTCGTGACGTGAAGCCTGGTGAAACGGTGCTCCTCGCGGACGGTCGTTACGCGGTCGAGGTCGTGTCCGTGGAGGGTGAAGACGTGCGGGTCCGGGTCCTCGTGGGGGGTGAGGTGACCTCGAATAAGGGCATCAATCTCCCCGGTACGGAGATTTCCGCGCCCTCGCTCACCGAAAAGGATCGAGCCGACCTCGAGTTCGGGCTCGCGCTCGGCGTCGACTACGTAGCTCTCTCCTTCGTTCGGGTTCCCAACGACATTCGAGTGCTTCGGGAGACGATGGTGCGGCACGGCCGCGTCGTCCCGATCATCTCGAAGATCGAGAAACCCCGAGCCGTCGAGTACCTCGATGCCATCGTCGAGATCAGCGACGGGGTGATGGTGGCTCGCGGAGATCTCGGCGTGGAGCTGCCCCCCGAGAAGGTGCCCCCGATTCAGAGGCGCTGCCTCCGACTCGCTCGCTCCAAGGCGAAGATCGCCGTCGTCGCCACGCAGATGCTGGTCTCGATGACCAAGAACCCTCGCCCCACCCACGCTGAGGTGAGCGACGTGGCCAACGCCGTCTATGACGGGGCGGACGCGGTCATGCTCTCCGAAGAGACCGCGATGGGGGCTTTTCCCGTGAAAACGGTGGAGACCATGGCCGCGCTCGCGGTCAGCGCCGAGGAGGGCGGACCGGAGGTCGCGACCGACGACGTCCGGCAGGACTTCTCGGAGGCGGTCCAGCAAGACCACGCCTGGGCCATCTCCCGAGCTGCCGTCGTGACCGCTGTCGAAGTGGGCGCCGCGGCCATCGTGTCCTTCACTCAACGCGGCCTCGGGCCCCGCCTCATGGCCGCGTGGCGCCCCCGCTGCATGATCCTCGGAGGGGCCAACACCGACGAGGAGCTCCGACGCATGAGCTTTTACTGGGGCGTTCGTCCCTTTCGAGTCGGATCCCCCACGTCGGTCGAGAGCCTCGTCAGCGCCGTGGAGAGCGCGGCGCTGGACGGCGGCGTTCTCTCCCCCGGCCAGACCATCGTCATCACCAGCAAGATGCCGCTGGCCGAAGGGGTGAAGACCAACATGCTCAAGATTCACACGCTGTCCGGCTGATCCCTTGCCCAGAGCACCAGCTCTGCGTCGCCGTAGCGGCGGGTGCGCGGAGCCTCGAAGCCCTCGAGCCTCGGGGCCTCTCCGTCCCGCCGGCTTCGCTCTACGACGAGCCAGCCCTCGGGCGCGGTCCAGGCCGCCAGGTGCCGCCCGTGTCGGTCCAGGAAGGCCGGGACGTCCGCCCACGGGGGGTCGATGAAGACAAGATCGAAGGGGTGGGGATCGCGCTCCAGGTAGCGTTCTACGGGTTCTGGCCGGATCTCCAGGTTCGAGGCTTGGAGGCGCTCTCGGTTGGCGCGAAGGGCGTGCAGGGCGGCCCGGTCCCGCTCTACGGCCTCGGCCCGCGCCGCCCCCCGACTCAGCGCCTCCAGGGCCACGGCGCCGGTCCCTGCGAACAGGTCCAGCACCGCCCCGTCTTCGACGCTCCCCAGCACATTGAAGAGGGCCTCCCGGACGCGATCCGAGGTGGGGCGGGTCCGGGAACCCTTGGGCGCGGTCAGAGGGCGTCCTCCCCATTCACCCCCGACGATGCGCACCTGCCCCTCCCATGCGCAGGGGGGCGGAGCGCCGCTCCCGGTGGGCCCGACAAGGCATCCTTCGTCGGACGTCCACGACCGCCTCCAGATCGATCTCGGCGTAGGCGATGGACGGTCGATCCGGACACTGCGCCACCACGAGTCCCCACGGATCCGCGATAAGGCTGCGTCCATAGCTGCGCCGAGACGCGTGGTGGCGACCGAACTGTGCCGGCGCTAAAACCCAGCTTTGGGTCTCGATAGCTCGGGCGCGCAATAGAACCTCCCAGTGATCGGCCCCGGTGGGCACGGTGAACGCCGAGGGTACGAGGATGACCTCCGCGCCGGCGTCGGCGAGGGCCAAGAAGAGCTCCGGAAAGCGGAGGTCGTAGCAGATCGTGAGGCCGATCCGCCCGAGCGCCGTGTCCGCCACCACCAGCTCGCTTCCGGGCGTGGTCCGATCGCTCTCCGAGAAGCGAGGCCCCTGAGGGCGGAGGTCCACGTCGAAGAGGTGGATCTTTCGGTACACCCACGAGCGTCCGGCCGGGTCGTAGAGGACCGAGGTGTTGTAGGGGGCTTCGGGGTAGGGGCTGCGCTCGGGGAGGCTGCCGGCGAGAAGGTGGATGTCCAGAGCTTCGGCGAGGTCCGCGAAGCGCTGAAAAGTGGGGCCGTCCAGCGGTTCGGCGAGCGCCGCTTTTTCTCCCTCGGGGCCCATGAAGTTGACCACCTCGGGAAGCGCCACCAAGCGCGCACCGCTCTCGGCGGCCTCGCGCACCGCGATTTCCGCCGCTTCTAAGGAGGCCACGGGGTCGGGAGTGGTGGTGGTCTGAACGACCGCCGCTCGGTAGCGCATCGGCGGGAAGCTTCGGTGGCCTCACCCGCGGAGGGCAAGACGGACGAAAGGCTTGACGTGAAGGGCAGGGGTGCCAGATTCCGCGTTCGATGCCCTTTCGCAAGGTCGACCAGGCCGTGCCCAACTTTCCCCGACTCGAAGCCGAGGTGCTCGAGCTGTGGCGGGACCGGCGCGTGTTCGAGCGCAGCCTCGAGGATACCCGAGGCAAGCCCGAGTTCGTCTTCTACGAGGGACCTCCCACCGCGAACGGTCTCCCTCACAACGGGCATGTGCTCACGCGGGTCATCAAGGACCTCTTCCCTCGCTACAAGACGATGCGCGGCTATCACGTCGACCGCCGGGCGGGCTGGGACACCCACGGTCTACCCGTCGAGGTCGAGGTCGAGAAGGAGCTCCGCATCTCGGGCAAGGCTGGAATCCTGGAGTATGGGGTCGACGGTTTCGCGCGGAAGTGTCTGGAGTCGGTCTTTCGCTATACCGAGGAGTGGGAGCATCTCACCGAGCGCATCGGCTTTTGGGTGGACCTCAACGAGGCTTACGTCACCTATCACAAGGCTTACGTCGAGTCGGTGTGGTGGGCCCTGTCCCGGCTCTTCGAGAAGGGCCTCCTCTACAAGGGGCACAAGGTGGTGTGGTGGTGGGCGCAAGGCGGGACCGCGCTCAGCTCCGGCGAGGTCGGTAGCAACTACAAGACGGTCGATGATCCGTCCGTCTACGCCAAGTTCCCGCTCCTCGACGAGGACGCGGCCTTGGTCGTGTGGACGACCACCCCCTGGACCTTGCCCTCCAACATGTTCGCCGGAGTCCACGGGGACTTCGACTACGTCTACGCTCGCGACGAGAGCACCGGGGAGGTCTTGGTCTTGGCCCAGCCGCTCCTCGAGGGGCTGGCCGAGAAGACCGGTCGCACCTTCCGCGAGGAGAAGGTGGTCAAGGGGCAGGAGCTCATCGGCAAGCGGTACCGTCCTCCCTTCGACACCTTCCGATCCGAAAGCGAAGACGACGGCCGATATTGGCGGGTGATCCCCGGCGATCGCTCGAACACCTCAGTGCCGGACTGGTTCGTCACCCTGGAGGCAGGAACAGGGGTCGTTCACCTGGCTCCGGCCTTCGGCGAGGACGACTGGAAGGCGTGGCGGCGGGAGCGGGCCCGAGATGAGCGCGTGGAGATGCTTTGCGCGGTGCGCCCGGACGGGGCTTTTGATCATCGGCTGAGCGACCTTGGGCTCGAGGGCACCTGGGTCAAGGACGGCGACCGCACCCTCATCCGGTCTCTCGAAGAGCGAGGATTCCTCGTTCACCACGAAAACTATCGTCACGAGTATCCGTTCTGCCCGCGGGCCGACCAGGACCCGCTCATCCAGTACGCCCGCGACGCTTGGTTCATCAAAACCACGGCCCAGATCGACCGGGTGCTGGAGAACAACCAGGGCGTGGCCTGGATGCCGGATCATATCAAGAACGGCCGCATGGGAGACTTCCTCGAGGGCAACGTCGACTGGGCGCTCTCCCGCGAGCGCTTCTGGGGCACGCCGCTCAACATCTGGGCCTGCGAGGACTGTGGAACCATGGAGGCGCCGGCGTCGTGCGCGGCCATCCAGGCCCGGAACCCGGACGCCTTCGCGAAGTTTGAAGCGGCCAAGGCCAAGGACCCTTCGCTCTCCGAAGACCTGATGGTGCACAAGCCGTGGATCGATGATGTCACGATGTCCTGCCGAGTCTGCGACGGCACCATGCGGCGGGTGCCCGAGGTGATCGACTGCTGGTTCGACTCGGGGTGCATGCCCTTCGCGCAGCTCGGCTACCCCCACGCCGAAGGCAGCAAGAAAGCTTTCGAACAGAGCTTCCCCGCGGACTTCATCTCGGAGGCCATCGACCAGACGCGGGGATGGTTCTACTCCCTCATGATGGTCTCGAACCTCGTGTTCGACGAGCGTCCGCCCGTGCACCCGTATCGCCGGTGCATCGTGCTCGGGCACGTCCTCGACAAGGCCGGCAAGAAGGAGTCGAAGTCTTCCGGGAACTACACCCCCCCCGAGGTCATCTTGGATGCGGTACGGATGGAGTTCACCCCGGTCAGCCTCGAGGCCAAGGGCGCCAAGGGGGCCAAGCTTCCGCCGGAGGGCACGGCCCTCATCGGGCGTGAAGATCTCGACGGTCTCGATCTTCAAGAGAAGGCGGAGGTGGCTCTGTACCGCAAGGAGGCTTCCGGGGAGCGTCGAAAGGTCAGGCTCAAGGTCCACAAGAGTCTCCCTCGACGGGTGCTGATCCTCTCCGAGGCGGATCAGGCTGCGCTGGGGGTGGAGTCGACCCGCGACGTGGTGATGCCCAAAGAGGTGCCGAGGCTCCCTGAGAACCGGCGGGTCACGATCGAATCCGAGGGGCTCCCGGCGCCGGGCGCAGATGCCTTCCGGTGGTTTTTCTTCGCGTCGAACCCCCCGTGGAACAACACCCGCCACGCCCTCTCGAATGTTCGGGGGCTGCAAAAGGAGCTGCCCATCAAGCTCCGGAACGTGTTCGCGTTCTTCATCACCTACGCGAACATCGACGCCTTCGACCCGGTGCAGGACGAAGAGCATCGACGGAAGCCTTCCGAGCGGGCCTCGCTGGATCGTTGGGTGCTCTCGGAGCTGGAGAAGACCAAGCTCTCCGTGACCGAGCACATGGATGCGTACCGTTCCTACGAGGCGACGCAGGTGCTGACGGACTTCGTCGACGGTCTGTCGAACTGGTACGTGCGGCGGAGTCGAGATCGCTTCTGGGCCGAGGGCCGAGGCCAGGACAAGCTGGATGCCTACTGGACCCTCTACCAGTGCCTTCGGGATCTGACTCTTCTCCTCGCGCCCTTCCTGCCGTTCATGGCGGAGGACATGTATCAGGCCCTGGTCTACGAGCCGTACGGGGAGGGGATGCCGGACTCGGTGCACCTCAGGTCCTTCCCGGGGGGCGATGTCTCGGCGGTCGACGAGCCGCTGTCTCGGGACATGGCCGAGGTGCGAGCCTTGGTTTCCCTCGGGCTTCAGGTGCGAGCCAGCCACAAGGTCAAGATTCGTCAGCCCCTCGCGGAGGCCGAGGTGATTCTCTCCGACGCGAGCGCGCGAGCGCGTCTCGAGCCGTACGTCGAGGTCATGAAGGATGAGCTCAACGTCAAGGCCATCCACTTCGTCGAGCGGGCCGACGATCTCGTATCCTACTCGGTGAAGCCGAACTTCAAGTCGCTCGGGTCCCGGCTCGGAAAGCAGATGAAGAGCGCCGCGCGCCGGCTCGCTGAGGCCGAACCGGTGGAGGTCCTCCGGGCTTTGGAGAGCGACGGCGGATACGAGCTTCGGCTCGAAGCGGGCGAGGTGCGTCTCGGCCCCGAAGACGTGGTCGTTCAGGTCACGGCGAAGGAGGGGTTCGCGGCCGCTTCCGGCGCGGTGGGGGTCGTGGTCCTCAAGGTCGAGCTGGACGACGCCCTCGTGGCCGAGGGGCGGTTTCGGGAGGTGCTCTCCAAGGTGCAAGCTCGAAGAAAGGCCCTCGACCTCGAGTTCGATGCCCGCATCCGTCTCGGTCTCGAGGGGGACGCCGAGCTCCTCTCGGTGTGCGAGGCCCAGGCGGAGCTCCTCAAGAGCGAGACCCTCGCGGCCGATCTCTCGTTGGGGGCGCCCGTGGAGGGCGAGGTCCACGAGGTCGAGGTGGAAGGACGTCCGCTCAGGATCACGGTCCAGGTCCGCGGGGACTAGGACCTGGCCACAGGAGTCTTGATCGATCGACGCGGGCCCTCGCCGACCAGGCCCGCACCGCGGCCTACGGCCGCCCTTTCGGGCTTCTGCGTCGCACTTACTGCGACGTCAGGGGCTGGCCCACCCAGCTCCCTGCGGAGCGGCACGCCCCTGGACTCCTGCGGCGAGGTCCTAGACCCGGGCCCGGGATTGCCTAGATTTCGCTTGATTCGCCCTCGCAAGGGCGTATGAATCATGCCGCCGACCACTCTTCGCGAGCGAAAGGCGGGGGCCCTAGGGTTCCTGCCTTTTTTGGTTCAGCGGGAGCCGGGGACGTTCGAGTGAGCGACGCAATCCAGGCCGCCGAGACGCGGGATGCCCTGAGGGCACTGATCGAGCCGGTCGTGACCCAAGCGGGCTACGAGCTGGTGGAGCTGGAGATGGCGAGCGACCGCGGTCAAGCGATCGTCCGCCTGTACGTCGACACGGTGCCTCCGAGTGATGAGGCGCACGGCGTGTCCATCGAGCACTGCACGCACGTCTCGAGGAGGGTGAGCGAGAAGCTCGACGAGACAGACCCTATCGCGGGCGAGTATCGCCTCGAGGTCTCCTCGCCGGGTATCTTTCGGCCGTTGACCAAGCCCGAACACTTCGAGCGAGCGCTCGGAGCGCGGGTGCGGGTCAAGACTCACGGAAAGCTCGACGGACGTCGGGTGTTCGTGGGGCAGCTGCACGAGGCAAGTCCCGACCGACTTGCCGTCGATGTAGACGGGCAGCATTTCGAGATTCCTACTGCCGAAGTGGCAAGGGCGAATCTCGAGCCGCTGCTCGACTGATCTCCGCCCGCGGGCGGCGGTCGGGCGGACGGGGCCTTCGGGCTGGCGTCCGCACGGGGTCGATCCATGACGCTACAGTCGAGGATCGCCCGTGGCGTTGGGTTCGCCCAGCGCCACGGTCAAGGCCCGTCTCGCGCGGAGCGGGCGGGTCGAACAGCGAGAGGACGAGATGGAACTGAGTAATCTCAACACGGTCATCGATCAGGTCTCACGGGATAAGAACGTCGCGAAGGAGATCCTCGTGGAGGCCCTCGAGGCGGCCATGTTGACGGCCGCCCGCAAGGTCTTCGGCATGGAGAGGGACATCGAAGCCCACTTCAATGAGGAGTCGGGCGACGTCGAGATTTTCGAGTTTCGGACGGTCGCGGACGAGCCCGGGACCGACCCCACCCAGATCTCCGTCGAGGACGCGAGCGAGCTGGACCCCGACTGTGAGGTGGGCGACTCCCTCGGCCTCAAGATCGAAAAGGATGGCCTCGGCCGGATTGCGGCCCAGACCGCCAAGCAAGTCATCATTCAGCGCGTCCGCGAGGCCGAGCGGGAGAACGTCTTCAACGAGTACCGCGATCGCAAGGAGGAGCTCGCCACCGGAATGGTGCGGCGCTTCGAGCGCGGCAACATCATCGTCGATCTCGGCCGGGCGGAGGCGGTGCTCCCGCTTCGCGAGCAGTGTCCGCGAGAGAGCTACCGCGTCAACGATCGCATCCAAGCCTTCGTGCTCGACGTCAACAAGCAGTCCCGAGGCTCCCAGATCGTGCTGTCGCGGACGTCGCCGGGCTTGCTCATGAAGCTCTTCGAGATGGAAGTTCCGGAAATCTACGAAGGCATCGTCAAAATCGAGGCGGCCGCCCGCGAGCCAGGCATGCGGTCCAAGATCGCCGTGTCCTCCTCCGATCGCGATGTCGACCCGGTGGGCGCCTGCGTGGGTATGAAGGGGTCGCGCGTGCAGGCCGTGGTCCAGGAACTCCGAGGGGAGAAGGTCGATATCGTGCCCTGGGACTCGGACCCAGCGCGCTTCGTCTGCAACGGTCTCGCCCCCGCCGAGGTCAGTCGCGTGCTCGTCGATGAGACCAACCACGCGATGGAGATCGTGGTGCCGGACGACCAGCTCTCGCTGGCCATTGGCCGTCGCGGTCAAAACGTACGCCTCGCCTCCCAGCTCTCGGGGTGGCGCCTCGACATCGTCTCCGAGTCGAAGGTGAAGGAGATCAAGGACCGCGCCTTCAAGTCCTTGGGTCGACTCGAGAAGGTCTCCGAGATCCAGCTTCAAACCCTCTACAACTACGGCATCCGCTGCGCCGAAGACCTTCTCAAAGCCGATCAAGAGTTCATCGGCAAGATCCCCGGGATCGGCGACGAGATGGCGGCGCGGATCCAAGTCGACGCCAAACGCGTGGTCGCGGAGGAGGCGCGAGAGGCGGACGAAGAGCGCCAGAAGGCGGGCGAGGCGGCGCGGGTCGAGGCTCTGGCCATGCTGCGCAAGGCGGCCAAGAAGGTCGACTACCTACCCGAGGCCGACCGGATCGTCCGGGTTCGCGGCGTGGGCGCCGAGACGATGAGCCAGCTCGAGTCGGCGGGGCTCCATTTCGTCGAAGACCTCGCGGAGATGCAGGACCTCCTGGGACTGGCCGAGAAGAGCGGACTGACCGCCGAGCGGTTGGACGAGCTCAAGCATGCGGCGAGCATCTATCTCGAAGGTGAATGAGCAGCTCGGAGGGCGCGTAGCCGTCCTCCGGCCCAGCGTCGTCGGACGAAGGCTCAGCGCCCTCCCCCTTCTCTTCGCGCTCGAGATAGATGCTCGCCGCATG
>JBCBRU010000328.1:0-9618 GCA_039819565.1 Myxococcota bacterium | reverse complement strand
TTCGTTGACGGAGCTGAGCTCCTCGTTCGTCGACTGAAGCTCCTCGTTCGAAGACATGAGCTCCTCGTTCGAAGAGCTCTACTCCGTGAACGCGGAGTACCACCGGCAGAATGACGAACTGGCGCGTCTCAACGGGGACTTCGACCTGCTCCTGCGGGCCACCGAAATCGGGGTGATCTTCCTCGATGGGGACCTCTGCATCACTCGTTTCACCGGGCTCGCGGGGCAAAAGTTCGGTCTCGCCAACAGCGACATCAAGCGGAGTTTCGGGACCTTTCGCTCGCCCTTCGTGGACGGCGAGCCCCTCACTCTGCTCGAGAACTCCCTGGAGACGGTGTCGCCGGTCGACGCCGAGCTCACCGACGAAGCGGGAGACCGGTGGCTTCTCCGGGTCGTCCCTCATCCCAACCGGGCCGGCGTGGTCCTGACCCTCATCAGCATCGAGAGGCTCCGCGCCGCTGAGGAAGACAGCCGCCGTAAAGCGGAGATGCTCGCCTCTCTCCAGGCGCTGTGCGGAGCCGTGTACCTCGAGACGGACGGACAGCTCGAGCAGATTCATCGAGAGCTCGGCCTCGTCCGGACCCCGGATCGGGAGGTGGCGGTGTTGAGGGACGCGGTCTTGCCCGGAGCCCGCGAGGAAGCCTTCGCGCAGGCCTGCGAGCGGGCCCTGGCCGGCGACGACCTGGACGTGGTGGTGTCGATGGCGAGCCCCGATACGCCGGACCGCGCCCGGTACATGCGTCTGCGCGGGGTGAAGGGAGAGACCCTGGGTGCCGACGGAAAGACGCAACCGGGCTGGCGATTGGTGGGGGTGGATGTCACCGAGGAGACCGTCCACCGGGAGGCCAGCACCCGCCGCGAAGCCATGCTCGAGGAGGTGCTGAGCGTGTCGCCGAATCGCATCGCTTTCATCGATCGGGAGCATCGCCACCAGTACGTCAACGCCGCCTACGCGCGCCAATGGTCCGGCTCGAAGGACGACCTATCCGGAGCCCCCTTGCAGGATGTCCTGCCGGAGATGGTCTACGATCGCATTCAGCCCTTCCTCGGACCCGCTCTCGATGGAGAGCGCCAGGAGTTCGAGCTGGATACCTCAGGGGCGAACGGCCAGGTCCGGAAGCTGGCCATGACCTACGCGCCCGTGACTGACGCCGCAGGCGAGGTTACGGGGTTCGTCTCCGACGGCTTCGATGTGAGCGAGCACTATCACCGGTCGCAGCTGGTGGGGCGAGCCGACCGCCTCCTCGCGCAAACCACCCGCCACTCCCCCTATCGGATCCTCATGGTCGACGAGGCCACCCTCCTCGTCGAGTACGCCAACGAGGCAGCCATGGCGAGTCTCGGCTTTCGGCCGGACCGAACCCTGCCCCGCGGGGTCTACATCTCTCGGCTCACCACCGCTCTCGGGGAGCAGGCGTGGCGGGACTGGCTGGCCTCCATCCCGACCGGAGCGGACGAGGGGCGGCTGGACGTGGGGGTCTTCGACGCCCAGCAGCGGGACGTGCCCGCGGACGTGTACGTCACCGTGCTCGAGGACGGGGGAGAGCGAAAGGCGCTCATTCGCGCCTTCCTCAACCGCGAGCGGGCGGCAGCCCTGCAAGATCTGAAGGAGCGCTCGCGCCAGCTCGCGATCTCGAACCGCGACCTCGAGCAGTTCGCCGGGGTCGTGGCCCACGATCTGCGGGCCCCGCTTCGCCACGTGCGCTTCTTCGCCAAGGCGCTCCGCGAAAATGCGGACGGCGTGGAGCTGCCCGTGCAGGCCCGCGAGGATCTCGATGGCATCGAAGAGGGCGTGGTCAAGATGGGGCGGATGATCGAGGCCCTGATCAGCTACGCCCGCATCGGGCGTCAGACGGATCCCTACTCAAACCTGTCCCTTCGGGACGTCGTCCTCCGCTCCGCGGTGCTTTTCGACAACGAAATCCGGGAGAGTGGCGCCGAGGTGCAGATCGACGTCCCGGAGGATCTAATGGTCCGAGGTCAGGAGACGCTTCTCGAGCAGCTCTTCGCCAACCTCATCGAAAACTCCCTCAAGTATCGACGGGAGGGCGAGACCCCTCGACTTCAGGTGGAGTCAGAAGAAGCCGACCGCCGCATGATACGGGTCGTCTTCAGCGACAATGGCATCGGCATCGATCCTCAGTTCGCAGATCGCATCTTCCAGCTCTTCGACCGCCTTCACTCGTCCAAGGAGTACAGCGGGTTCGGGATTGGTCTGGCCGCGTGTCGGCGCATTTGTGAGATCCACGGCGGGACCATCGATCTCGACGAGACGCATCGCCTTGGGTCGCGCTTTGTCATGCGACTCCCGGCCGCGGAGGCGTCGAACACGCAGGGCACCTCCGAGGCGTCCATGACCCCCTGACGCGTTGACCTTCGTGCTGCGGTGGTTAAACGCAAGCGGCGTACCAGAAAGTTCGTTAAATGATGTAACCGCGGCGGAATCTGCCGCGAAAACGGCGGATTCTTCAATCGATGAACAACGAAGTGATTGTCGTGACCGCCCTCGCAGGCGCCCTCCTGTCCGGCTGCGCTGCCACCACGCAAGGGGCCGGCGGGGGGACCAAGACCGAGCTCGTCCGGGTCTTGCCCGTGATCGACACCGGCACCGGCACCAAGCGCCGCATCGCGCCCGCCCAGCACGAGTACTACCTCAAAGTGGCCGACAACGGAGAGACGAACTCCATCGTCGACGTGTGCATGAAGGTTAAAGGGATCACGGGGCGGCGCATCCCGGCCACGAGCTGTAACGGAAGCATCCAGGTCAACCAAACCGTCAACAACGGTAACTACGCAAACCTGATTGCGGCTTCGGTGGTGCGCCAGGTCCAAGCGGGCACCCTCGAGATCACGAAGGATACCCTGCTCCTCGACGTCACCGACGACCTGAGTCCGGAAGACCGGGCCGTCCTCATCAACCGGCGCTGAATCTCACCCCGTCCGGGAGCGGTGAGGCCCTTCGGGCTGCGCAGGCGGCGTCTCGGCTCCGACCTATTTCAAAGCAGAGGCCTGGCGCTTGCGTCGAGGCGAGGGGCTACGACGCATCGGGTCGCGGGCGTTCGACCGACGCCCGGTCTCTCATCTCCGGAGGGGCGTGAAGAGAGTCGTCGCCGGCGACGGCCCGCGAAGGCCGCCGCCAGCGATCCGGTCTCAGAGTCGCGCGTGGGCGAAATCGAGTGTGTCCGACCGCACCAGGTAGCCCTGGTACACGTAGGCGTCGCTCTCGGTCTCGTCCGTCCACGCCTCCAGGCCGTCGACCGCGGGGATCTCGGCGCTGGAGGTCTCCACGGGCTCGGCCGCGGGCGTGGGATTCTCGGTGCTCTCATCGACGTCCGGAGGGGACGCAGCCTCGATGTCGGTCTCCACCGCCTCGGGCGCAGGGGCCGGGGCCTCTGCGCTCGGGGCCGCTTCGGGGGCCTTGACCGTATCCAAGGTGGCTTCTGGAGCC
This sequence comes from Myxococcota bacterium, assembly GCA_039819565.1. Classification (GTDB taxonomy): domain Bacteria; phylum Myxococcota; class Kuafuiibacteriia; order Kuafuiibacteriales; family Kuafuiibacteriaceae; genus JAHQVK01. The sequence continues at coordinate 6,170 of JBCBRU010000328.1, read as the reverse complement.
GCAGCCGCGTCCGGCTGGGGCTCTGGAGCCTCGACCGTCGGCGCTGCGTGCACCTCCGGCTGGGCTTCGATCTCCTCCTGGGGGGGCTCGGGCGCCTTGGGCGCCTTCGCGGGGAGCGGCGCCTCGGGCGTCGCGGCCGGGAGGGGCGCTTCGGGGACCTTCACCGGAAGCGGCACCTCGGGCGCCGCCTCGGGTTCGGGAGCCTCGGGCGCCTTCTCCGGCAAGGGCGCTTCAGGGGCCTTCACCGGAAGCGGCGCCTCGGGCGCAGCTTCGGGTTCAGGAGCCTCGGGCGCCTGCAGCGGGGCCTTGCGAGCCACCGCCGGAGCGTACGCGGGCGCCGAACGACCGGGAAGGCGGTCGATGCGACCCGTCGCGAACGCGACGTCGATCTCGGACGCGGAGGTGAAGAGGCGCGCATCGGGGCGAGCCGGTCGAACCGGTCGCTTGACCTCAACGCGAGGGATCTTGACCTGACGGCGCGCCTTCCCGGCGTGCGGTAGGTTCTTGACCAGCTCCAGCCGGACCGGCGCCTTCGCGGCGTGGGCCTCGGCGGGCTTCTTCGCTTCTTTATCCGTAGGGTGAGCACCGGCGCGAGCGACCGGAGCGTGCGTTTCCTCGTGCTCGGCGTGGGCACGCTTCGCGTGGAGGGCCTCGACCCGGAGCGCCTCCCGCCCCGACTCGACACCGGCCCTCGCACCGAAGCCGATGCCGCCGAAAGCGAGCACGAGGAAGCCGCCCGCCCAGATCCAATTGTTGCTCACGTCTCAGTACTCCTTCTCCGGCTCCAGGGCCGGCGAAGGAAGGCTACACGAGGCCGCAGGGCCAATGAAACGATTCGGTGACCGCCGCCCTAAGCGGAGGGTCCACCCCGAGCGAAGACGATACGCAGCGCGGGCCGAGACGGTCGCCTCGTCCGAGGTTCCGCCTCCGGCCCCTTCGGGCCCGGCATGACGGAGGGCCCGGCCGGGACCCAGGCGGTGCCCTTCGGGACGTCACCGGAGCAAGGTAGCTCGAGCGAAGTGTGTACCCAGACCTGTGAAAGAATCGACAGAGGCGCCCCGCAAGCGAAGCGCGCAGCGAGCGCATGCGAGCGAAGTGGGTGGCCGGGATTCATTCCCGGCCGGGACCCAAAGAAAAGGGCGATGGAAGCTGCGCCTCCACCGCCCAAGGGTGACCTCTCAGAAGAGGTTTCACGAACTCAGGTGAACCACCTCGAGAGAATCTTGGATTTATGCACGTTCGCTTTCCCTCCTCCGGCGTATGCCGGCACCTTGGCTTTGGCGAGCATCGGCTCAAACCCACCAAGGCTTCTGTTTTGTACGAGGCTCACTGCTCTCGGAAGTTGATGGGTCCCTCTCGGAACCCGCGGGCACGCTAGCCCATGCCCTACGCCGGGCTCAAGCCTGACCGCACCGCCCGTTCGGAGGGGAAGCATTGGACTTCTTTGCGGGGTCTCGGGAGCGTGTCGGCGGCGTGGAGAAACTCGATCTCGACCGCTTCGAAAAGAGGCTGGAGCTGCGTCCTATCCGTGCGTCGGACCATCGGAGCCTCGTCGAGATGGGCAAGCGCTGCTTTCCGGGTATGGAGGCCTGGACCCTCGCCCACATCGAGAGCCAGACCCGGAGATTTCCCGAGGGTCAGCTCTGCATCGAGGTCGAGGGGGCGCTGGTGGCTTCGTGCGCCACCTTGGTCGTCTCGTCGCTCGACTACGGCGAGGAGTGGCACGACTGGGCCAGGGTTTCGGACGACGGCTACATCCGCAATCACGACCCCGAGGGGGACGTCCTCTACGGCATCGAAATCCAGGTCGACCCCGAGTTTCGCGGGATGCGGCTGGCCCGCCGGCTCTACAACGCACGCAAGGACCTGGCCCGGCGCCTCAACCTCCGCAGCATCATCGTGGGCGGACGGATCCCCGGCTACGGCGCCCACGCCGACGCCCTGAGCGCTCGGGCCTACGTGGAGGAGGTCATCGCGAAGCGCCTCTACGACCCGGTCCTGACCACTCAGCTCGCCAACGGCTTCGTGCTCAAGCGGCTGATTCCGGACTACCTCCCGGACGATGAGGCGTCTCGCGGCTACGCGACCTTTCTCGAGTGGGGGAATCTCGATTATCAGCCTCCTCATCGCAAAAAAGGTCGCCACGCGCGGGCCGTGGATCCGGTGCGGGTGTCGCTCGTGCAGTACGAGGTGCGCCCCGTCGAAGGCTTCGAAGCCTTCGCCCGTCAGACCGAGTTCTTCGTGGACGTGGCCGCCGACAAGGGCAGCGACTTCGTCCTCTTCCCGGAGCTCTTCACCACCCAGCTCCTGTCCGTGGCCCCGAGCAAACGGGCGGAGGAGGGGGCGCGGCTCGTGGCCCAGTTCACCCCCCAATACCTCGAGCTCATGACGGATCTCGCGGTCCGCTACGACATCAACATCGTCGGCGGAAGCCAGCTCACCGAGGAAGAGGAGCGCCTCTATAACGTTGCCTATTTGTTTCGGCGCGACGGTACCTTGGGCAAGCAGTACAAATTGCACGTTACCGCCGAAGAGCGGAGATGGTGGGGGGTTCAGGCGGGCTCCGAGGTCGAGACCTTCATGACCGATGTGGGGCCGGTGGCCATCCTCGTGGGCTACGACGTGCAGTTTCCGGAGCTCGGTCGCTTGGTCGCCTCGCAGCGCGCGAAGCTGGTGTTCGTGCCCTATAACGCCGCCGATCGCTCCGAGTTTCTCGCGTACCGGGCCTGCGCGCAGGCGCGGGCCATCGAGAACCACGCCTTCGTCGTGACCTCCGGCGTGGTGGGGAATCTTCCCTTCGTCGACAACGCCGACGTGCACTACGCCGTCTCGGGCATCTATAGCCCGTCGGACATCGCCTTTTCTCGAGACGGCATCGCCGCCGAGACGGTGCCCAACATCGAGACGGTGCTCGTGCAGGACCTCGACCTCGAGCTCCTCCGTCGCCATCGCCGGCAAGGTAACTTTCGGAACTGGGAAGATCGTCGTCGGGACGTGTACGCCGTGCGCCATCGGACGAGGGACGGTCCTCGCGAGGTGTGACGCGCGTCGCAGGCCGTTGTCCACGCGGGGCCGCCGTTTCTTCTGGGCAAGCCGCGGCGCTTTCGGTAACCCCTCGTCGCGTCGGGGCCTCGGGCCGGCCCCGCTCCGCGTCTTCGGGCGCGCCGCCGGTGATGCCTCCAAGGGCGCCGGCATTGACCGGTCCGAATCGGCGCGCTGACCGCGCGCCCCACTTCGGGAGACACATGTCCTTTAGCGATCTCGGCCTTGCCGCCGACCTCCTCCGTGCTGTTGAGGCACAGGGGTACACCCAACCCACCCCCATCCAGGCCAAGGCCATTCCTCACGTTCTGGATCGGCGAGACGTCCTGGCTGGCGCTCAGACCGGCACCGGCAAAACCGCGGCCTTCACCCTGCCCATGCTGCAGCTCCTCGACGACGGGAAGCGCGCCAAGGCTGGCCGGCCGCGGGCTCTGGTCCTCGTGCCCACCCGCGAGCTCGCGGCGCAGGTGGGGGAGAGCATCCAGACCTACGGAAAGAACCTTCGTATTCGCTCCTCCGTCATCTTCGGAGGGGTGAACATCAACCCCCAAAAGGACGTGCTTCAGCGCGGCATCGAGATCCTCGTGGCCACCCCGGGACGTCTCCTCGATCACGCCGGTCAGGGCACCGTAGACCTCTCGGGCATCGAGATCCTGGTCCTCGACGAGGCGGACCGGATGCTCGACATGGGTTTCATCCACGACATCCGTCGGGTGCTGAGGCTCCTCCCCAAAAAGCGCCAAAACCTTCTCTTCTCTGCGACCTACTCCGAGGACATCCGCGCTCTCGCCGACGGGCTCCTCCACCGCCCCGCGGAGGTCGAAGTGGCCCGCCGCAACACGGCCGCGGAGACCGTGAGCCAGCACGTGTACAAGGTGCCGAAGGCCGACAAGCGCGACCTCCTCATCTATCTCGTGCACGAGTACGCCTGGCACCAAGTGCTGGTCTTCACCCGCACCAAACACGGCGCCAATCGCCTCGCGGAGCAGATGGTGAGGGCCGGTTTGGAGGCTGCCGCCATCCACGGCAACAAGAGCCAGAACGCCCGGACGCGGGCCCTCGCCGGCTTTAAGGACGGGACCGTGCGGGTGTTGGTGGCCACCGACATCGCCGCCCGCGGGCTCGACATCGACCGGCTCCCGCACGTGGTGAACTACGAGCTCCCCAACGTGCCCGAAGACTACGTGCACCGCATCGGCCGCACCGGCCGAGCGGGCGAGGAAGGCGAGGCCGTCTCGCTCGTGGGCGAAGACGAAACCAAGCTCCTCCGCGACATCGAGCGCCTCCTCAAGCGGAAGATCCCCGTCCTCGAGGTGCCCAACTTTACCCCCCGACCCCTCGGGCCCGCGCCGCAAAAGGACCGGCCCGCGCGCCGCACCACGGCCAAGCCTGCCGGCCGCGGCGCCGGGGGGCCCTCCGAGGGGCGCCGCCGCGGCGGCCGCGGGCGCTCCGGCCGAAGCCGGAGCCGCAGCGGCGCCCGCGCCTGAGTTTCCCCCCAACTAAGCCTTTCCGAGACGTTTGCGCTCTCTCGCCCCTTCGGGTGTGAAGGGCCCCGGCCGCAGGCCGATGGGGCTGTACCGGAGCCCTATGTCCCGGACCGCGATGCACGTGCGCCTGCTGCTCGGTTTCTCCGCCGTCGCGGGCGTCCCCTTGATCGCCGCCGGTCTGGGCTTTTGGAACGCGTCGAACACGCAGCACACGCTCGACCGGGTGGTCGAGCGGCAGCTCGAGCGGGCTCTGGCCGCGGGACGCCTCGAGGCTGCCCAGCTCCAAATGTCGCGAACGCAGAAGGATCTCGTCTTGGCGCGGGCGCCCGAGGTGATCGAGCCCGCGGCCGCCGCTCTGGGGAGCGCCCAAGCGCGCGTCCGACGAGCGGTCGTGGCCCTTCGAGCACTCTCGACCGGCAGCGGGGGAGACGCCCAGCTCGACCGCTACACCGAGGAGCTGGAAGCCTACGAGGGCATTCTCGACCGCATCGTGCCCCTCATTTGGGCTCGCTCCGGCGCTTTCGCCGCCGAGCTCGCCGCCGCGGAGTGTAAGCCGGCGTATCTCGCCCTGGACGGGGCTCTGGCCGAGCTCTTGGCTGGGCTCACGTCGGCCGCGAAGACCGAGAGCGCTGGGCCTCGAGCGGTCTTGCTCGAGGCCCTCCGGCAGGTGACGTGGCTGCGGGCGGCGGTGGCGGAGGCCCACGTGCAGACTCGCGACTTCCTGCTCACCGAAGACGCGAAAGCCTCCGACCTCATCATGGCCAACATCACCACGGTGCTCGCGCGATTCGACCAGCGCCGGGCGGCCCTGCGCGAGCGGATCCCCGACGCCTATCGGGAGGCTTTGGCCCGAGTGGAGGCCCGCTTCGAGACCTGGCTGCCCGTCCTAAAGCGCCTCGTTCGCATCGCTGGCCAGCAGACCGAGCTGAAGGCGGCCGAGCTCTCGGTGGGGCCGGGCAGCGATCGCATCCGGGCGATGAGCGAGGCGGTGGTCACAATCGTGGAGGCCACCCAGGCCGACAGCGTCCGGGCGCGGAGGGCCGCGCGTTCGGCCTACGAAGACGCCCAGCGGTGGGCCATCGCGGCCCTGCTGGTGGCGGTGGTGGTGGCCGTGGTGGCGGGCTTTTGGGTCAGCGCCTCTCTCTTTCAGCAGATGGGCCTCGAAGCCTCCGCCCACACCCTCGCCCACGAGGTCGAGACCCGCCGGGCCGCCGAGGAAGCCGCCCTCGCCGCCTCGAAAGCCAAGAGTGACTTCCTGGCCATGATGAGCCACGAGGTGCGCACCCCCCTCAACGGGATCCTCGGCTCGGCCGAGCTCCTCGCCGCCAGCGAGCTCTCGGACGAGCAGCGCGACAACGCTCAGACCATCGAGAGCTGCGGGCGCTCCCTCCTCACCGTGCTCGACGATATCCTCGACTCCGCCAAGATCGAGGCCGGCAAGATGTCCGTCGAGACCATCCCCTTCGACCTCGAGGCCGCGGTGCGGCGCACCGTCAAGCTGCAGCGGGCCAACGCGGAAGCGAAGGGCCTCGAGGTCGAAGGGGATGGTCTCGACGGACATCTTGCCGGCCTCGATCTTGGCGGAGTCGAGGATATCGTCGAGCACGGTGAGGAGGGAGCGCCCGCAGCTCTCGATGGTCT
>JBCBRU010000327.1:0-9640 GCA_039819565.1 Myxococcota bacterium | reverse complement strand
GTTTCGGGCGGCGGCCTGGACAGGAGAAAGGTCACGCCACCTAGGAAGAGGAACAGGGAAGCTGGGCCGAGTCCTGCGGCCGCCCAGAGCAGGTGCTCCCACGCCCGTTCAAAGTAGGCCAGGTAGTTCGCGTGGTACACCGACCCGGTCAGGTCGGTGTCCTCGTAGTAGATTTGAAGGGGATGAACGTGGGGAGCGGAGCTCACCCGTGGGCGCTCCCAGCTCCGACCGCATCGAGCTGAAGAACGGCCTCGGCAAGCCCTCTTTCACCCTTGTCGACCAGGATCTGAGCATACTTGGCTGCGCTTTCAGCGTCGCCGGTGCCGACCGCCTGAGCGATGCGGAAGTAGGAATCTCGGTCCGTCAACTCCGCCTCCAAGGAGGGCATGAGGCTGTCCAGGTAGGGTTCCTGGGCCATGCGGAGGGTGTTGAAGGTCAGCCTAAAGGCCACGTTCTGGCTCCCCTCGGCCAAGATCATCCAGAAGCGCTGCACGTGCTCGTGAAGACGGAAGAGGTCCACGGACTCGCCCATTTCCTCGACGCAGTCGGCGATGCTGGCCCTCACCTTCCCCGTGGCCCGGAGGGCGGCCGACCGAGCGACTTCGGGGTAGACCACGCCCCGCATCTCCGCGATCGAACGCAGCACGATACGGTCCGGTCGGGGCCCCAAACCCGCGAGGGGGGGGAGCAAATCCAGATAGCCCTCGGCGCGATAGTCCACCACGGTGGTGCCTCCACCGTGTTGGATGGTCACCAGTCGCATCTGCTCCAAACGCTTGAGCGCTTCACGGACCGCTTGGCGGTTGACCCCGAGCTGCTTGGCCAGCTCCCGCTCCGGAGGGAGCGCCATCCCGGCAGAGAGCTCCTCCACGAGGATACGATCTCGAAGTTGCTCGAATACGGCGTCCGAGAGTGACTGGCGACGTACCGGCTTCAGCACACCCCAATACAATGATTTCCCTAATCCAGGCGCAAGCTCACCTAGGGGTAAATCTCACATATTATCGAAGATTGAGCCGAAGTGTCGGCCAGAGTCGCGAAATTTGCGTCGTGAAAACGTTCGAAAATGCCGAATTTGGCGACCCCAATGCCGCCCATCCGCGACCCAAGCCCCGTCGGGTCAGGCCGGATGGCTCCGGGCTTGGTCAGCGAACCAGTCCACGATCCGCGGCCGAACTCCCGGGGCCAGGTCGTGCCCCCATCCTTCAATGAGCTCCAGCCGGGACCGCGGGACCAACTCCGCGGTGCGGCGCCCGTGACCGACCGGCACCAGCGGGTCCGCGGTGCCATGAACGACGAGGGTGGGGACACTCAAGCTCTGGAGAGACGTTCGCCGATCGGGGGAGGCAAGCACCGCCAGCGTGTGGCGACGATAGCCCGGCGCGTAGTACATTCGGTCCACCGTCCGAGCGCTGGCCGCCCACATCTCCTCCTCCGAGGTCGGGAACAGGGGCCCCGCGAGCGTCCGCTTGGCTTCGAGACTGTGGGCAATGAGGGTCTCGCGGTCGGCCTTGACCGGCCGCCGACGCGCCAGGAGAGCTAGAGCCTTCGGCGTGGCGGATGGGAGATTGCGCTCACCCGTCGTAGACATGACGGAGGTCAGGGTGGCCACGCGCTCAGGCCGGCCGATGGCCATCAGCTGGGCGATCATGCCCCCCATGGACACCCCGAGAACGTGAAAACGATCGATGCTCAGGTGATCCATCAGTCCCCAGGCATCCGAAGCCATATCGTCCAGGACGTACGGGGCATCCACGCTGAATCCGAAGCGGCTCCTCAAAAACGAGCTCACAACCCCCGTGCGACTCTCCTCCTCGATCTTCGAGGACAGCCCGATATCGCGGTTGTCGAAGCGAACGACCCGAAAGCCGGCTTCGACGAAGCCCGCCACGAAGTCATCAGGCCAAGCCACGAGCTGTTGCCCGAGGCCCATCACGAGGAGCAGCACGGGGCCTTGTTCGGGGCCGTCGATCTCGTATTCGATCTCGAGTCCGTTTGCCGGGGCGCGCACGCGGGGAGGGAACCGGCAGCGGCGTCCTCTGACAAGGGTCCGTCCGAGATAGGACGACGAGAGACCCGGTTCGTGTTTCAGTCGGGGCGTGATCGAGGTCGTCGAGCTGACGAAGCGCTTCGGAGCCTCCGTGGCGGTCGATCGTGTGACCTTCGAGGTGGCGCCGGGAGAGCTCGTGATGCTCGTCGGGAGCTCCGGGTCGGGCAAGACGACCACCCTACGAATGGTGAATCGCCTGATTGAGCCGAGCGAAGGACGGCTTCGGCTCTTCGGTGAGGACGCGCGAGCCCTCCCCGATTATGAGCTTCGTCGTCGAATTGGGTACGTGTTTCAGCGTGTCGGGCTCTTTCCGCATATGACCGTCGCCGAGAACGTCGCCATTACCCCGAAGCTCCTCGGCTGGGCGCCCGGACGGGTGGCAGAGCGGGTCGACCTCCTCCTCGACATGGTCGAGCTGCCCGCCGCCGAATATCGAGACCGCCTCCCCGCGGCCCTGTCGGGAGGGCAACAGCAACGTGTCGGGGTCGCGCGAGCTCTCGCCGCAGAGCCGCAGCTCATGCTGCTCGACGAACCCTTCGGAGCCCTCGATCCCGCTACCCGGGAGGTCTTGCAGGACCGCTTTCAGACGATCCGCAGCGAGCTGGGAGTGGGCGGTATCTTCGTCACCCACGACATGGCCGAGGCCCTTCTCCTCGGAGATCGGGTGGGGGTCATGCGCGCCGGCCGTCTCGTCCAGCTCGATACTCCGGCTGCTCTGCTGGAACGCCCCGCGGACGACGAGGTCCGGGCCCTCGTAGACACGCCTCGGCGGCACGCGGCGCGTCTCGAGCGTGTGTTCGCGGACGCCCCCGCATGAACGAACCCGAGGCGGAGCCAGGAAAGCAACCAAGCTCGCGCTCAACGGCCCGGCGAACCCCTCGGCCCCGTCGTGCGAGCGCTTGGGCGGAGTCGCTGCCCGAGAGCGTAGCCACCCCCAAAGGACGCCTGGCCTTGATTCTAGGCTGGGTCACCCTCGCGGTGGCCCTGGGGTTGGCGCTCCTGCCCCGCCCAGCCGTCGACAACTCCGTCGCCGCTATCACCGCCACCGCGGATCAGCGAGCCCGAGACTATGCAAGTTTCCGGAGCGACTTTGGGGCGGACGAGGTGCTCGTGGCCCACCTGCGAGCCGACCGCCTTCCGGAGCTCACGGAAGCCGTCGCCTCCATCGAGAGCCTCTTTGGGGAGTTGGCTCCGATCACTCGGGTGCTTGGTCCGACTCAGGCCTACGGCGAAGCGATGCTCCTGCTGGAGGATCCGGATCTGTTCGACGCGGAGGCCAGAGCCCGTGTCGAGCGCGAGCTCGACGGCCCCCTCGGCCGCACCCTCCATCTCCTAACCCTCTCGCCCCCGACCGCGACGATCTACGGCTTTGGCCTTCTCGCACCCCCGGAGGTTTGGCGATCGGCGCAGGCTGTCCTGTCCGATCGCCGGTCGCAACTGTCCCAGCAGGGCGTCGAATTGGTGTTCGGCGGAAGCCCACTCCTCAACGTGGCGCTCGATCGCGAAGGCGCCGAAGTCGAACGCACCGCGCTGCCCATCCTGGTCACGGTGTGCGTGATTTTCCTGCTGATCACCCTCAAGAGTCTGCGCCTGACCATATGCGCGCTGACCCCCGTCGGCCTCCTCGTCCTCGCCGCGGAGGGTGGCTTTGGCCTCTTCGGACTGACCGGCAACCTGGTTGTCAACGTCGCTAAGCCCCTCCTTTTCGTCATCGGACTGGCGAGTGCACTCCACGTGGTGGTGGGATTTCTTCACCGAGAGCGCTTTCGGTCTCGGGCCGATGCGGCTCTGTCCGCCGCGCGGGACAAAGCTGACGGCGTCGCCCTCGCCCTCTTCACCACTGCCCTCGGCTTCGCGAGCCTCGCGCTGGCGGACCTCGGCCCGATACGGGTCTTTGGCCTGTTCGCCGGGGCAGGACTGGCGGCGGCGGTGCCGCTCCTACTGCTCGGACTCCCGGCTCTGCTCGCGGCCTTCGGGCCGCCCCCCGGCCGAGGTGAGCGAGACCGCGCCGACCAGGCCCGCGCCCCGCGGCTCGAACGACAGCTCGTAGCCCTAGCGGCCTGGAGTCGCGCTCACCGGGGGCTCGTGATCACGATGGCGCTGGCCCTCATCGCGGCCGGATTGGTCGCTCTGCCTACGCTCCATCCCAGCGCTCGCCCACTCGATCTCTTCCCCCGCGCTCACCCCGTGCGCGTCGCTCACGATCAATTGGGCGAGATCGGAGCTGGCCTAGCGAGTCTGGAGCTGGTCGTGAAGGGCCGGGACGGTCCGCTGTCGCTCCAGCGAAGGGACCAATTCGCCGCGACCGCCACCGCCATCCAGGGGGTCAGGGGCCGCGTTGACTTGGCGCTCCTCGTCCGTGAGGCGGCCTACCGAAGCTCCGGCCGCCGCGGCTTCCCGGAATCGGCCTACGCGGACTTTCTGCTCGAGACCCGACCCGAGCTGGCTGAGGGCCTCGAGAGTCGAGGGAAGAGCCGCATCTCGCTTCTTCTCGATCCCGAGACCGACGCCGAGGACCTCGAGCGCATCTCCTCCGCGCTCGACAGCCGGCTTCGAGGACCTTTCGAGGATATCTCTGTCGTCGAAACTGGCAGCTACGACCTCATCGTCCGCTCACAGGCCGGGCTTCGCACGACGCTGGTCCAATCTCTCGTAGCTACGCTGGTGTTGATGGAGCTGGTCCTCCTGATTGCGCTCCGCTCGCCGCTCTTGGCCCTCGTCGCGATTGTGCCCAACCTCCTTCCCGTGGCCACGAACGCCCTCGTGATGAAGGGACTGGACATTCCCCTCGATGTCGGAACGGCCATGACGGGTACCGTGGCTCTGGGCATCGCCGTCGACGATACCCTTCACTTCCTGGTGGCTTGGAAAGAGGAAGGAGAGCTCTCGGCCCTTAAGCGGACGGGCCGAGCGCTGGTCTACTCGACCCTCGTCATCGCCTCGGGCTTCTTCGCTCTGGTCCCTTCGGGGTTCTTGCCCACTCACCGGTTCGCGCTGCTGGCGGGAGTCGCGATCTTGGTCGCTCTCATCGGAGACCTCGTGGTGCTCCCCGCACTCCTACCTTTCAAGGAGCACCTGCTGGCCCGGGACGGCGCCGAGGACGAGGAGGTCTCCTCCTCGGCGGACCGTCCGGAGCTCAACCCACCTTCTTAACGGGGCGGGCCGATTCCGGCTCGTAGGACAAATTGGGGCCGAGCCAGCGCTCCATAAAGGGGAGCGCAATCCCTTTGCGCCTCGCGTAGTCTTCGACCTGGTCACGATCGATCTTTCCTACCCCAAAGTATTGCGCTTCGGGATGACCGAAGTACCAGCCGCTCACCGAAGACGCAGGCCACATGGCAAAGGCTTCGGTGAGCCTTACGCCCGTGCGCTCCTCGGCTTCGAGCATCCGGAAGAGCGTCTTCTTTTCGGTATGGTCGGGGCAGGCGGGGTAGCCGGGGGCGGGTCGGATGCCTCGATAGGACTCCTTGATGAGCTCCTCATTGGAGTACTCCTCCTCCGGCGCGTAGCCCCATAGCTCCTTACGCACGCGTTCGTGCATGCGCTCGGCGAAAGCCTCCGCGCAGCGATCCGCGAGCGCCTTCACCATGATCCCGTTGTAGTCATCTCCGGCGTCCTCGAAGGACTTGGCAAAGGCGTCAGCGCCGATCCCGGCCGTGACCACGAATCCACCGACGTAGTCGACAACCCCTGAGTCCTTGGGGGCTACGAAGTCGGCCAGGGCCAGATTGGGCCGACCCCGAGCCTTCTTCGACTGCTGACGAAGGGTATGGATGACCTCAACCACCTCGGTCCGGGACTCGTCCGCGTAGACCTCAATGTCGTCGCCCACCGAGTTGGCCGGGAAAAAGCCCACCACCGAGCGCGCCTCGATGACCTTCTCTTGGACGATCCGCCCCAGCATCTCTTGGGCGTCATCAAAAAGCTCGCGGGCCTGCTCGCCCACGACTTCGTCCTGGAAAATCCGGGGATAGGACGCGTGAAGCTCCCAGGTGTGAAAGAACGGCGTCCAGTCGATACGCTCGACCAGCTCATCGAGGGGGTAGCGCTCGAAAGTCCGGAGGCCGAGGAAACTCGGCTTCTTCGGTGTGTGGCCATCCCATTGGATGGCGAGGCGGTTCGCCCGGGCCTCAGACAATCTCAGACGCTGGGTGCGATCACGCCTGCCCGCGTGTTGGTCGCGAAGCTTCACGTAATCCGCCTGGACCTCGTGAATATAGCCGTCCCGCTGGCGCTCCGACAGGAGTTGGCTGACCACCGACACCGACCTCGAGGCGTCGGTGACATATACCGCCTGGCCGCGGTCGTACTGGGGGTCGATCTTGACGGCCGTATGCATGCGAGAGGTCGTGGCCCCGCCGATGAGCAGAGGAAGATCGAAGCCCGTGCGCTCCATCTCTTTGGCCACGTGGACCATCTCGTCGAGCGAGGGAGTAATGAGCCCAGACAGTCCGATGATGTCCGCGTCTTCCTCACGAGCGGCCTCGAGGATGCGTTCGGCCGGCACCATCACGCCCAGGTCGATCACGTCATAGTTGTTACAGCGAAGGACGACCGACACGATGTTCTTTCCGATGTCGTGCACGTCCCCTTTCACCGTAGCCATAATGACTTTGCCCTTCGCCTCGTGGGCGCGTCCGCTCCTGCGCTTCTCCTCCTCGATATAGGGAATCAGATAGGCGACCGCCTTCTTCATTACCCGTGCAGACTTGACGACCTGGGGCAGAAACATCTTGCCAGCACCGAAGAGGTCCCCGACGACGTTCATTCCGTCCATGAGCGGGCCCTCGATCACCTCGATGGGCTTGCTCGCCCGCTGACGAGCCTCTTCCACATCCTCCTCGACGAAATCCGCGATCCCTTTGACTAGAGCGTGCTCGAGGCGCTTCTCAACAGCCTGCGCGCGCCACTCGAGATCGTCCTTCTTGTCCTTCTTCTTGCCCTTGACGTTCTCAGCAGCATCAGTCAGCCGCTCCGTCGCCTCGGAGTTGCGATTAAAGAGCACGTCTTCGATAAGGACGAGGAGATCCTTGGGAACCTCTTCGTACACCTCGAGCTGACCCGCGTTGACGATGCCCATGTCCATACCCGCCTTCGTGGCGTGGTAGAGAAAAGCCGCGTGCATCGCCTCGCGCACCGGGTTGTTGCCGCGGAACGAGAAAGACACGTTGCTCACCCCCCCCCGAGATCTTGGCATGGGGGAGCTCACGCTTGATGTCTCCGCAAGCCTCGAAGAACGCCTTCCCGTACTCGTTGTGCTCCTCGATACCCGTCGCCACCGCGAAAATATTGGGGTCGAAGATGATGTCTTCAGGGGGGAACTCGAGCTTCTCCGTCAGAAGCTCGTAGGAGCGCTTGCAGATCTCGAACTTCCGCTCCCGGGTGTCGGCCTGTCCGTCTTCGTCGAAGGCCATGACGATCACAGCGGCGCCATAGCGCTGAACCAGTCGCGCCTGCTGCAGAAACGCCTCCTCCCCCTCTTTGAGGGAGATGGAGTTCACGATGCCCTTGCCTTGAATGCACTTGAGGCCGGTCTCGATGACCGACCATTTTGAAGAGTCGATCACCACCGGCACGCGCGCGATGTCCGGCTCCGCGGCGATGAGGTTGAGGAAGGTCTTCATGGCCTCCTCAGAGTCGAGCATGCCCTCATCCATGTTGACGTCGATGAGCTGTGCACCCCCTTCGACTTGGTCGCGAGCCACCTCCAGCGCGGTATCGAAGTCGCCCTCCTTGATGAGTCGCTTGAAGCGGGCCGAGCCGGTCACGTTGGTTCGCTCGCCGATGTTCACGAAGAGCCCGCTGCCGTCGATGGTGAGGGGTTCGAGACCGGATAGCCGCATCGCGGTGGGACGCTCCGGTCGCTTCCGGGGCGGGACCTTCTCCACCGCGGTCGCGATGGCCTGAATGTGGTCCGGGGTCGTGCCGCAGCAGCCCCCGAGCATGTTCAGGAATCCACTCTCGGCGAACTCCTTGACGAGGCCGGCCATCTCTTCGGGGGTCTGATCGTACTCCCCGAACTCGTTCGGGAGACCTGCGTTGGGATGGGCGCTCACCCAGCATGTCGCCACCCTCGAAAGTTCCTCGACGTAGGGTCGAAGCTGCTCCGCGCCGAGGGCACAGTTAAGTCCCACGCTGACTGGCTTAGCGTGCGCCACCGCGTTGTAGAACGCCTCCGTCGTTTGGCCCGAAAGGGTTCTGCCCGAAGCGTCGGTGATGGTTCCCGAGATCATGATCGGGACGTCCTCTCCGCGAGCCTCCGCAACCTCCATGATGGCGTACAGCGCCGCCTTCGCGTTGAGGGTGTCGAAGATGGTCTCCACCATGATCAGGTGGGCTCCCCCGTCGAGCAAGGCGCGCGTGGCCTGAGCGTAGGCCCCACGGAGCTCATCGAAACTTGTATTGCGGTAGCCAGGATTGTTGACGTCCGGGGAGATCGAGCCGGTCCGATTGGTCGGCCCGAGGACTCCGGCTACGAACCGCGGCTTGTCCGGATTGCGCGCGGTGTATTCGTCGCACAGCGCTCTGGCGATGCGCGCCGACTCTCGGTTCAGGTCTTCGACCGCTTCTTCGAGACCGTAGTCCGCTTGAGCAATGGTGGTGGAGCTGAAGGTATTCGTCTCAAGAATGTCGGCCCCGGCCTCCAGATAGGCTCGCTGAACCTTCTCGAGGATGTCCGGCCGCGTGAGACAAAGGACGTCGTGGTTGCCCTTCAGCTGTCCGGGCGCGTCGGGAAACCGCTCGCCGCGATAGTCGGCCTCCTCGAGGCCTTCGCGTTGGAGCATGGTGCCCATTGCTCCATCAATGATGAGAATGCGTTCCGAAAGGAGAGTATCGAGGGTATTGCGAATGCTCATGGGACATTCCTAGGAGCGGCGTGCCGCGTGAAGAGTGATGATCTGAAAGTGAGGAGTCCGGCGCTCGGTGTGGGTCACTTCGCATAGAGCCACGTCGAAGCCGGTCGCCTCGAGGTCAGCCCGTAGCTCGTCGGTGGCGAAGCCTAAGTTGACATGACCATAAGGAGCGACGGCCTGCGCATGCTTGTGACGGGCCAAGGTCCCTCCGATGAGGCCTCCGGTAGGGCGAAGCACCCGAGCCACCTCCCGGAGGACCGCTCGGACGTCCCGAGCGTAGGGAAGAGCGCTCATGAGAAGCACCAGATCGAAGCTGTCCGCATCGAAGGGGAGCTGGTGCATATCGCCTTCGACGAAGCGCGCATGTCCGAAGCGTGCGAGGCGTTTTTGGCCCGCCGCGACCACCTTCGCGCTCACGTCGAGGCAGGTCAGACTCCGACAGCCGGGGGCGATGAGCTCGGCGAGGGCGCCGTCCCCCGAGGCGGCGTCGAGAACGTCGCCTCCAGCAAGGAGCCCCGCAAAAGCCCGAGATGCGCTCTCCCAGGTGCGCCCCGGTGAAAGCGATCTGGTCCGCTCTGGTTCGGCAATTGGACGATCCCCTGCTGGAAGCGGATCGGGCTCGAGCTCGAGTTTTGGTGGCCGGGAGAGACAGCGGAGGCTCCTGGAGCGCCACCATCGCTGGGCAAATGGAGCGCCACTATTCACCGGGGCGCACCTGGGAGAGCGCATCTCGGGC